>CAYPFT010000001.1:0-32735 GCA_964410165.1 uncultured Candidatus Saccharibacteria bacterium
GACCTAAAAAACAAGGAGTGCAACGACTATGTTTTTGGAAGTACTCTTGTGGTGGACTCACCGCCAAATCTTTCTGGTCGTGCGTAAGGTGAGTTCATAACTTCATAAAAAGGAGTTTGAATATCTTTTTTTGGAACTCGGCGAGCTTTGGGTTTTCAATGATGACGGCTGTCTCGGTGTTGTAGTCAACGAAGGCGATTTTGTCGGCGTAAATGAGTTCGGTCGCATCGTACTCGAAGAGGTCGAAATTTCTCGGGACAATCTTCACGGATTTTTCGAGCCGCGGTTTTTTTCTTTCTTGCGTTGCGGCATTGGTGATGACGAATCGTTCAAGCTGTTTTTGATCGCGAAGCTTTCGTACAGAAGTACTGGGACGCCATGCCGAAAAAGGTTCCCGATGAGTATTCAAGGGAGTGCGGAACGCCATATGAGTGCGAAGTTGATGAAGACATCTATGAGAGAGTGCGGGGCTCAGAGAATGGAGTGTGGTTCCTTGACAATGATTATCCAAAAGGCGGGATTGATGGCTGGATGTCGTTGTAAAAATTAAAAAAGTGTTGCGCTCTGGAGTAGTCCGGGGCGTTTTTTTACCAGCATCGCCCGCCCTGAGAAGACACTTTCAATTTGACGACGAAACAAATTTGCAGAGTATCGCACTTTTATTTTCTCGAAATTTTGCTATACTTCAAACATGTCAAAAAACATGCCAAGCGATACCAAAAAGAAAATCGAGCTTCTCAAAGACTATTTTTCGGCGCGTTCCGACGTGTCAATGGCGTTTGTGTTCGGCTCTTACGCGAAGAATCGGCACAATACGGAGTCGGATATTGATATTGCGGTCTATTTTGCGACGGAAGGTGCGGAAATTTCCGTGGAAGAAAATCATTTTTTTGAATCTGAGGATGAAGTATGGGGGGAGGTTGAAAGAATTGTCGGGATACGGACGGATTTTCTCGTACTCAATCGCGCCCCCGCTCTCGTGGCGTTTTCAGCAATTAATGAGGGAATACCCATTGTGGTAAAAGACCGAGATTTGTATCTCCGTTTTCTCTTGCAAATAAGCCGGGCGGCGGAGGACTGGATGGAAGTCATTCGCGAATTTCAAGAAATCAAGGAGCGGTCGCGTTCTCTTTCGGATATTGACCGGGCGCGACTCGTAAAAATAATAGACTTTTTTGAATCAGAACTCGCCGACTGCAATACGTTTGCGGCATTTTCCGAAAAAGAGTACCGAACGGATGCGGCGGCGCGGCGCAATATTGAACGCTGGGTGGAAAACCTTGTGAACGCGTCAATCGATATCGCAAAAATAATCCTCGCCTCGCAGAAAAAAAACATTCCCGATACGTATCGGGAAATGCTCAGGGAGCTTTCTTTTTCAGAAAATTTCAGCGAAGAATCCGCCGATAAACTTTCCCAATTCGTGAAATTGCGCAATGTGTTGGCGCATGAATATCTCGATGTTCGTTTTTATCATATAAAAAAATTCACCGAAGAAGCAAAAAATGTTTACGGCGATTTGCTGGTTTTCGCCAAAAAATTTCTTTCCACGGGCAAGGAATAACGGCACAGAGAAGATATTCTCCCCCGCGACAAATCAGAGCGTTTTTTCTTTCCACACATTTTGTAGGGGGATTTTTTTTTGGGGTGTATAATAAAGAAATGAAAAAGTAAAAATGAAAAATGAAAAAGTAGCGGCGGTTTTTACTTTTTCACTTTCAAATTTTCATTTGAAACATGCACGTCAACAACGAACAATTGAAAAAATTCATCACCGACACCGGACTCGTATCACTTTCGGATATTGAAGCCGCGGAGAAAAAAGCCAAAGGGAGCGAATCCGGTTTTGATGAAATTTTGGTGCGCGAAGGCAAGCTCACCATAGACGATCTCCGTCAAATGAAAGCTTATATAATCGGCGTGCCGTTTATCAGTCTTCGGAACGAGAAGATAGACCCCGCCATACTTTCGTTGATACCGGAGCCGATTGCGCGGAATCATAACGTGGTTGCCTTCAAAAAAGACGGGACTTCGCTTGAGGTGGCGATGCTTGATACCGACGATATCGAGGCCATCAGTTTCATTAAGAAAAAAGTCGGGTTAAAAATTCTTCCGCGCCTCACCGATACCGAGTCGATGAAGACGGTGCTCTTGCAGTACCAGAAAAGCTTGAAGGCTGAATTCGGGGACATTATCCAGAAGGAGGCCGAGGGACTGAAAATGATTACCGAGAGCGAGGACGGAGAAACGCATTCGGAGGCCGATCTGAAAAAACTTGCCGAGGATTTGCCGGTGGTGCGGATTGTGGACACGCTTTTGAATCACGCCATTATTCAGGGAGCATCCGACATTCACATCGAGCCGATGGAAAACCAGGTTTTAGTGCGCTACCGCGTAGATGGCATTTTGCACGATGCGATGATTTTGCCGAAAACGACCGCCTCGGGCATTACCGCGCGCATCAAAGTGCTGGCGAATTTGAAACTTGACGAAAAACGCCTCCCGCAAGACGGCCGGTTTAAAATTGAGGCTTCCGGGCAGGCCGTGGCCTTCCGCGTTTCCATTTTGCCAACGTACTATGGAGAAAAAACCGTCATGCGGCTTTTGCGCGAAGGAGGAGGAGGCTTTTCTCTGGAGGGGCTCGGATTTCACGGCGAGGCGCTTGAACGGATACATCATGGACAGAAACAAAAAACCGGAATGATTCTCACCACCGGACCGACCGGTTCCGGAAAATCGACGACGTTGTACACCGTTCTTGATTTGCTCAATACTCCGGACGTAAACATCTCTACCATTGAAGATCCGGTTGAGTACCAAATGGCGCGGGTAAATCAGTCTCAGGTGCGGGCGGATATCGGTTTTACTTTTTCCGAAGGGTTGCGTACGCTCGTTCGGCAGGACCCCGACATTGTCATGGTCGGAGAAATACGAGACAAGGAAACGGCATCGCTTGCCGTGAACGCGGCGCTCACAGGACACCTCGTGCTTTCGACGCTCCACACCAATTCTGCGGCTGGAGCGATGCCGAGGCTCATTGATATGGGTATCGAGCCGTTCCTCATTATTTCCACTGTCAATGTGGTCATCGGACAGCGTCTCGTGCGCCGGCTCTGCGCCGGAAGGGAAAAATATTTTCTCACGAAAGGCGAAGTCGCTTCGCTCGGAAAATCCATAGACCTTGATCGCGTCCTCAACTTTTTGAAAGAGGAGAAGGCGGTAAAAGAAGACGTGGATGATTGGGAAAAGATTCCATTTTACAAACCGAAACAGACGGCTGAATGCGAGAATGGATACGGCGGACGGCTCGTTATTCACGAAGTGCTCAAAATGACCTCCACCTTAAAAGAGCTTATCATAAAGGGCGCGTCCTCAGATGAGATTGAGAAACAGGCGAAGAAAGAAGGGATGATGAGCATGATTGAAGACGGGTTGTTTAAGGCGGTGCAGGGATTGACGACGGTGGAAGAAGTCCTCCGTGTCATCTCCGAGTAGCGTGAACCAACTCTTTTCGTTTTTAATTTTTAATTTGCGATAACGTGCCCACATTTTTTTACAAAGCAACGTCGGATGACGGGAAAACCGTCGAAAACACAGCCGACGCGGCGAATAAATCCGATTTGGTAAAAACACTGAAATCGCGCGGTTTAATCGTGATTTTTGCGCGTGAAGAAAAAAAATCGGGGTGGAACATGAGAAAGCTCAATCTGGTCGTGGCGCGCGTGAAGCTTCGCGAGAAGATCGTCTTCGCGCGGAATCTCGGGTCAATGATCGAGGCGGGCATTGCGCTTTCCCGCGCGCTTGAGATCCTCGAGCGGCAGACGAAAAATCCGAAGCTTCAAGATGTCCTCCATTCGGTTTCCGAGGACATAAAGAACGGCGGCACGCTTTCCGACGGGATGAAGAAATTTCCGAGCGTTTTTTCTCCGCTTTTCGTGGCGATGGTTCACGCGGGAGAAGAATCGGGACAGCTCGTGGACACCCTTAATGTCGTCGGGAAACAGCTTGAGCAGAGCTATACGCTTCGGAAAAAGATCAAGGGGGCAATGATGTATCCGTCAATCGTCTTGTTCGCCATGCTTATCATCGGTATCCTCATGTTTATTTACGTTGTCCCGACCCTCACATCGACATTCAAGGAATTTAATATCGATCTTCCCGTGAGTACCCGGATTATTATGGGGGTGAGCGACTTTTTGGTGGCGCATACCATCTCGGCGATCGGCATCCTCGTTGTGTTTTTCGCCGGCGTCTATTTTGGATTGAAAACGAAAATCGGGCAAAAAATGGGCGATTTTATCGTGCTTCGCATACCGATTATTTCCGGCATCGTGAAGCAGTATAATTCTGCGCAGACGTCGCGTACCCTCGCTTCGCTTTTTTCTTCGAGCGTTTCGGTCGTTGAGGCGCTTTCCATCACCGAGGACGTACTCCAAAATTCTTATTACAAAGCCGTTCTCGCAAAGGCGCAGGATGTAGTGCAAAAAGGCGTCCCGCTTTCAAGCGTTTTCGCGGAGAATGAAAGAATTTATCCGCCGCTCGTCGGCGAAATGATGATGGTCGGCGAAGAAACGGGGAAGCTTGCGGAAATGCTTGAAAAGATCGCGGTCTTTTACGAAGAAGAGGTTGATGCGGTAACGAAAGATCTTTCAACCGTCATCGAGCCGTTCTTGATGCTTTTTATTGCAAGCGGCGTCGGATTTTTTGCGGTTTCAATGATTGCGCCGATGTATAAATTGACGGCGAGCATTTAACATAAAACATGGAACACAAAACAAAGAACAAGGCGGGTATCATCGCAATATGCGGGTTCACTCTTATGGAATTGATTGCCGCCATCGCCATCTCCGCGCTTCTCGTTTTCTTTACGGTGCTTATATTCACTTCATTCCGCAATACGCAAGTCCTTCAGGGAGAAACAAGCCAAGCATTGCTTATGATAAACAAGGCGAGGTCCAATACCTTGAACTCAAAAGGAGATTCCGAATATGGAGTGCGCATAAACGCCAATCAGCTTATTCTGTTCAAGGGCGCGGCATTCGCATCGAGTTCTCCGGACAACGAAGCCCATATACTGCATTCTGCGGTTGCGATACCGAATGTGGCGCTTACCGGCGGCGGTCTTGATATTATTTTTGACCGGCTTACCGGCGAAACGCAAAACGACGGCTCGCTCATCATTTCACTCAAAAGCAATCCGGCGAAGAAAAATACGGTTTTTGTAAATAAAACGGGGGTAACATCCCAAAATTAGACCATGTTCAGAAAAACAAAAGAGAATAATATGAATATGCGCGGCGGTTTCGGTCTCATTGAGATCGTTGTCGGCATTTCCGTTTTGTCCGTGTCTTTGGTCGGCATCGGTGCCGTAGCGCAAAGGTCTCTTGCCCTGTCTCGCCAGTCGCTTCAAGAAACGCAAGCGAATTTTCTTTTGGAAGAGGGGTCGGAGGTGATGCGACTTTTCCGTGATCAAGGATTTGCGAATATAAGCGGGCTTTCCACGACGACAACATATTACCTCAATTATTCCGCCGGGAAATGGGGAACGACCACGTCATCTGTGGTGGTTGACGGCACTTTTACCAGGACAATCAGGACGGAAGACGTCTACCGCGACGGGAGCGACGACATCGCGTCCTCCGGAACGCTCGATCCGGGAACAAAAAAAATAACCGTCGCGCTTTCATGGCCGAACGGCTTTTCCGCTTCGACGAAGAGGGTGCAATTCTATTTAACCGATCTTGAAAACTAACATGAAAAAGACAACCCCAAGAGGATATACCTTGCTTGAAACCGTCGTTTACGTCGCTATTTTTATCGTGATACTGGTGGCGGTACTCAATATGCTGATAACTTTGTCCCGCTCGTTCGCTCGCGTGCGCGCTTACAACGAGGTGAGGATATCTGGAATGAATGCCATGGAGAGAATGGCGCGAGAAATACGAACGGCTTCTTCTCGCGATGCGGGCAGTTCTTCGGACGATCTTTTTATTCATACCACCAGCAGTTCCGGCTCGGCTAAGGTCATTGAATTTTATTGGGATACGGCGGCGAAAAACATCCAGATCGTCGACGGCGGAAGCGCCACGGGAGCACTTACCGGAAGCAGTACGGAGATTACCAACCTCGTCTTTACCGGTCTTTCCACCCCGGAGGGAGACGTGATAAAGATTGAGATGTCCGCGCGAAGCAAAAGAATAACCGGCATCTCGGCGAAATTTTATGATACTATTGTGATGAGGGGAGGGTACTAAAAAACTAAAAATGAAAAATGAAAAAGTAAAAATTATGAGGCGATGCGGAACAAGGGAAGCCGGTCAGGCCATGATCACCGTGGTGGTGCTTTTGCTCTTCATCTCCGTTTCGGTTATGCTCGGACTCGGATCTTCGGCCATTCAAGATCTTCGCGTGGCGGGAGACTTCGTGCGTTCAAAACAATCATACCTGGCGGCGGAATCGGGCGTTGAGGACGCCCTGTACCGACTGAAGAACGGGATGCAAACATCTCCCACTGAAACGCTTGTCTTAAACGGGGCGACCACCACAATAACCACTACCGACATAAGCGGCAACGAAAAAGAGATTCTTTCCATTGGAGATTTTTCTTCCTCGACAAGGAAGGTGCGGAGTCGCGTCAGGGCGGGTACGGTCGGCGCTTCGTTCAATTACGGCATTCAAGTCGGTTCGGGGGGGCTTTTTATGAACAATAATGCCGGCGTATTTGGAAACGTGTATGTGAACGGAAACATTTCCGGAAGCGGAAACGGTCAAAACAAGTCGTTTGTTACCGGTACGGCAATCGCCGCCAACAGCATCGCCCTTACCGCAGACCAAGTGAATGACACCCCGAGTACACCGCCGAACGCCATTACTTTCGGCACCACCACGCCTCAAGATTTTGCGCAGAGTTTTCGGGTTTCCACCACTAGCCCGCTCAGTAAAGTCTCAGTGTACCTTAAAAGAACAAGCGGCCCGCCGGGAAACCTGACCGTGCGGATTACGAGCGACAATGCCGGCGTTCCGGGCGCGGAAATCACGAGCGGCACATTGAGCGCTTCGTCGGTTACCACGAGTTACGGTTGGATCGAAGTCACATTTTCTTCAATTCCCGAGCTTATCATGGGGACGACGTATTGGTTCGTGCTCGATGGCGGGTCAAATTCCACGAAATATTACACCATCGCGGCGAATCAGGACGGCTATGCGAACGGGCAAGCAAAGATCGGCACCTATAATACGTCGTGGAGCGATGTCGGCGGACGGGACGCCTATTTTATGGTGTACGTCGGAGGATTGGTTGCTACGATTGATAACGTGGTCGTCGGTGAAAGCGGCATAGGCGATGCTCATGCGCACAACGTTACCGATTCCGAGATCGAGGGCGCACTCTATTGCCAAACGGGATCAGGAAACAACAAAGCGTGCGATACCTCAAAAACGGACCCGGCGCCGGCCACCTTTGCCATTTCACAAGCAAACATTAGCCAATGGAAAGCCGATGCGTCCGCGGGCGGTACCATCTCTGGCGATTATGCGCCTTCCGGGAATATTTTACTTGGGCCTGTATACATTACCGGTAATTTCGTAATCCCGAAAGATAAGACGGTAACGATTACCGGAACGATATGGGTTGGCGGGACGATTAGCGTGGAAAGCGGCGCGGGGAGCAATACGTATGTAAAACTTGATCCGGGGTACGGTTCTGACAGCGGTGTTGTCGTTGCTGACGGGAAAATTGATATTTCAAATAACGTTGAATTCCAAGGATCAGGCTCTTCGGGGAGCTTCATTTTGCTTTTAACCACGAGTGATTGTCCGAATGGGGCGACCTGCTCCGGCGCGCCTGCGATAAATGTTTCCAACAACGTCGGCGCTGTGCTTTTGGACGCCCCGAACGGCACGCTTCATTTCAACAACAACGCGGCGGCGACGGAATCCACCGCAAGCCGGCTTGAGCTTGATCAAGGGGCAACGGTTACTTATGATTCGGGACTGGTAAACGCGAACTTCTCAAGCGGTCCGGGCGGATCGTTTGAAATCAGCGGCTGGAGGGAAGTGGAATAAGCGCGAGTCGTTTGGCAGGTAAATGGCGGGTGGGGTTGACACGAATACTAAAGTATGAAATAATCGGTCTGGTAATAGTTCAACAACAAAAGAGAGGAAAAGATGCAAGTTAGTCGCATATCTTTGGATTTGCCGCAGGAAATTAAGTCGCGGTTATGGAGTTTAGCAGAATCGTTATTGGAAGAGTTTGAGCACGATCACGGGAGTGACCACTTTTTTTGCGTTTTGGACGCGCGGGAAAACTCAAAGAAAGTCTACCGAAGACGGTTTTGTTTCCACCCGCAAGAAAGGGATTGGCGGGAGGAAGAGCAGTCGTTTTTGGGCGACTTGCTCTCGCATATAGAAGAGATGCACCCGAATATCAAAGGACTATACGAAGCGATCGAGCTTTGTATCTGTACGAAAAACAAAACAATTCTTGAAATTTTTGTCGCAAAAGAAGAAACGATAAAATTTTCTTTTTCCTAACTTCGCCAATGTCATCCTTGTTCAACGGATGGCATTTTTTTTGTTTTTTTATCCCCTCTCTGCTACAATGGGGCAATGCAAAAGAAAAAACTCATTGTCGGCAATTGGAAGATGAATCCGTGGAAGATCGAGGATGCGCGGAGAATTTTTGACGGGGTGAAGAAAGAGGCGGGGAAGCTCTCGCGCGTGCAAACGGTTGTGTGCCCCCCATTTGTTTTTCTCTCTGATTTGGCGCAAAGAGCAAACAAACACACAGGAGAGCGCCGCGTTGTTTTGGGCGCGCAGAATGTATTTTATGAAATGGAAGGCGCCTACACCGGGGAAGTATCGCCGCTCGCACTTTCATCCGTAGGCGCGAAATATGTGATTATCGGACACTCTGAACGCCGCGCGTTCGGCGAAACGGACGAAGTGATAAACAAAAAGGTTCTCGCCGCTCTTAAAATGGGCTTGGCGATAGTGCTGTGCGTCGGCGAAAAAGAGCGGGAGGCGGAAGGAAAGTATTTTCAATTTATAAAAAACCAGATTGAAACGGCGCTCGCAAAAGCCCAGAAACGAAGCCTCTCAAACGTCGTCATTGCCTATGAACCCGTGTGGGCCATCGGCGCCGATGCGTCCGGCGCGGATACCCCGGCAGACTTCGTCGAAATGGCTATTTTTATACGAAAGACCCTATCGGATATGTTTGATCGAACCTCCGCCCATGCCATCCCCGTTTTGTACGGCGGTTCTGTTGATGAGAAAAATGCAGAAAGTTTTCTGAAGGAAGGCGATGCGGACGGACTGCTCGTCGGGCGGGCGAGTTTAGACCCTGTAAAATTTGTTAAAATATTAAAGATAGCTGAAAAGGTATTGATAAATTAAAAACTAAAAATGAAAACTTAAAAACGAAGATGTAAAAGTAAAAACCGTTGGGACTTTTTAATTTTTAGTTGTCGTTTTTCTTTTTTCGATTTTCATTTTTCATTTCTATGAAATTGCCAAACATCATAAAAGTAAAAAATTTGAAAGGGAAGCGAGTTCTCCTCCGCCTTGATCTGAATGTTCCCGTCGTAAACGGCAAAGTGATTGACGATTTTCGCATACAAAAAGTGTTGCCGACGATACGGTTTCTTAAAAAAGCCGGTGCGAAAATCATTATTTTAAGCCACACGGGACGGAGGAAAGAAGATTCTCTTTTGCCCGTTTCAGAACATTTTTTGAAAATATTCAAACATTCTTTTGTTGCTGATTTTCAATCCGAAGAAGGCGAGAAAATTCTCAATAGTATGAAAAACGGAGAAATAGCCATGCTTGAAAATTTGCGGCAAAATGACGGGGAAAAAAACACGAGTGTTTCGTTCGCCATGTCGCTTGCGGCACTCGGTGATATTTATGTGAACGAAGCGTTTGCGGTCTCTCACCGCAAAGATGCGTCAATATACCTTGTCCCGAAGCGTCTTCCTTCATATTTCGGCCCGCTTTTTTGCGACGAGGTGGAAAATCTTTCTTTTGCCATGCGCAAGCACAATCCTTTCCTCTTTGTTTTAGGCGGGGCGAAATTTGAAACGAAGATGCCGCTTATTAAAAAATATCTCCCCGTGGCGGACACCGTCTTTATCGGCGGCGCGCTCGCGAACAATTTTTTCAAAGTTCTCGGGTACGAGATCGGCACATCGCTCGTTGACGATGCGCATCTTTCTTTCAAGCCGATTCTCAAAAGCAAAAAACTTTTATTGCCGATTGACGTTATTGTGAACGGTCCGAACGGAACAAACGTGAAATCCCCCACAGAAGTGTCTCGCGAAGAATCAATTCTTGACTCCGGCCCGAAGACGGTTGCTTTGCTTGTCGAACAGGTCAAAAGCGCCAAGTTCATTCTCTGGAACGGTCCGCTTGGGAATTATGAAAGCGGATACGGCAAGGCCACCCTTGCGCTTGCCGAGGCGGTCTTGGGGAGTGGGGCGAAGGCGGTCGTTGGAGGAGGTGATACGGTTGCGGCGATGGCAAAGTGCAAGGCAAAGCCGAAAAATACTTTCATTTCAACCGGCGGCGGCGCGATGCTTGAATTTTTGGCACACGGAACATTGCCGGGGATTGATGCGATAATAAAGAAGAAAAAATAACCATGGAACGCAACCCTTTTGAGTTATCCAAAGCGCAAGCATTCAACAGCCCGGATGATTTTTGGAAGGGATTTTTGGGACAGAAAGTCGCCAAACTCGCCTTGCTTTTGGAAGCAAGGGGTGATGTCGCCGATATGTCCATTGAACAAGAGCTTGAAAAAGCGATTGCGGACGTTCCGAAAAACCGGCAAGAGTTTATTTCCAAAAACGAACTGCTTCTTCGCGCCCTTGAATGGTACTCGAAAGAAAGAAGCGGGTTTCCCAATGAAAAATTGGAAAAAGGATACGTCAACATTGCAACGGAAGAGCTCTTGCGGCGGCTCCGAGAGTATGATTTTGATACGGTAAGCGGGCCTCTTCAGGAAGAAATCGACAAAATCGTGAAAGAAAAAGGCGTTCCATTGAGTGCGGATGCCGTTAAAAACTTGCGGGATGCGTTTTGGGAGCGTTTTGCCGCGTACAAATACGAATAAGCGCCATTTTTTTTGCAAAATTCTTCATAAGGGTGTATTCTTAATAAAAGATATTTTTCTTACCATTAAATGTAAAAGAGACTATGCCACTCGAAACACTTCCGTCGCAAAATTTTAATGTCTACGGAGAAGAAAAGAGAATTTTAGAAGGAGTCGAACCGGGACTGGCTTCCATTTTTGACCTCATGTCCCGCCGCCCGCTTACCGAGAAGCCGGAATAACGAAATTTATATGGATAAAGAAAATTTTCAAGAATTAAGAAAAATACTTTTCGATTCCGAACTTTCGTTTACGGAAAAAGAAGACATGGCATGGCTTTTTGAGGGTGCCACTGAAGAGGAAATGCGCGCGGCCATTGACCTTTTTACCGAAGACCGTGCATGGATAAAGAAAATAAGCGACAACTACCACCAAAAAAAGATTGCGCTTCTCGCGGACGACATAGAGATGTGGAAAAAGATTCTTGAAGACGAAGCGGAGATGATAAAAGGCAAAAAAACCAAAAAAGCTCTCTAATTAAGAGCTTTCTTAATTTTTTCCGCCACCTGCTCCATCTCGCCGTTTTTGTAGGGCTTTTTTCTTGTCCATACGCGGAGCCCGTCGTCGTGGAATCGTGGTATGATGTGAATGTGGAGGTGAAAAATAATCTGCCCGGCGGGCTTTTCGTTGTTCATGGCGATGTTGATTCCGGTCGCGCCCATGCCTTCAAATACGGCTTTGCTTACTTTTTTTACCGCCGGCATCATGCCGGCGAGCGCCTCTTCTGAAATATCGAGGATATTCTTCGCATGGATCTTCGGCACCACGAGCGTATGTCCATGATTATTCGGGTTTACATCTAAAAAAGCGAGTGTGTGCTCGTCTTCGTATATTTTTGCCGCAGGAATCTCGCCCGATACTATTTTACAAAAAATGCAGTCGTTCATAATGTTTATCCAAAAAATTGTGACTTTGTGATATTCTTCTTCACGTACTTGTCCATTGTGTGTTCCATTTTATTGAGCTGTTCGTTTGTCAGCCCGAGCTTATGCTGGTTTGCCTTCAATCCGTTCATGTATGTCTTTAGCTCGACGGCGCTCACTCTCCCTTTCGCACTGAGAGGAGAATCAGCATTGATATATCCTTTCAGCCCTTCTTCCGCGTACCTTCTTTGAGCGGCAGTCCATTTGTGGTCACCTGAACGTATTTCGGAAAAAGCCTTTTGTGCTTCAAAAGCCGTAACCCCCGGTTTTTGTGTTGTTGAAAATAATCCCATAATGGCAAAATTATAATAATGATTACAGTATACGATAGTATAACACGACACTCAAGACCACATCATTCAAACCGCGTGCTATACTGTTCCAATGAAACACATCACCCTCGGGAAAGAATTATCTGAAAATACGCTGGAAGAGCTTAGGGACTTTTCAAAATTCCAACAAAAGCTCCTCGCGCATCGCGGAATTGAAACGCGAGCGGACGCGGAAAAGTTTCTTCACCCCGACTGGGAACGCGATATTTACGATCCCTTCCTTATCTTTAATATGGAGAAGGCGGCAGAGAGAATTTTGCGCGGGATCAAAAACGGAGAAAAAATCGTTCTCTATACCGACTATGACTGCGATGGAATCCCCGGGGGCGTTATCCTCCACGACTTTTTCAAAAAAATCGAGTACAAAAATTTTCAAAACTATATCCCGCACCGGCATGAGGAGGGATACGGCGTGAACATTCCGGCGGTTGAGAAATTTGCGGCGGAAGGCGTGACCATTATGATTACGGCCGACCTTGGTATCACTGACACGGACGCGGTGGCGCGCGCGCAAGAGCTTGGCATTGATGTTATTGTGACCGACCATCACCTCCCGCAAGAAGGGAAGGTTCCAAAGGCTTATGCGGTGATAAATTCAAAACAAGAAGAAGATACCTATCCCGACCCGATGCTCTGCGGGGCGGCGGTGGCATGGAAGCTCGTCTCTGCACTCACGATTCGCGGGAATTTTGAAACGATACCCGAAGGATGGGAAAAATGGCTTCTTGATATGGCGGGACTTTCCACTATCGCGGATATGGTGCCCCTTAAAAATGAAAACCGCGTGTTGGCGCATTACGGTTTGAAAGTGTTGCGCAAAAGCAAAAGAAAAGGTCTGCGCTTATTGTTTCAAAAAATGAAAATGAATCAGGAACATATCACGGAAGACGATGTCGGTTTTATGATTGCGCCGCGCATCAACGCCGCAAGCCGGATGGATCACCCGCTCCGCGCGTTTGAGCTTCTTTCGACCGACGACGATGCCCGCGCGGAAGAACTTGCGAATTGGCTCCAGCACTTGAACGATCAAAGGAAAGGCCTCGTGGCATCCATGATTAAAGACGCGAAGCATCGCTTGAGCGAAAGGGAGCTTCGCGAAGTTATTGTCGTCGGACACCCCGAATGGACGCCGGGGCTTTTGGGGCTTGCCGCAAGCAATCTCGTGGAAACGCACTCGCGACCGGTATTCGTGTGGGGGAGAGACGGTGATGGGAAGATAAAAGGCTCGTGCCGTTCGGACGGTTCGGTTTCCGTGGTGGAACTCATGTCGCGCGTTAAGGAAGGATTTTTTCTGCAATTCGGCGGGCACGAAGCATCCGGCGGATTTACGGTTTCTTCGGACGGCATCCACACACTTGAAATTGAGCTTTCGGAAAGCTACCGCGCGATGGAAAAGAAAGCTGTTGAAACGGAGATTTTTGTTGACTCCGCACTTTCGCTTGATGAAGTGAATTGGAACACCTACAAACACATCGAAGAACTCGCCCCCTTCGGCATGGAAAATCCAAAACCCGTTTTCCTGTTTGAAGGCGTTGAAATCACGGGAGTCAAAAAATTCGGCAAGGCCAAAGAACACCTTGAACTGCAATTTCAAAATTCCCGCGGGAAACCCATTCCCGCCATCGCCTTTTTCACGAGCGGGGATTCGTTCGGCAATATCCTCCTCGGTGCGGGAGAAAAAATAAATCTGATAGCCACATTGGAAAAATCCATGTTCAGGAATTTTCCGGAGTTGCGATTGCGGGTTGTTGACATAGTAAATACCATACAGTAACTGCTTTGTAGCTTCGCCACTCGGAAAATCATTGGAGAAAGAAATGGAAGATAATTTTACATACGAAAGAATCAGTTCTTGTATTCAAACAGACCTCTTTTTTAAGAGAGAAATCTCTTGGAAAAACTTGCGTAAAATAATGAGAAAAGAATTTCCTGATAAATCTTACAAAGATGTAGCAATCAGCACCTCTCGCGGGCGTATTACCGTGACGGGAAAAGTAAAAACAGAACAGTAGACAAACACCAACCGCCAACAAAATGGCGGTTGTTTTTTGATAGAGTTAGGACTATGGAAAAACAAAAATATTTTCGCACCTTCAAATACTTTCCTTCCCCTATAGCTAATTCTAGCATATGCTAGAATTAGCTATAGGGGACGTTTGGTAGTATAATGGTAAAAAAGCAAAAAATGAAAGAGAGAAACTTGATGTCGGGCGGATGATGGAGAACAGATGGAACACTAAAAAATAAAACACAACCTAAAAATATGAAAACCGAAAAAGCAAAGAAAGTACTGAAAACAAAACGAAGCGTGCGGTCGCTTGCAAAACAGCGGGCGGTATCGGCGCCGCAACTTTCGCTTGCGGAACGGGCGGAGGAGTTTCTCAATTCCGGCACCCCCGCATCATACGCGACGTGCGTGGCGCTCGCACTCGTCATTCTTTCGGGAGTAGCGGTGGTTGCGACGGTGGCGCCGGGGCTTTCCATTCTTGCCCGCGGGTATCGCCGATCAAACGGATATTCAAACCTTCAGTTGAACGGCGCGGTGCAGAATTTGAAACGCCATCACTATGTTGAGGCCGTCAAAGACCCGAATGGCACACCGCGTATTCAGCTCACAAAAAAAGGCGAAGCGCATTTTCAAAAAATGTTGTTTGAAGATGTTTCTCTCTCGCATCCACTTCGATGGGATGGGAAGTGGCGGTTCGTGCTTTTTGATATTCCCATCAAGCATACCAAAGCTCGAGAAGCTCTCAGGTGGCGGCTCAAGGCGCTTGGCTTTTATCAATATCAAAAAAGCGTTTGGGTCTATCCGCATGCGTGCGAAAAAGAAATACTCTATGTCGCCGACTTTTTCGGCGTCGGAAAGTTCGTGGAAATTCTCGAAGTCACACATCTTTCAAACGATACAGAGCTCAAAAAACATTTTGAATTATAATTGTTTTCATTTTTTCTCTCCCCATGAACCTTATAGCTAATTCTAGCATATGCGGGAAATAGCTATAGGTATGGAGAAGGTGAATGACGGTTCGCGGGGATAAAAAATAAACCTCATCGCAAGCCTCGAAAAATCCATGTTCCGGAATTATCCTGAGTTGCGATTGCGGGTCGTTGATATGATGAAATAAAAAAAAGGCGAATTTGAATTCGCCTTTTCATTGTTCCTTCTACTCGGCTTCTTTTTCATAATTTATGATTGTAGTGAAACGTGTATAATTTTCTCCGCTAGGAAGAACAAAGGATTGAGAGGTGGCGTCCGGGTGCTTTGCAAGGAAATCATTTACTTCATTTTCATACTTTTCTATATGTTCTGGTTTACGGTAATCACTCATTGGTTCAAAGAGGCTAAGGATGATGATTTTTATTTGTTGCATTTCAAGTACCTCATGGTTGGGGGATATTTAAGCTAAATTTAGCATATAGTACTTTAATGTTTTTGTCAAGTACTTTGCAAGAAAGAGTTTTGGTATAGTGGTGAGATGAAACGAAACACCATTTACATTTTCACCGACGGGTCGTCGCTTGGGAATCCCGGGCCCGGCGGATGGGGGGCGATTGCGGTTCGCGGGGAGCAGGTGCGCGAGCTTGGCGGGGGAGAGAGACATACGACGAATAATCGGATGGAACTTTCGGCGGCTATCGCGGCGCTTAAGCATGTCGGCGAAACGAGCAATGCAATAATTTTACACACCGACTCAAGCTACGTCATTAACGGCATCACGAAATGGGTGCATGGGTGGAAACGGAATAATTGGAAAACGTCGCAGAAGGAGGAAGTGCAGAATCGCGATTTGTGGGATGAGCTTGCGGCGGCGACAGAAGGAAAAAGTATCGAATGGAAATATGTCGCGGGGCATGTCGGAATCAAAGGGAATGAACGCGCGGATGAGATTGCCACGTCGTTTGCGGCGGGCGCCCCCGTAAAACTCTATGACGGAAACTTTGCGAGGTACTCGTATCCGAACATTCTTGACACCTCGCACGATGTTTCTCAGAAAAAAGCGCGGACAAAGAACAAGGCACACGCACGCGCGAAAGCGTTTTCATATTTGAGTTTGGTTGACGGAAAAATTATGCATCATGCCACATGGGCGGAATGTGAAGCGCGCGTGAAAGGAAAGAAAGCGAAATTCAAAAAAGCGGTTTCAAAAGAAGACGAAGCAAAAATTTTGAAAGAGTGGCGGTCATAAAAGATATACCGCAAGATATATTGAGAGATACAACACCTGCGCTTCAAAGAAAAAATTCGCGCATTTTCAATACATTTGGTATACCATAAGCATGTTGAAATATGTGCATATCGGTATTTTTGGATTCTTCGCGGGCATTGCCTTCGGTTCGGTCTTTTTCCCCGGCGTATGGGCCGCCGTATTTGTAGTATTCCTTTCCGCACTCATCCTCGGAGTTTCACAAATGTTGGTCGGAGTGAAACGGCCACCCTTGGGCATTTTTTTTGCCCTCTTTCTTTTTACAGTCGCGCTCGGGATGCTTCGGATTGAGTTTGCGCCGTCGCGCGAAGACTCCGTTTTGAAAAGCTCACTCGGAAAAATGACGACGCTTGAGGGAGTCATCGCGGATGAACCGGACATCCGGGAAAATTCCACGCACCTCGTTGTCGAAATTGAGCAGGGAGAAAAAGTTTTGCTCATCGCAAGAAGGTATCCTGAATTTGAATACGGCGACCGCATCCGCGTATCAGGAAAACTCTCGGCGCCGAAAAACTTTACGGAAGAGAACGGTCGCGAATTTGATTACGTTTCATATCTGGAAAAGGACGGCATTTTTTCACAGATGAATTTTCCGAACATTGAAGTCATTTCACGCGGAGAGGGGAATAGAGTCGCGGGCGCTCTCTTTTCCGTCAAGCACGCATTCCTCGACAGCGTTTCACGAATCCTCCCCGAACCGCACGCGAGTCTTTTAGGCGGGCTTCTCGTCGGCGCGAAACACTCGCTCGGGAAAGAACTTGAGACGGAATTCCGCACCGCGGGCGTCATTCACATCATTGTGCTTTCCGGATACAACATCACGCTCGTCGCCTATTTTTTCATGGCGTTCTTTTCGTTTCTTCCGCCGCGCTTCCGCACTGCTTTCGGGGTACTCAGTATTTTTCTTTTTACGGTTATGACGGGTGCGGGTGCGGCAACGGTGCGTGCGTCAATTATGGCGGGGCTCATCATTTTCGCGCGGGCGACGGGACGCACGGGGGACATGCTTCATCTTCTTTTTGTCGCTGGCTTCGCGATGGTTTTGTGGAATCCGGCTCTCCTGCTCCATGACCCGTCGTTCCAACTTTCATTTTTGGCGACGCTCGGACTGCTTCTTGTGAGTGAAAAGATTTCCGCGCGCCTCGTATTCGTGCCGAAGAAATTCCTCTTGCGTGAAATCGCCTCCGCTACGCTCGCAACGCAAATTTTCGTTCTCCCGCTTCTCTTGTATCAGACGGGCAATCTTTCGCTCGTCGCGCTTCCGGCAAATCTTTTCATTCTCGCGGCGATCCCCGGCGCGATGCTCCTCGGGTTCCTCACGGGTATCGCCGGTTTTGTTTCGGCGTGGTTTGCTGGAGTTCTTGGTTTCATCGCTTATGTTTTTCTCGCCTATATTCTCGGCGCGGTGAGTTTTTTTTCGCATCTTCCGTTCGCTTCCGCAACTGTTCCGAAATTTTCTCTCTGGACGCTTTTTGCCGCATATTTCTTTCTCGGAATTTTTGTTTGGACTACTTCGCGTGTCCCCAAATTAGCGGAAGGTTCCTAACGAAAGCGCCACTAAAAAAGCGAGGATATGGAAATCCTCGCCCGTAACTATAATCCTTGTTCGTACTTTACTGCTGCCTGCTCAATGAGGTCGATATTTTTTTGTTGCTCAAAAATATCGTTAGGAAATTCAAAACGCATATTAAAGAACTCATGTTGTGTTATTGGAAAGTTTTGCGCGTAGAAATACTTATCGTATAATGCCCGCATTTTCTCCCGAAGAGCAAGAAGACGAACACATTCTTTGATTTTATAGAATTTATACACGGATTCTTCCCAAACTTTTTCCGCCTCCCACCTTCTTCCGTACCACACGGTTTCCCATGTGATGGTAGTCAGGCTGCTATAGGTATCATTTTGGTAATGTTGCAGAGTGCCGTACACCATCAGAGGCTCGCCCGTTGTCACGCATGTGCCGTATTCAGCAGGAAGAATTTCAGGGATCGTTGCATCCCAATCTGTTGGGTCGGGTACCGGGATTACCGGACGGTTAGTCCATAACTCCCATTGCTCTTGGTTTGTTTCCATATTTCTCTCCTTCCCGAAAACTGTCGGGAGCAGTGGCAAAATGCCATTAAAATTTATTTGATTTGTAAGAGCCCTATCGCGTACCGCGACTTGCGGCAAGGATGTTGCAAAACAGCGCGCCTTGCTCAACGGCATCATCCAGAGCCTTGTGAGTATGCGGCAGAGAGTCAAACCATTCTTTCGGCATTTTCTCTTTTGTCACATCGCGATAGCCGGTTTTGAGCATTGCCATCGCGAATGATTTTATATCAAGAGCCGAGTGCGAAAAAGGGCTTTCTTCAGTAAACCGGATAAGATACCAGTACACAAACATAAAGTCATAGGCCGCCGGGTATCCGACAAACACTGGTTTGCCCGGAAGTTTTTTTAACCAAGACACGTATTCCAGCATGACTTCCGCCGGGTCACGCGGGTTTTGTCGGCACTCTGCCCACGCTTCAGGCTGAGTGCCCCACCACTCCATCGTTGCTTTGTCTGCAAATGCATTCGGCAGGGTGTTAAGGTTGGCGCTAAACGTGCCCAAAAGCTCCTTGTCTGCCGTATACGCCGCAGAACCAAAACTGAGCATAGAGTTTATTCCCGGAATGGGACCATCTGCTTCCACGTCGGTGCTTACATAGATTTCACTCATATTCGTTTCCTCAGTGTTTATTTACGAATGAGAACCAAATTTTATATTGAACAAAATGTATTAATTTGTCAAGTGTCATCTTATTTTTCCTCCACCTCCCGCGGTTCGGACATGAAACCGTAGAAATATTTTCTCAATTCTTGCAAGTCTTTGGTGAGCTCGGCAACGGTGTCTATGGCGTCTTCCGCGTCGGCGAGACGTTCGTACAAGGCGGTAATGGCTTCTTTGTTTTGCTCCGGCTCCGGCTTGCATAATTCCTGCGTAAGCAGAGAGTGTACTTGTCCATGGAGAGAAACGGCTTTTTTGAAAAGATCCCCGGTTTTTCGTTCTTTGTCCCAGATATTGCGAAAAGTCTTCTCGATCTCAAGAAGTATTTCTCTATGAACTATCGGCGGTTTCATCTGTTGTTCCGTTTGCTTTTTCATAAATAGATGGGCGCACATGGACTTGAACCATGAACCTTTTGGATATATGATGAATAAAATTCTTTGTCCACCCACATGGACTTGAACCATGAACCTTCCGGATATAAGCCGGATGCTCTAACCAATTGAGCTATGGGTGGACAAAAAATTTTATTTCACCATATAATGTCATCACTCGGGAAAAATGTGAACGAGTTCCCATTTTCTCCCTCCCTCGCCATTATAAGCCAAATGCTCTAACCAATTGAGCTATGCGCCCTTGCTTCTCAAATTTTATAGCATTTTTGCGGGCTTAGCAATAAAAGAATTTTTGAGGTTGACTTTTGTGGCACACCGAGTATTATGGAATAAACGCCTCATGGGGGCGGTTTTTAGAACCGCGGGAAACTTCGCGAGCGATAATATATTCAAATATCATGCAGAAATTTGTTGAATATCTCAAAGACACAAGGGCGGAAATGAAGCACGTGAGCTGGCCGACAAAAGACCAGACAGTTTCGTACACCATTCTTGTCATCATTCTTTCTGTGGCGGTAGCCCTCTTTTTGGGCGCTTTTGATGCGATATTTCGGGGGGTGTTGGAAATTGTTTTGAAGTAGTTGAAACAAAAACGCAATAAATTTTATTGACTAAAAACTAAAACTCGTATATGGCAAAACAAGAAATCCAAGCCGATCGAAGCTGGTACGCGATTCACACGTATGCCGGCTACGAGAATGCCGTGGCAAGAAATCTCAAACAGCGCATAGAGTCTCTCGGCATGGAGGGCAAGATTTTCAACGTGATCGTTCCCGTTGAGAAGAAGATAAAAGTGAAGGCCGGAAAACGCGTGGAAGTGGAAGAGAAGATATATCCCGGGTATGTTCTCGTGGACATGATTGTAACAGACGAATCATGGTACGTTGTCCGCAATACTCCCCGCGTGACCGGTTTCGTGGGTGCCGGCGTTACTCCCGTGCCGCTCGACCAAGCGGAAGTTGATGCGCTTTTCAGTCGCATGGGCGAGGAGACAGTCAAGCACAAAATTGACATGCAAGAGGGTGAAGCGGTCATCATTACCGATGGACCGTTCAAAGACCTCGAGGGCAAGGTTTCCGAGGTAGACGACGAAAGAGGGAAGGTAAAAGTGCTCGTTTCAATGTTCGGACGCGAAACGCCGGTGGAATTGGATTTCTTGCAGGTGAGAAAGATTTAATTTTAATATTCAATCATCATGGCAAAAACAATAATCAAAAAAGTAAAATTACAGATTGAAGCGGGGAAGGCGAACCCTTCTCCTCCGGTCGGTCCGGCGCTCGGACAGGCAGGCATCAACATCGGCGATTTCGTCAGCAAGTTCAACGAGGCGACCCGCGACCGCATGGGGAATATTATCCCTGTCAAGATTAATGTGTATGACGACCGAAGTTATGATTTCGTATTGAAAACCCCGCCGGCCTCGCGTCTTATTTTGAAAGTTACCGGACTTGCAAAAGGTTCCAGTAAAAATGCGGTAACGAAAGCGGGCAAAATGACCATGGCGCAAATGCGCGAAGTCGCGGAAACGAAGATGGAAGATTTGTCCGCGAACGATATTGATGCCGCGTGCAAGATTATTGCCGGTACCGCGCGATCAATGGGAATTGAGGTGAAAGGATAAGGGAGCGCGCGTTTCGGTATCTTTTTGCGTTGGAGAAGTCTCCTCATGAGCATCCATTTTCACAGCAAAGAGAAAAATTTAAGAAGAAACATGCGAAAACGCATTGAATGCAGAATAACCGGTCGAGTGCAACTCGTGATGTTTCGCGACTTTGCACAGAGAATGGCGCGGCGGCTCGGGCTTGTCGGGACGGTGCAAAATTTGCCTGACGGCTCGGTTGTGGTCGTTGCGGAAGGGGAGGAAGAATCGCTCAAAAAATACATCGAACTCTTGCACAAAGGGTCTATTTTTGCGAAAGTGGAAAGAGTGGAAACGAAATGGATGGAAGGGAAAAACGAATATAAGGATTTTGTGATAGGGTATTAGCTAAATTGAATAAGGAATTATGAATCAGGAATAAGGAACACGTCGTCGCGCGTTTTTCCCTGATTCCTTATTCATAATTCCTGATTCTTAAATTTCTTCGTATGAAAATTGCGGAAACCATAAAGCACAACAACTCAATACCAGCCTGCCTCGGCCTCATTATGGACGGGAACCGAAGGTGGGCAAAGGGGCGGGGACTTCCGACTTTTGAGGGGCATGCCCGCGGGTATGAAAAACTTACCGACCTTCTTTCGTGGGCGAAAGAAGCCGGAGTGAAACACGTTGCCGTCTATGCCTTCTCCACGGAAAACTGGCGGCGTACCAACGAAGAGGTGGGGTATCTTATGCGGCTTTTTCGCGCGGTGCTTTTCAAAGAAACGGAGCGGCTCAAAAAAGAGAATGGGCGAGTGAAGTTTATCGGGCAGAAAGAACGATTTGATAAAGATATCCGGGAGGGTATGGAAAAGATGGAGAAAGAAACGGAGAATGGAGAGTATACGCTGTATGTCTGTATTTCCTACGGCGGCCGCGCGGAGATTCTTGCCGCAATTCAAAAGCTCGCACAAGAAAAAACGCCGGAAGAAATAGCGGCACTCACCGAAGAAGACTTTGGAGAAAGGCTGTGGACGGCGGGAGACGATAGGAACGGAGAGATTGGCATGCCAGAACCGGACATCGTCGTTCGCACCGGCGGAGAAAAGCGCCTTTCAAACTTCCTCACATGGCAGAGCGTGTACAGCGAGCTGTTCTTCACCGACACCCTCTGGCCGGAATTTTCAAAAGAAGAGTTTGCCGGCATTTTGGAAGAATACGCGGGGCGGGAGCGAAGGCGGGGGAAATAGACTTTATCTATAAGTGTTATCGGTCCGGCGTTTCACATCGCCAATAATGACAAGTTTACCGCTCGTGTCGAGGTCAAAAAGTATGCGCCATACGCCAACCCTTCGGCGCAATGCGTATGGCTGGTTTTTGAGCCACACAACATCTCCACTAAACGGATCCGTTCACATTTCTTGAAGAGCAAGAAGAATATATCCCCTGTCTTTTTCTTGAATCTTACCGAGCTGTTTTCTTGCTCGTTCGACGATGTGTATTTCCCAATTCATGCAAGAGGTTATCCAGGGTTACGTATTCTCCGCGCGCATGTTCGGCACGCGCCGATTTCATGGCAGCTATCTCGCCCGCGCTTGCCATATAGACCGGGATAACTTTTCTTAAGTGAGCGCGCAAAGCCTCCCGTACTATTTCAGAACGAGTTTGATGTTCAAGTTTTCTCGCGCGGTCTACTTTAGTAAGTATTTCCGGCGGGAGAGAGATGGTCATTGTTTTTCGCGTTTGCATAATATTATCTTACTTTGTCTTACAAATTTGTCAAACATAAAATATGCAGTCGCGAACGCAGGCGTGGGAAGTAGCAATGAAATCTTCATCTTCACCACATAACATTTTTGAAGAATCATCAAGATTGCGCCCGTGCGCATATCTGCTAGTCTGTACAAAGATTCGTTCTTTGCTCAAAGAGAACCCTTTTTTATCGAGGTAGCGTATGAATACTAAAGAAGTTTTGCCCTTTAAAATATTGGGGTTGGATCATGTCGCCGTCGCCGTGAAGGATATAGCCAAATGGAAAAAAATGTATCTTTTCATGGGTGCGCGCGTTTTTTACGAAACAGACGATGCGAGTCCAAACGGGACATCAAGCATGAAATTGTGCGGCGTGAAGCTCGGAGAGTTTTCTATCGCCCTCATTCAAGGGATTGACAGGGAAGAGGTTTCTCAAGTCTCCGCTTTTGTGTCAAAACACGGGGATCACAGTTTCCAACATGTTGCCATTGCGGTTGATGACATTTACGCATTTGTCGAATGGGCAAACGCAAACCATTTTCAATTTCTCGGCCCCGTTCAAGACAGGAAAGACGCTTTCGGAGACGTAAAGCAAGTCTTCGCTCGAAAGTTTGACAAGGACCTTCCGCCGGACGAATCCCCGTTCTATGAATTCGTGGAACGCCCGAACCAAGAGGGAAGGTTTATTTCCGCCGACAGCTTCAGCGACGATTTTGCGAAAGAATTTTTCCTTCAAATTGAAGGAGCGCAAAAAAAATGCGAGGGATCGATATTCTATAATATCGAACAAGCGCTGTTAAGCGCATAATAAAAACCAAAAGTAAAACCGGCGCGAATGCGCCGGTTTTTTTGACATTGGCAGGCTTTTATTATAAGGTGGTTTCAGTTTAAACTTTGACAGCGAGGTAAAGAAAATGTCAAAAAATAGAGGCAAGGGCGCGATAGTCGGCGCCACACTGACGACCCACGTACCGCGGCTTTTTTTGGAAGGCGAGGCGCGTGAAAGTTATATCGGCAAGAATCCGAGCAGTTTTTTTGAGGCGTTGCCGCAAATGTATGAGGAGCAAATCAAGGGGCGGAACCTCGACACCTTTTTGGTAATCGACACACACTGGTGGACAACGGTCGGTTTTATCATCAATGGGAATCATTTACTTAATGGAGTGTATACCTCCGATGAGATACCTGAGATGATTCAAGACTACATGTATCGTTATGTTGGCGATAGAGAGCTCGCTTGCTGTATCTCAAACGAAGCGCGCGAAAAAGGGTTGCCGGTGAGTGTTTGCGATAATCTGAACTTACCGGTACATTATCCGACACTGGTGCCGATGCGCTACTTGAATCCAAGAAACAAGCACCGCGTACTCTCAACGAGCGTGGCGTACACGTCTTCTGTGGAACAAGAATTGCGATACGGCGAAGCGATTCGCGAAGCGGTGATTGCTTCCGGCCGCAAAGTGGTGATAGTCGCCTCCGGCGGGCTCTCGCACAAATTTTGGCCGCTCGATGTTATTAAACAGCGGGCGGGGCCGGAGCTTTCGAATATTCCGGAATGCAATCGAAAATTCGATGAAGCAATTATCGACGCGCTTAAGAAAGGCGACCATGAACGCGTTCTCGCCTTTGTGGAAGGTTTTCGAAAGGACTGCGCACCCGAAGGGCGTTTCGCTCATTATCTCCGCATGGTCGGTGCGCTCGGCGGGGCAGATTGCACCCTCAAAGGAATCCAGTACGGCAACTACGAAGCGGCGGTCGGAACCGGGCAGGTGATTATGTGGTTTGACGCTTGAGTTTGTAAAGTTTTTAAAGCACGTATTCAAACCGGCTGTGGCGATATTTTGTCAGAGCCGGTTTTTTCTTGACAAAATTTTACAAAAATGTACTGTTTCAACAGTCCTTGTCGTTTCGCGATGAGAAACAAAGGCTCTTTTTAGAGAGGTAAAATATATGAAACCATTAGTAGATGGCGTGTATGCGATGCTGGTGACGCCCATGCATGCGAACGGTAATATAAATCTTGAAGCACTCCGCAGCGAAGTGTGGTGGGCTATCCAGCAGGGCGCGGTTGGGATTGTGGTGACGCCGAGCATTGGCGAATTTGCGTGCCTCGACGATGAGGAACGGTATAAATGCTTTCGGGTATGTGCCGACGAAGCCAGTAAATGGTTCATCGCCGGATGTCAGCAACAGCATCAGCGCATTATCACCATCGCTATGACAGCGGACACTTGTACGAAGAAAATTCTGCGGCACACTAACGTCGCCATGGATTTTGGGTATGACGCCGCGCAGCTTATCCCGCCGTATTATTGGATACCGGACGATGAAGAAGTGTTTAATCACTATGCATCAGCCGCCGCCAGGGGATTACCGCTCGTGGTATATCACAACCCCATGCTTTCGAAGGTGAAGATGTCCATACCGCTTCTCAAGCGTATCGCCGATATTCCCGGTGTTGTCGCCATGAAAGAAGTTGAGACAGATCGGCAGGTTCGTTTAGAACCGCTTCTCCCGGCTTTGAAAGAAAAGATTAAAGTATTCACGACCTACCGCGCTTTTACTACCGGTCTTTTGCTCGGCGCAAGCGGCTGTTTCGCGAACATTCAATCGCTTCCGTTCTGTGTGAAGATGTACGACTTGTGGCAAGGGGGCGAGCGCGACCATGCCGAAGCGATACAGAATCTTCTCAACGAAGTCCTGCCTCGCGGAGGAGAATCCAATAAACGCCACATCGGCACCAACAAACTTGCCGCATCGCTCGTGACGGGGATTGATATGGGTTCGCCTCGTGCGCCGTATGGATTGCCGAGCAAGGAAGTCGGAGAAAAAATCACTTCCATGTTGCCGCAACTGTGGGATTTAATCAAGTAAATAATTTGGTAAAGAAAACGACCGGAGAGCACAACGCTCCCCGGTCATATTTTTTTACTCTTCCAGAGTACAGTAGAATTTTGGCACCGTATAAAAATCACGGCTCCAATATTTTCCGCCTTGTCTACCGAGACCGCTTTCTTGCATTCCGCCGAATGGTTGTTCGGGACAGCGCGCAAAATGAGTGTTTCTCCACATCATACCGACATCAATTTGGTACGTGATTCTTTCTGCGAGCAGTGAATCATTCGTCCACACATTCGATGCCAGTCCGTAGCGTGTCGCGTTTGCAAGGGCGATTGCTTCACTTTCGGTATCGAATGGCGTAACGGCGAGCACCGGACCGAAAATTTCTTCTTGGAAAATGGTCATGTGCGGCATTACGTCGGCAAATATCGTCGGCTCTAGGAAACAGCCGGGTCCCGGAATTTTTTCTCCGCCCAAAATAAGTGTTGCGCCTTCGTTCTTCCCGCTCTTAATGAAATGCAAAACGTTCTTAAGGTGAGTTGCATTGATAAGCGGGCCATACTCCGTTGCCAGATTTGTCGGGTCGCCGATGCGCAATTCACGAGTAACAGAAACGAGTTTCGAGAGGAATTTATCATAAATTTCTCTCTGAACCAGAAGCCGAGACGGTGCCACGCAGGACTGCCCTTGGCTTCGCCAGATGCTCGCCGCGATGCTGCGGACAGTTGTTCCCATGTCGCAATCGGCGAAAACGATATTCGCTCCCTTGCCGCCAAGCTCAAGAGCAAGTGGCCGAGGCGGCCATACTTCACCATTCGCTTTGTGTACCAGCTTTCCGACCGCCACGCTTCCAGTAAATGCGACACGTGAAACGAGAGAGTTTCTCACCAATGCCTCGCCCGCAGGAGCATCGCCAGGTACGATGTTTAAGACACCTTCCGGAATTCCCGCTTCGTTTGCGAGTTCGCCGAGCGCCAGTATTGAGAGCGGTGCCCAAAGCGATGGCTTCACGACGACCGTATTTCCATAAGCAAGCGCCGGACCGATATTAAACGCACAGAGCATGACGGGAGTGTTCCATGGGACGATAATTCCCGCAACGCCGACGGGGACGTGGAATACCTTGTTAAGGAGAATTTTTTCCTTTCCCCCGCAGTTTCCTTTACCGTAAAAAGTATCAGAACCCTTATAACCTGCTTCTTCGGCAAAATAGGCAATATCTCCGGCTCCGCGTTTGGATTCTCCCGTGCATTGGGTAATTACTTTGCCGATATTTTGCGCATCCAATAGTCCAAGCGCGTTTGCGTGTTTTTGAATAAGTTCGGCAAATCGCCGGAGTATGTCGCGTCGTTCAAATTGCGCCAAATCGCGCCAGTGTGGGAAAGCCTTATGTGCGGCGCGTATCGCATGCGCGATATCTTCAGGTGTGCCGATAGCGACTTCCGTCAGGAGTTCATCGGTTGCCGGGTTGAAGAGTTGGTGTCTTTCATTCGTTTTTGCTTCGACATACTCGCCATTAATAAATGGGGTAGTGCGAAGTGTTACATTTTGTATTTTGTTCATATTGAGAAACTCCCGATTTCAAAGGTGGTTCTGGTATATCTGTACCACAAACAGAGAGGGGTGACAAGAATTGACAAATAGTACTAAATATGCTAGACATAAAATCATGAGAAACTTCAACCCCGCACAAGAAATACGTTCCCAAAAAACCATCAAGCAGTCCACCGCAGAAAAAGCGGCGGTGGTGTTCGACCTGATTTCTCGCGCCCTCTACGTTTCACTTAAGCAAGGGTAATACCGGCTTAAAAAAAGCAAAAAAACGCCGCCTCGGTTCAACCCGAAGCGGCATGTTGTGTATCTGCGTATCGGCAAGATTAACCCCGAAGAATCAAATCTATACCATCCGCGATGGCATTCAGGCCTTTGTAGTCTATCACAAGCGGCGGAATGACCCGAATGGTGCGTCCGCGGGCTATTCCGCTCAGCACTTTGCCTTTTCTCAAAAGGCGCTCAATGAATACTTGAGGCGCGTGTTTTTGGGAAAGCTCCATTCCGATAAACAACCCGGCGCCGCGTATCTCTTTAATATCATCGGGGTATTTTTTTTGAAGCGCAAGAAGGCGTTCCGTCAGATACTCGCCTTTTTCCCGGGATTGCTGGCAGAGTTTGTGTTCCAAAAGATACCGCATGGCGATAAGCCCGGCGTACGATTCGCTTGCCGCGCGGCCGAGCGTGCTTCCTTGCGTGCCCGGCTTGAAACAGGCGAGTACATCTGATTTGCCGGCGATTCCCGAAAGGGGAACAAGACCGGCTCCGGCCGCTTTGCCAAAGCAAACGATATCGGGCTTGGCATCATTGCCGTATTTTTGGAAATAGAACGGATACCCGGCGCGGCCAAATCCGGTCTGCACTTCATCAAAAATGGAAACCACCCCCCAGTCATCGCAGAGTTTCACCACGGCGGGAAGATAATCGTCCGGCGGGACGTTGACGCCGCCTTCTCCTTGTATCGGTTCTATAAGAACCGCGGCGATTTCGCGCTGGTGGTCGGTAATGACTTTTTTGAGTGCAGAGATGTCTCCGAAGGGGATTTTTATAATCGCGCTGTAATCTCCCTTATCGCCGAAATTTTGCCTCGCTGAGTTTACCGAAAGCCGCCGCGCGGTTTCCGTGCGTCCGTGGAAACAGTTGTCCGCCGCAACGATAATCGGCGAATGAACGGCACCCAAGTTATTCTTTCGCCAAAACAGGCATGCGGCGTGAATCGCCGTATCAGTCGCTTCGGTTCCGGCGAGTTTCGGGAAAACGCGATCCATGCCGGAAAAAAGAGACATGGCTTTGATGAACGCCGCATTGTGCGGCGTGGTGATTTGCGAGTGCACGAGGAATTGCCTATTTTTGGCCAAAAACTCGGTAAATTCATCGATAATTTCGCGGTTATTGTGTCCGAAGCTCGCCGATGAATAATTCGAATGCGCATCAACCACGTCATTCACGTCCTCGTAGTTCAAGGATGTCATCATTCGCATATTAAGGAGATATTCTTTTGACCCCGGACCGATGGCGGATACGCCCGGTATGGGGGTATAATTGAATGTCGCATGAACCCGCATAATGATATTCAGTTCATCCGGGGACATGTCGAGGAAATTTTCTCCATTTACGGAAAGAATCCCGTTTTGGAGATCAAGCTGTATTTTTGGTACGCCCATTTTGCCACCTCTTTCGTTGGTTGTTGACAAGATTTATTCTACGTTCACACTAGCACAACGGCATTTTTTCGACAATCTTTGCGGAACATTGTACTATGACCACATGGAAATACCTATTTTATATGAAGATGAAGACTTTCTCGTCATTGATAAGCCATCGGGGCTTCTGGTGCATTCTGACGGAAAGGTAAAAGAGCCGACGCTTGCGGACTGGCTTATCGAAAAATATCCGAATATCCGCGGTGTGGGGGAGCCGTGGACATCTCCGAGCGGTGAAACCATTTACCGTCCCGGAATCGTGCATCGTCTTGATCGCGACACTTCCGGCGTTTTGGTTGTGGCAAAAACGGAAAATGCCTTCACTCATCTGAAAAAACAATTCCAAGAACGTCTCGCAAAAAAAACCTACCGCGCTTTTGTGTACGGCGTTGTAAAAAATGACACTGGAATAATAGATAAGCCAATCGGGAGAAGCGCGAGCGATTTCCGAAAATGGTCCTCGGAATTCGGCGCACGCGGAGAATTGCGCGAAGCGGTAACGGAGTACAAGGTACTTGAAAGAGGAAAAGAGGCAACGTACCTTGAAATATACCCAAAAACCGGGCGCACGCACCAGATCCGCGTACATGTAAAATCCATCGGACACCCGATCGTGTGCGACAAACTCTACGCGCCTAAACAGATGTGCCTTTTAGGATTTTCTCGCACCGCACTCCATGCGTTTTCTCTTGAAATAATGTCCCCATCCGGCAAGCCGCTTCGCTTTGAGGCGCCGTTGCCCGAGGACTTTGTACAAGCCCTCGAGTTCCTCAACCTATCGTAAAAAATCCCCTATAGCTAATTCTAGCATACGCTAGAATTAGCTATAGGGGATTTTTTACGATTTGTGAAAAGAAAAAATTTTTTGAGACAGCATAAATTCTCATTGCGTACCCACAAGAAGTTTCATACAATATAAAGTATGGATAACAAACGCATGCCGATTTTTGTATTTATTGCCGCAATGTTTTTTGCCGCGCTTGCAGACATCATCAGTATCGTTGTGTTTATCGGCAACATGACAAGTTTTTTGTTCATCAATTTTGCGCGCCTCTCATTCTGGATTGCCGGCTACCACGGGAAAGGAACCGCGGCGCTTACCGCGGGAACCGCCCTCATCGAGCTTACCCCCGGATTTTCGATAGTTCCAGGGTGCATGTTTTTTGTGTGGCGCTTTTATAGGAATAATCATAAGAATACAAAGCATACCGCCGTTCTCGTTGCATAAAATAGGCAGATATGCTACATTGTTTGGACTAAACAGCAAGTAAAACCATGAATAAAACAGACATCACATTCACCCCCGTCAAGGTTTCCGACCGGAAAAAGCTTGACATGCGTGCCGGCGACACCGTCCGGGTATTTGTGAAAATTAAAGAAAAAGCGAAAGACAAGGAGCGAATCCGCCTTCAGGCGTTTGAAGGACTCGTCCTTGCTCGAAAGCACGGCACGGAGCCGGGCGCGACCTTTACCGTCCGCAAGGTTTCCGGAGGCGTCGGCGTGGAAAGGATTTTCCCGCTTTACTCGCCTATTATCGACAAGATTGAAATCGTCCGCCGCACCAAGACCCGCCGCTCGAAGCTCTATTACATCCGCGAGAAAGCCGCCAAAGAAATCCGCCGCAAGATGCGAAGCGGCCGAACCGCCGCCGAAATCATTGAGGATGAAGAACCGGAGGTCCTGCCTCCAGCGGAAAGGGAAGCCGTTGACGATGCCCGCGCGGAAGAAGAGGCGAAAATTACGGAAGCGGAAGTGGTGGAAGAAGTAAAATAAATATTGAAAAAACCGCCCGCGCGATATCGCGCGGGCGGTTTGTTTGCATTTTTATGAGGGGGGGGTAAAATGAAAGGAAGTTTACCAGTAATCAATTTCTTTATTATGGAACAAAATGACATCGTGTCCGACCTCATAAAAAAAGTAGAGGAAGGAAAATCCACGCCGGAGGAAGAACTCACGCTTCTGCGTTACATCAACGATACTGCAAAGATTTTCCTCTCTCTTATCAAAGAAGTAAAGGTCGAACAGCTCTCGCAGGCGATTAAAAAACAAGCGTAATTTTTATACTATGAACAGAGAACAACCTCAAACAGAAGCAGAAGCGATGAAAGCCGCGGCGGAGTCGTGGGATACTCCGTTTGAGAAAAACGAGACGACAGCGGAAACCGTCGCGCCCACAACAGAAAATATGGAAGAAGACCCGATGGAAATGGAAATCCAAAACGAATCCGCCGCGCTTGAAACCACTTCCGAAGCGGTGGAGAAAACCCTTCAAGATGTCGGAGGTATGGAAGGATTACAACTGACGCTTCAAGAAATGCCGGAGGATAAAAAGACAGCGATGATAAATAAATTGAAAGAAGAGTATAAAATAATACAAAATAGTCGGGTTGAGAAAATGATTACTGCCGGTGGGCATATTTGGTCGGGGGAAGACAAGATATTACATCCTTTTACGCATTTGGATGCCGAAAGACAGACAGGTATCAATGAGTTTATGTATGATTTGGGGGGTATTTCCGGATTAACCGTAGTCGACGGTTTAGTGGAGGGTGGGTGGGGGAAACTCAGTCAGTTTTATCATAAAATTCAAGCAAACAGAGAGAAACGCAATTATGAAAAGAAAATGAAAAAATTGGAAAATTCAGAAGCGTAAACAAAATTGTCGGTTCTATAACTCCAAAACCACCCGCCATTCCGAGCGGGTGGTTTTTCCCGTATTCCTGCTTGACAAGATTTATTATTGTAATATTATGTAATAATAAGTAATACACGTACAACCGTATGATAAAAGCAACGCGAAACATTATAAATATCTCCCTTCCTGAGGAAATGGTGAAAGAGGTGCAAAAGGAGATTAAAATTGGCGGATTTGCCACTACGAGTGAGTTTTTTCGCCATGTGTTTCGAGAACACCGAAAAATACGATTAGCAAAAGAGCTCCATGAAGAAAAAGATTTGTTTCGGCGCGGCGGGGGCAAGGTACTCAAATCTCTCAGAGATTTACGCTAACATGATAATTCTCTACTCGCCGAAATTTGGGCGTGAATACAAAAAGTTGCCTGAGGAGATAAAAAGAGTGGCGGAAACAAAAGAAGTAGTGTTTCGAGAAGACCCATTCGACCCACGGCTCAAAACACATAAACTCACCGGAGCACTCGCTGGTTTCTGGTCTTTTTCCGTAAATCATTCTTACCGTATAATTTTTGATTTTTCAGATGAAAATACCGTTCAGTTTTATAGGATCGGAACACATGATATTTATGATTAGTTTTTTGTCGCGGCTTCCAAAATTTTGAAAAGCATGTATTATAGTGGTACCGTCGTTTGTTTGAAAAGAAAATGGCAAAAAATTGAAAAAGCTTTGTCGGTTGTCGGGCAAACACTGATGACTTGACAAAAGTGCCCGGGTGTTGAAATTGGTAGACATTTATCCTTGAGGTGGATAAGCCAGCAATGGCGTGGAGGTTCGAGTCCTCTCCCGGGCACCATAAAAAATTCCCCACAATACGTGGGGGATTTTTTATGGTGCCCGGGAAGGAAGCAAACTGCTTTG
>CAYPFT010000001.1:32745-116253 GCA_964410165.1 uncultured Candidatus Saccharibacteria bacterium
CAGCGATGTTTTTGTTTTGCGAAGCAAAGGCAAAAACCGCGAGCCGGGGAAGCGAAAAATTTCCGTTAGGAAATTTATTCGTTGACGATGTCCTCTCCCGGGCACCAGACAAAAAACCGTCCAAATGAATATTTGGGCGGTTTTTTGTCTGCCTGTGAATAACTTCAAGAAAACTTTTGCAAACTTTTGCTATACTGTATTCATATGGAAAACCTTACACCAACACTTTCCGGCATGCCGGGGGTAAAAAAAGAGAAGTATATTATTGGCAGTATCATTTTTATTCTCGCCGTCGCCGTGGCGTATCTCGCGTGGTACGTGAACAAAACACAACAACTTCCGCCCCCGGAGCCCCCGGCGGTTTTTGCCCCTATCGCGGAAGAGGTTGCTCCTCCTTCCCCGGAAACGGAAGTAAGCCTCGGCGGGAGCATTTACAAGAGCGCAGAGGACCCGATCAAAGATAAGATTCCGGAGAGCATCGCCCCGGTATCGAACCCCATAAAAGGGGCTTACAAGAACCCATTCGAATAGCCTATGAAAAAAGATAAATTTCACAAAATTGCCGCACTCGCAGGGTCGTTGGTTGCAACGTTCTTTCTTATTTTTCTTGCTTCGGTCGCGGCAGAAGGGCAGAGCGTAAATTCTTCCGAAGCGGACGAGGAGGGGGCTTCCGTTCGAGGAATTATTTTCCCCGTGGCGGAGCTTGGAGGTTGCGCGGATAAAAACGAGTGCAAGAGGTATTGCAATCAGCTTGCGAATATGGAGGCCTGCATCGTTTTTGCGAAAGATCGTGGGTTGATGACAGAGAAGGACGCGGAACGCGCGGGAAAGTTTACGAAACAGGTACTCGCGGGGAACAGTCCGGGCGGCTGTAATTCTCCGGAATCCTGCGAAGAGTATTGCAGTAATGTGAGCCACCTTGACGAGTGTACTGGCTTTGCGGAGAAGAACGGATTCAAAGACGAGCATTACCAACAGGGGAAAAAGGTACAGAGTTTCTTGAAGAGCGGCGGTGCGATGCCGGGGAATTGTAAAACCAAACAGGAATGTGAAGTCTACTGCGGGGATTTCAGCCACACCAAAGAGTGTTTTAATTTTGCGCAAAAAGCAGGAATCATGCGGGAAGGCGGGTACAGAGGCGGGAAATCGGGACACGAGCCGAATGCCGAACAGTTGGGGAAAATCGCCGAGCTTTCGGAAAGAGGAGAAACGCCGGGCGGGTGCGCCTCTAAAGATGAATGCGAGAAGTATTGTTCCGACCAAAACCACAGGGACGAGTGTATTGATTTCGGAGTAAAAGTCGGATTCATCCGTCCTGATGAGGCGGCAAAAATAAAACAAATGGGCGGCAAAGGTCCGGGGGACTGCAACTCGGAAGAATCATGCAGAAGCTATTGCGATGATGAGAGCCGCCAAGAAGAATGTTTCAAATTTGCGGAAGAACATGGATTCATGACGAGCGAAGAAGCCGCGCAGGCGAAAGAAGGATGGGTACGCGCTCGACAAGGATTTGAAAATGCCCCGCCGGAAGTGCGGGAATGCATGGAAACGACGATCGGCGGAAACATTATTGAGAACATCCAATCAGGGAAGCTCGTCCCCGGCATGGATATTGGAAATCAAATACGGGGATGTTTCGAGAAATTCGGCAAGCATGCCGGTCCGCAAGAGGCGATGAAAAATATCCCGCCGGAAGTCGGCATTTGCCTCAAAGAAAAGCTCGGGAACGCCTTTGAGGGTGTCCGTTCCGGGAAAGTTCCAATGACGCCTGAGATGGCCGATTCGTTCAGGGTGTGCTTTCAAGAACGGCAGATACATATGGGGCAAGGAGAGATGGGGGTATCCGGCGGCATGACGGGGAAGCCTTTTATCGGTGAAGATTTCGGAGGACAGCGGTCATTTCAGGCTATGCAGGAGATGCTCCGTTCCGCGCCGCCGGAGGTTGCCGCCTGCCTGAAGGGAAAATTCCCGGACGGATTTCCTCCGGCGGGAACCGAGCAGGAGAGAGGAGCGCAAATAAAAGACAAGATACGCGAATGTCTCGAAGGTTTTCATCCGGCTGGCGCGGAAAATCCAGTTCAAGGGGGGTATCTCGGAAGTCCGACGGAACAGACAGACGGCACCGCTTTCCCGAAACAAATACCGTTACCGCTACCTCTGCCCGCCGGAGAATTCATGAATATGCCGCCGGAAGTGCTCGCCTGCCTTAAAGAAACCATCGGCGAAGAGAAGTTCCAAAGCATACAAACTGCGCCGGCATCCTTGGAACTTATCAGCGTGGTAAGAGCGTGTATAGAAAAAATATCAAGTTCCTCCGGCGCGATTATTCCGCCGCCGGAGACCGCGCCCGCAACCGAAGGGGGAACACCCGTTTCTTTTCTTGAAAAGTTCATCGGCGCGGCATTGTTGCCATTGCGGTGGATCTTGGGGAAATAACGCCATTAGTAACAAGCCAATTATTATGATCAAAAAATACACAACCGACGAAGGACTTTTGGTGTATGGGCTTTGCATCGTCAACACCATAGTCATATCGCTTTTTTTTGCCGTAAATTTTTAACACCCCCAATTAAGGGCGGTATAATTTCGGCTCAAACAAATCCGAATCCTTTTCTTTCGGGCGGGTTTGTTTTTTTGTTGAAAATCTGGTATAAATGTGTGGTGTGTTCATGGAGGCATTGGTGTAACGGTAACACGACAGTTTGTGGAACTGTCATCGAGGGTTCAACTCCCTCATGCCTCCCATATGCAAAAAAACCGCTTCGGCGGATTTTTTGCATATGGGAGGCATAGCAAGCAAACTGCTTTGCTTGCGTGGGGGAGTTGAAAGCCGGAACCATGCCCCCGCGGGGCAGGTGAGGCGGGGTCGCGCAAAATTTTTGGCGAAAAATTTATGCGTGACCAACTCCCTCATCTCCCCAAAAAGTAACCTAAACCAAAAAAATCCCAGAAAGGGATTTTTTTGGTTTCGCTTGCGCAAGATAAAATATTGAGTAGAATAAAAAACTGAGTATTGTTTTTTGATAATTTTAAAGGGGGTACCCAATGGGTGGTGAAGTAATTTGTTTTTTTATATGCTCGGATAAAGGCTTGCCTATGGAGAGAAAAGAGATCGTAAGATTTATTGCCGGCGCAGGGATAGCTGGAGATCGGTATTGTGAAGGAAATGGTGCGTATTCAAAGGGTAAACGAGTTGTCATTCGGCATGTTTCCCTGATCGCCTTGGAGGCGATAGAAGAGGTAAACCGCTTTCTTCCGGAGCCATTTTTGCCCGAGGAAACACGCCGAAACATTTTAACGAGAGGTATCGACTTAAACACGCTCGTCGGCAAAGAGTTTTTTGTCGGACAAATAAGAATGCGCGGCGTTGAGTTGTGCGACCCATGCGGACGACCATCTCAAATCGCGAAGAAAAAAGGGTTTATGGAAGCTTTTGTGCTAAAAGGCGGACTCCGTGCAGAAGTTCTTGGGAGCGGTGCAGCGTTCAGCGGGAATCATATACGCGAAGCAGACTAAAAACCATCAAACAAAAGCCGTCCTTTGAACCATACCCCGTAAAGTAGACACGAAATAAAAAACTACTTTCCGGTTTCCAAAAGATGATTCCTGTATTCTACAGGGGTCATCTTTTTTCGTTCCCACTGCGGGGTGAATTCCCAAGCGGACCGTGTATTTGCTTACCGTTTCAATCACCACCGTATTTTTTGTCAAAAATATTATTTTGTAATCCGTCGTTTTTCATGTATGATGGGAGCATGAAAAAAGAAACTTTTATTTTTATTGGCGCATCGGGTTCCGGAAAGGGGACGCAGGTGAAGCTTCTTATGGAGTTTTTGAAGGCAAAGGATTCGGGAACTCCCATTTTTTATATGCAGATGGGGAATTACTTTCGTGAATTCGTGAAGGGCGAAGGCTTTGCTCCGACGGTGGCGCGCGAGGCAATGTCTCGCGGTGAGCGTCTGCCGGACTTCCTCGCCATGTGGCTCTGGTCTGATATTTTTGTGAAAAACCTCACGGGGAACGAGCATCTTATCATTGACGGTTCTCCGCGAAGCATCGGCGAAGCGAAAAATCTTGATTTTGCCATGAAATTCTTCCGCCGCGAACAGCCGGTCGTCGTTCATTTGGAAGTTTCTCCGAAATGGAGCGAAGAACACTTGCTTGCGCGCGCGAAAGAAGAGGGAAGAACCGACGACACCGTCGAAGGCATCCGAAAACGCATCTCATGGTACGAGCGCGATGTCGTGCCGGCCATCAACAAATACCGGCGCGACCGCGATTATGATTTCATTGAAATTGACGGAGAACGGGCGATTGAAGACATTCATAGGGATTTGTTGGCGCGGTTGGGGTATTTGAGGACGTAAAAGTAAGTGATACTGGCTTGCCGAAAAGCACCAAATTCAAAATCACAAGTTCCAAATAAATCTTAAATTAAAAACCCAAAACCCGATACGTCGTGTTTTGGGTTTTTAATTTTGAACATTGTAATTTATTTGGAACTTGTGATTTTGAATTTGTAATTTTTAAGGCGTGTTTTTCTCCAGCTCCTCTCGTATCCGTTCCTCCAATCCTTCCGGGTTCTCGCGGAAGTGGTCTTCAACGATCGTTGCGCCTTTATGGGCATGGGGGTAGTCTTTGCCTTGCGACATGAGATAGCGCTCGTGGAGTTCATGGAGGATGATGAATGCGCGTTCGCTCGGATGAAGCACTTCTTCAATCCATATTTCTCCGCGGGGGATGAATGAGTAGACGAGATCGTGGCCGCCTTCGGCGTACTCGACGAGATAGATATCGCGCACGAATTCTCCGTAGACAAGATAAACATGCACGAAATCTGAACTATATTCATCAAGTTTTTCTTTTCGTATTTTTTCGAGAGCTTTTTTCCGTGTATGATGCGCGTGTAAAATATTTTTTATTCGCGGAGATTCTCGGCGCTCGCGCGCTTCAATTTTGTCCGCTTTTTCAACTGCTTCGCCGAGCGACATTCCTTCATTCATGAATTTCCGTTCCATGGAAACGTTCTCAAGAAAATACGCGCGCTCATCTTCGTTCGTCTCTTGGTCAATCCATATCTCATCGCTCGGGATGAAGCGAAATCGCGCATGATGGTCGTACTCGACGAAGTTCTCGTCAATATCCTTGCGTATTTTTTCTCCGTCCACAAGCCACACGGAAAGTCCGTCGTGCTCGCCGATATGTTTTATGCGGGCGTCTTTTGCGTTTTCACGGTTTTTCATGCTATACAGTATATCAAAAAAATTCCCGGTGTGAACCGGGAATACTGGGGCTATTTCTTTTTTGTGTAGATAAGCGTAGTTTTCGGTGTCCGTGGTCTCTCATATATTTTTCCGAGTATATGGATTGAGACGGTTCTTTTCTCGCGGCTGTGTCCGTTCAGTTCAGCGAAAAGAATGTTCGGCCATTTCCCCAAAAGTAATTTTCCGTTTTCTATGTGTCGGGTGATATTTTGGGGCAAAACAAGCGCGAGGATATGCGCGTGCGCGTCCAGACATTCGTCGTTATCCGGGTCGAGCTTCGGGTCAGACTGTTTTGCGCGAAGGGCAAGGTCGTTGTGATGATACCCCTCGGTGGTAGCGGGAGCGAGAGCACGAAACAGGTTTAAGAAATCGTTTTTCGCAAGTCCTTCCTCATGTTCTTGCATCCCAAGACTGCAAGTAGTATGGAGGGTATGTATGCTTACTTGTCCGGTTTTTACTCGGGAATCAAGAACGCAAAATTCAACGTACTCGGTGATGTCAATGATAGCGTATCCTTCAAGGGAAAGAGTATCTCGGTATTCTGAAAGGGGGAGGATTAATTCGTATGTCCTGTAGATCATGATGATACCTCTTTGGTAAAAAACAAGGGACTAACCCGCATTGTATAACTTTTCTCAAAAGAAACAAGTTACGGTTTTGTGATATAATGGGCGCTATGGACGAGCCGAAAAAGGGAGATATTTCAATAAAAAGCTTCTCTCTGAAGAGATTTGGCAAGTGGTATGAGAAGCATGAGCGCACCGTTTCTTTTGCGGCGTTTTTCGGCGGGTTTATTTTCGACAATCTTACCTTGTCTCGGATAGATCGTTTTTTTGATATGTTCGTTCTTTTTTTCTGGCTTGTCATTGCCGGAACTTCGATCATTATTCTCAACATCTCTCAAAAAAAGTTTTCCAAGTATACGAGCGTTTTTTTGTTCTTCATTCAAATCGCCTTCGGGGCGCTCTTCAGCGGATTTACGGTCATTTATATGCGAAGCGGTTCTCTTGCGGCAAGTTTCCCGTTCCTTGCGCTTGTTGTCTTTCTTTTTGTCGGCAACGAGTTTTTCCGAAAGCGCTACCTTCGTTTGGCGTTTCAAGTGAGCATTCTTTTCACCGCGCTTTTTTTCCTCATGATTTTTTATATCCCCATTCTTCTCGGACAGATGGGTGCCGGGACATTTCTTTTAAGCGGCGCCGCAAGTCTCGCGATTATTTTTGTCTTTATTTCATCGGTATACTCCCTTCTTCCGAAGGAGGCGGGAGAAAAGAAAATGACGCTCATCAAAAGTATCGGCGGTATATTTTTAACCGTCAACATATTGTATTTCACCAACAGTATCCCGCCGATACCGCTTTCGCTGAAAGACGCGGGTCCGTATCATTCCCTTTCAAAATCACCGGCGGGAGATTATATTCTTGAAGGCGAGCACGTCCGCTGGATTGATTTTTTCAAGCCGCGCAAGGAGATTCATATTCTCTCCGGCGAATCGGTATACTTTTACAGCGCGGTATTCGCCCCCGCGAAATTAAGTACAGGTATCGCTCACGATTGGCAGTATTATGACGTGAACGCCGGAGAATGGCTTCCGCTCGGGAAATTTGCTTTCGGTATCACTGGCGGTCGCGACATGGGCTACCGCGGATATTCCGTAAAGACAAACATCCGTCCGGGCCTCTGGCGCGTGGACGTGATAACCGACCGCGGGCAGGTCATCGGACGAACGAAGTTCATGGTTATTGAAACAGAAACGCCCGTTGCGCTTGAAACGGCGGTGCGGTAACGTTATTTATTCTTTATTCATAATTCTTGCACGTATGCGGTATCATTTTTACACTACATCCGAAAAAGCATGGAAGGGGATGCTCGCCGCTATTTCCGGAGCGCAAAAGAGCATTTATCTTGAGATGTATATCTTCGAAAATAATACCGCCGGATACGATTTTCTTTCCGAGCTTGAAAAAAAAGCGCGCGAGGGCGTGCGCGTTATTTCGGTGTTTGACGCTTTCGGGAGCTCCGCGCTTTCTTCCGCCGCCGTCAATCATTTGCGGAGTGCGGGGGCGGAGGTTCTTTTTTTCAGCTTTTGGTTTCGACGCCTGCATCGAAAGGTGCTTATCGTTGACGAAACGGTCGGCTTTGTGGGCGGCGTGAATATCGGGAAACATTACGCACGATGGAGAGATTTACAGGTGCGGGTCGGCGGGAAAATCGTTCGCACCCTTGTTCGTTCTTTTGCGCGCATCTATCGCGAATCCGGCGGGAAAAATCCGGCATTTCGCGAATCGCACTATACGCCAATCCTCACCAAAGCCCGCTTGTGGTTTGTGGAACGCGGTATCGGAGAAAGGCGGCATACTCTCAGGCGGCAGTACGCCGAACATATTGACGGAGCACAGAGCTCTCTTGTGCTCGTGACGCCATACCTCGTTCCGCGCCGGTGGCTTGTAGCGCGTTTGCATCAGGCGATTTTGCGCGGTGTTCGCGTGGAGATTATCGTTCCCGAACACACCGACTATCGGTTCGTTGACCGCATAAATTATTACTACCTTCGTCTTTTTGCCAAACTTGGGGCGACCTGCTTGCTTTCTCGTGAAATGAATCACGCGAAAGCGATGCTCTCGGACGAGCGCATCGGGATGGTCGGATCGCATAATCTTGATGCCCTTTCTTTCCACTGGAACGAAGAAGCGGGGGTGTTTTTTGACAATCCCGGCATGGTACGCAAACTGCGTCGGATTCTTGATATGTGGGAAAAAGGCGCGGTGCGTTTTGAAACAAAAACGTACCGACCCGATTGGATCGATACGTTACTCGCGGTGCTTCTTCGTCTGTTCTAGTACCGGATTAACTTAATTTTGGCCCTTAAAATTTCTAAAATTTATTGAAGAACTTCCCAAGTTTAGAAATTTTTCTAGGTCAAAATTAAGTTAATCTGGTACTAGGGTTGACAAAATATAAAAATTAAATTATCCTCCTTATGGGGGTTTTCCTTGTATTGAACTTAGAGAGGTGAAAAATGAGTAAGCGAACAGTAATTGTGAGCGGCGCAAGCCGCGGAGTTGGTGCTGAGATTGCCAAGCTTTTGGGAATGTCGGACTGGAATGTGGTCATTTTTGGTAAAACCGATATGCCGCATCGGATACTTCCGGGTACGATACATTCGGTCGCGGCTGAAATAAAAGCCGCCGGCGGGAGCGTTCTTGCCCTTAAAGTGGACGTGCGTTTTGAAGACCAAGTAAGAAATGCGGTAGAGGAGGTCGTTAAGACTTTCGGCGGAATAGACGCTCTCATCAACAATGCGAGTGCGCTTCCTTTTGACGGGTCGGAAAAACAGCTTCAGTTGGTGTACGATGTCATCGTGAATGGCACGCGTTTTTGTACGGAGGCGTGCCTGCCATACCTGCAAAAATCTGACAGTCCGCATGTCATCAACATCGCCCCGCCGCTTCCGATGGCAGAACACTGGATTGAAAAATACGGGACGTACGCGAAAGCGAAACGCACCGTAAGCAAATATACGGATGTACTGGCAGAGCTCTACCCGAACATATCTTTTTCCGCGGTGTGGTTCATGAAGATGCTTCTGACTTTGGCCACTATTTTCGGCGTTTTTAAGAGTCGGGAAAAAGCAGAGAAACATACTCGAAACCCGGTAATAGCGGCGGATTCGGTAAAGTTGTTGCTGGACAACGGGCGGAATGACAAAATATTTTGGACGGACGAAGAAGTCCTTCAAAAATTGGGCGGCGTAACTGATTTTAGCCGCTACTTAAACCCCGGTTCCAAAGAAGAAGATTTGATGGACGATGTGTTTGTCTAATGAGTAAGTTACCTTACGCACGATGGGAAAGATTTGGTCGGTGAGTCCGCCCTTTTGGCGGTCTCTCCGCCAAATCTTCCGCTTCCGACGCTCTATTTTGGCGGTTCCACCGCCAAGAGGCGGAGAAACCGACCAAAATTCTACGCCGAAACCGTACGGTATCACAATCATGCGTAAGGTGAGTGAGTAAAGTAAATAAGGGCGCGATGTTTTCCATCGCGCCCTTTGTTTTGCTCCCTTTTACATATCCGTATAATTTGGGCCACTGCCGCCTTCCGGCGCAACCCATGTGATATTTGAGAACGGGTCCTTGATATCGCAGGTTTTGCAATGGACGCAGTTTGCGGCGTTGATTTGAAACCGCTTCGCGCCGTTTTCGTCCGTAATGATTTCATACACTCCGGCGGGACAGTATCGTACGGCCGGTTCTTGGTAGAGCTGCAAGTTGAGTTCAATCGGAACGCCGGGATGGCGTAAATGCAAATGCACCGGCTGATCCGGTTCATGTACTATATTTGCCCGATAGACCGAAGCCATTTTTCCGAAACTTATTTTTCCGTCCGGCTCGGGGTACTCTATCTTCCGAGATAGTTTTGCGAGCTTGAGCCAAGCATGGTCGGAAACTCGATTTCTAAGCGTGACAGATAATTTTCCTCGAAAAATATTCTGCTCGAGGAAAATCCACATCGCTCCGAGAAAAGTGCCGAACTTTGCGAGTGCGGGACTCCAGTTCCGAGATTGATGCAGTTCTTCATATACCCAAGAATTGCGGTATCTCTCGTCCATATCGGGCGTTTTTCTTTGCGTTAGTATAGTGTCAAATATCGCTTCCGCCGCAAGCATTCCGGTTTTCATCGCGGTGTGGTTTCCTTTGATTTTTGCTCCATTCAAAAATCCGGCATCATCCCCGGCAAGCACTCCTCCGGGGAAAGACAGTTTCGGTACGGATTGAAATCCGCCCTTTATGATGGCGCGCGCTCCATACGATATACATTCTCCGCCTTCCAAATATTCTCTGATTTTCGGATGCTCTTTCCATCGTTGAAACTCCATGTACGGGTCAAGGTATGGATTTTCATAATCAAGCGCCGTGATAAAGCCGAGCGACACCTTGTTGTCTTCAAAGTGATAAAGAAAGCCGCCTCCTTCGGTGTGATTGTCGAGCGGCCAGCCGAGAGTGTGAAGGACGAATCCGGGTTTGTGTTTTTGCGAATCAATGCGCCACACTTCTTTTATCCCGATGCCATAGTGCTGCGGGTCTGAATCTTTTTGCAATCCAAACTTTTCTATCAGCTGTTTGCCGAGATGCCCGCGGCAACCTTCGGAAAAAATGGTGAATTTGGCTCGTATTTCCACACCCGGCTGGTAATCGCTTTTCGGTTTCCCGTCTTTTCCGACTCCCATGTCTCCGGTAAGTACGCCTATGACTTCGCCCGTTTCACCATACAATATTTCCGCGGCGGCGAATCCTGGGAAAATTTCCACGCCCATCGCTTCGGCTTGTTCGCCAAGCCATCGGCACAGTTGCCCCAAGCTGATGACATAATTCCCTTCATTCCGCATAGTTTTCGGAATGAGGGAATGCGGAATTTTTACACCCCTCCTCTCACCGGAAAAAAAATGCAATTCTTCTTCCGTAAACGGCACATGAAGCGGTGCACCCATTTCGCGCCAGTCCGGGAAGAGCTCGTTCAAAGCTCTCGGTTCAAACACGGCGCCGGAAATAATATGCGCTCCAACGTATGCGCCTTTTTCAAGAACGCATACGGCGAGTTCTGTTCCGGTTTCCGCCGCGAGCTGTTTTAAGCGGCACGCGGCGGAAAGTCCGGATGGTCCGGCGCCGACAATGACAACATCAAAGTCCATCACTTCGCGTTCCGCATAATTCATATCCATAATTTACCTCCTCTCATCAAGAGCGTTTCGCATGGCGGAGATGACCTCAAAGAGATCCCCGACGAATCCGATATCCGCGATTTCAAATATCGCGGCTTTCGGGTCTTTGTTTACGGCAATAATCGTACCGGCATCTTTTATGCCTGCACAATGCTGGGGCGCTCCGGAAATCCCGAAAGCGATGTAGATTTGCGGAGCGATGGTTTTCCCCGATTGTCCGACTTGGCAGTCATTCGGTATGAAGCCCAAATCTACCGCAACGCGCGATGCTCCGACGGCGGCTCCAAGCTTCTCCGCCAATTGGAAGAGAAGCTTGAAATTTTCTTTACTGCCGACCCCGGCTCCGCCTGAGACGACAATGCGCGCCGATTGAAGTTCCGGTCTTCCGCTCGCTTCGCTTTTTTCGAGCGAGAGGAAACGAGTGTGATTCGGTATCGTTGAAACGCGCTCAAGCATGAGTATCTTTGCATCGCCGGTTCGCGCGACTTCTTTGAAAGATGCCATTCGAACCGTTCCGCACACATACGGCGCACAAACTTCGGTTGTTACAATGCAATTTTCCGCATATGCCGGATTTTCAAACACTCTCGAATCCACCACGCGCATGATGTTGCTCACTTGCGGGACGCCGAGAAGCGCCGCCACTCGCGGCAGAAGATCCTTCCCGAAAGAAGTTCCGGGAGCGAAGATGTGGCTATAGTTAAGCGCAAGAAATACGGAAACGATTTCCGGCGCAAAAATATTTGCCACAGGATGGGCATGGGCATTGTCTCTGATTACAAAAACCGATTCCGCGCATTCAAGCATCGCGGCTTGTTTTCCGAGAGAGTCTGCGTTTTCAGGAGTGGCAAATACCGCAATGCCGACTGTTTCCGCCGCTTCATGGGCGCAGGCGACCGTTCTTGCCGTACTTCCGTTAAGCGTTATGCCGTCATGTTCGGCGATTACAAAAGCTTTCATAAGAGTACCCCTCGTTCTGTAAGTAATGAAATAAATTCATCAATGCTTTCGGCACGAATGCCTTTGGGGCGCACAGGCGGAGAGCTTACTCGAAGAATTTTTGTCATCGGCGACATGTCTACTCCCAAAATTTCTGGAGAAAGCGTTTCAATCGGTTTCTTTTTCGCTTTCATAATATCGGGAAGTTTTGCCCGGCGCGGTTCATTGAGGCGTAGATCAACCGAGATTACCGCCGGCAAATCTACCGAAAGGGTTTCAATCCCCCCATCAACCTCCCTTATCGCCGTTGTTCTTTCTCCGTCAATCGTGATTTTTGAAACCGATGTCGCTTGCGGAAAGCCAAGCAGAGCGGCAAGCATTGCCGGCACTTGTCCGGCATCGTCATCGGTCGCTTGTCTACCCATGAGAACAAGACCAGGAGATTCCTTTTTAATGAGAGACGCGAATATCCGCGCCGCGCAAAATGGCTCTCGGCATTCGTTCGTTACGACATGAATCGCGCGATCGGCGCCGATGGCAAATGCCGTGCGCAATACATCTTCCGCGACCTTGTCTCCGATCGTTACGGCGATCACTTCGACAACCATTCCATTTATCAATCCGGACTCTCTCATGCGAATCGCTTCCTCAAGAGCAACCTCATCGAAAGGGTTCATCACCATCTTTACTCCGTCGGTTACTACGCCGGATCCGTCCGGGCGTATTTGAATTGTCAATGCGGGGTCAATGACCCGTTTGACGCCAATGAGAATTTTCATTTTTTCGTTCATTTTTTTCACCTCACTTATTTTGTTAATTTCAATGAAACAAGATGTTTCTGTACTTATCAGTAGCAATAAAGTATGAATATGTCAATAATTGACTACAATGCGATAAAGTAGTAGCCTCGGGAAAGATATTGACAAAGAGATTAATTGCTTTGCAATTTTTCACAACCAGCAGAAAGAGGTATAGAGAGATGAACAAAACAAGATTTGACAAACGCATTGTTTTCGCAGGTGCGTGTCGTACCGCCGGTGCCAGCGTTCTTACCGGCATTGGCGGTGGCGGATTTTGGAGTAACAGCGCGCATGAACTCATGACGACTTGTGTACTTGAAACTCTGCGCCGCACCAATGTTCCGATCGGGGATGTTGACGGCGTTGTAATGGGAACTTGCATGCATGACCCGCGCGTGCTCAATGTCGGGCGCATTGTTGCTGTACTTGCGGGACTTCCCGAAGAAATTCGCGAATCGTTTTTCCTCGGCGAGTACCTGAGCGTGGAAACCGTATCAAACAGGTCGCTTGCATCGCATGTGGTTGGCGATACGGTGAGTTTCAACTGCGGTTCGGGACTTGTTTCAATCATTAACGCCGTTCGTCGCCTTCTTTTGGGAGAAGGAAAGGCATACATTGCCGGTGGTGGAGAAAGCATGTCGCATGCTCCGCTTCAAATACCGCGGACGGCAAAAGGTGAAAAGCCGTACAGCCAGCGGGACTTTGTCGTCAAGAACGGGGAAAATCACGACCTCTTTGTCGCGATGGAAAACGGCGTGACGGTTACGGACGCATTGCTTCACGGTTTACGCGATCCATTTACCGGATTGCATTACGGAGCGACGGCGGATCTCGCCGCGGTAAAGTATGGCATCACACGTCGGGAACAAGACAAAGCGGCGGTGATTTCCCACTCTCGCGCGCGGAAAGCTCGCGATGCCGGGTACTTTGCTCCGCAGATTGTTCCCATACGGACTCGCGATGCGGAAGCGCGGATAATTGATTTGGACGAAGGAATTCGGACCGACCTTACCGAAGGAGTCCTCGCTTCCCTCAAACCGTACTTCACCACGGACGGCACGGTAACGGCGGCGACGAGCGCTCTCGTTTCCGACGGTGCGGCGAGCATGCTTGTCATGACGCTTGAAGAAGCGCTTCATAGCGGCATCGCTCCGGACGCTGAAATCCTTGACTATGAGTTCGTGGCGGGCGACCCATCGTATATGGGCGTTGTCCCCATTCTTGCCATTCAGAAAATTTACGAACGGTGGGGATTTGGCAAAGATACCGAGAATCTCATGCATATCAATAATGCCGCTTTTGAAGCAACCAACTTGTCCGTCCAAAAGCTCGCAGAAGTTCCGAAGAATCGTTGGAATTGGTGGGGGGATGCTATCTCCGGCTTCGGTCATGCGGTGGGCGGAAGCGGCGCGATGCGCACGGTAGAGGGAGCGTACATGCTCAAATTCCTTCCGGAATACGACTACGTACTCGTTTCTTTCTGCGTCGGCGGCGGACAGGCGGTTGCACTGCTTATCGGGCGCGTCTAGTACAAAAATGCTTTGCAACAGAGCAGGCGAGACCCAAACTCTTGACTGTCTTTCAACAACAGAGAAAGGTGAAAAAAGATGAAATTAAAACAGAAAGCAGGGATCTTTGTCAATCAACAAATAAAGAGGCACATTATGAACAATCCGATAAAAAAGGTCGTCATCATTGGCGGCGGAGCCATGGGCGGCGGTTTCGCGGCTCGCATTGCCCGAGACGCGGGCAATCAAGGAGTAAGAACCGTTATAATTGAACACCCGGACCGGGTAGATGCGGCGAGGCAATCGTTTTACGAACGCATCCATCGCTGGTTCAAGCTTGGGCACATTCCATTCGCACGAGTGGAGGAACTCGTATCCTACGTCACATTCACCGGAAATCCGGCGGATGCGGCGGATGCAGATTTCTTTCTGGAGTGCGTCCCTGAAAACCTCGAACTCAAACAAGAGATTTTCAGAACATACGATGCGATACTGCGTCCCGGCGTCATTATGGCGTCAAATACATCGTCGCGTCTCATCGGGGATATTGCGCAAGCCACCAACCGTCCGGAGCTTGTCGTCGGATTCCACGGCATGCAGCCGCCGACGAGCAGACCGCTCCTTGAAGTCATTCGTTCATCAATGACCTCCGATGAAACGGTGGAGACGGTAACAAACTTCGCGGAAGGTCCGCTCAAGATGGTAACGATTCTCTCGAAAGACAGTCCGCTTGCCATCGTGAATCGCCAGCTCCTTGTCATTTTGGATGAAGTCTACCACTGGCTTGAGCATTCCAATGTGAATACACTTGACATAGATGAGGCAAACAAGGACTGGCCGGCAGGATTTGTCACTCTCTCCAATTTCCTTGGTCTTGATGTAGTCTTGGAAGTCGGGAAAAACGGCAAAGTGGCGTATCCGGATCGTGTCGTCATGGGCGATCTCATTCCCGAGATGGTAAAACACGGACTGGTCGGAAAGAAAAACGGCGAGGCGTGCGAGGGCTTCTATGCTCTTGATCCGGAAGAAGGTTCAGCGTTTGAAAATTTACGCAACGAACTCTTTTCGGATTTTCAAATTGCACGCCGGCATGACATTACCGGAGCGATGGTATATGAATACGCCATGCTCCGCGGGATGAATGAAGCGGCACTCATCCTTGAAGAAGGGGTGGCGAGTAAGAGTGACATTGAACGCGGGACCGTCGTCGGACTTGGCATCAAAAACGAAGGACTTTTGCATGCCGCGGATGCGTACGGCATTAATCGTCTGGTCGTTGCCCTCACGAAGCTTGAAAGCAAACACGGCATGCGATTCCATCCTGCGAAAATTCTCGTTGATATGACAAAGAGTGACGGGACATTCTTCGGGGATGAGTTGTAAACTCGTTCACTGTGCAATAGTTACGGAGAAAGTCAAGATTGACTTTCTCCGTTTTTTGTATATAAAGGTTTTAGGCCTGTCAATGACAGAATTACCACTTTATAGATGAGGTAACAACATGTACCCTGAAATTAAAACAAAAGTAGTCAAAAACCTTGGCGTTTTGACTTTGGAACCGGAAAATAATGCATTGTCCGTTGACTTTCTCAAGGCGCTCGCCGGAGAATACGTCGAAATGGCGAACACTTCGGGTACGGATGCCACCATGCTCATGATGAAACGGATGATTGTCGGGATGGATATCAAGGCAATTCTCGCGTTCATGGAATCCCGCGATCGCGAGCATGTTGACGAGTTCCTTTCGTTTGTCCATCGCGACTTAATCACGGCATTCGCCGAGTCCGGGAAGCCCGTGATTGCGGCTTTGCAGGGATCGCATATCCTTGGCGGCGGACTTGAGCTCGTTCTGCCATGCCACATCATCGCCGATAAAGCGACAAGCATCGGGCTGGTGGAAAGCGGAATCGGGCTTTTCCCCGGATATATGGGAATTTTCTCAATGATGAAGAGAATCGGGGTGCGGAAAACGCTTGAGCATGTCCTTGCCGGAGATTTCATTCCGGCTCACCGCGCCTTTGAAGAGGGGATCATTGATTGCATCGCGGACACGGATTTTTCAAATACTGTGTTCGCATTTGCCGCCGATGTTTTGGAGGGAAGATTTGTGAAGCAATCGCACATTCTTATCCCCGAAGAAGCGAACTCTCTCTCGGAAGAAGAGATTTTGCGGCTCGCAAACGGAAAACCGGCGGAACTCGTGCAGGCGATAATTGATGCCGTTCGCGCTATCGCTTCAAGACCTACTTCAGTCGAGGCGTCTCTTGCGGAACGCGAGCGATTCTTGGATGTTTTCTTTTCTCGCTATGCCGGAGAATTTGTTTTGGCGTTCCTTGAAGGAAAGCGCAAACCAAAGTGGGATAATGTCATCGGCGGGAATAAGAATATCGCCGCTTCCGTTGAAGTATTGCCAAGCGTTGTAGCGGAAATTCCGCCGTGGGAAAAAGAAGAGTTTAGCGATGCCCGCACAGCGGTACGCGAATTTGTGAAAGAGAGAATTCTCGCGAACGAGAAGGATCTCCAAACAGACACTGCCGCGATTACGGAAATACTTCAGCATATGCATGAGTGTGGCGCGACCGGCTCGAAATTTCCCGAAGACAAATTGACGGAAATCCAACGCGCCCTACGAAAGGCGATGGAAACGAACGAGCCGTTGGTCAAAAAAATCGTTTCTGAAATGTTTGACCTCGGGTTCTTCAGTGTCCAGTTTGCCGAACAGTACGGTGGCATGGGAATGGGCATGGTTGGAGCATGCATGGTGGCGCAAGAGATTGCCTACGGAGATCCGGCAATCGGCATCATCGTCGGCGCACATGCGTGTCTCTTTTCGGGACCGATTGCCGCTTACGGAACAGAAGACCAAAAGGAACGGTATCTGGTTCCCGGCATGCGCGGAGAATTCTTGGGCGGGCTTGCATCTACCGAGCCGCATGGGGGTTCAAATCCGGCGGGGAAACAGGCGCTTGCGCTGAAAGTTTCCGGCGGATGGGAAATAACGGGCAGATACTCGTTTATCTCAAACGGCAGAACGGCGCGGTATCTGCTCGTCTATGCGCAGACAGATAAGGACGCGCTTGAAGATGAGGCGCTCGCCAAGAGGACCATGGGAGCATTCATCGTGGATACGAAGAGCCCAGGATTTCTCGCCTACCCCGACGAAGACAAAGGGGGGCTCCTTGCTTCGTGTACCAACGGATTGTCGCTTGACTCAGTGTTCGTTCCCGAAAAAGATGTGCTTTCAATCGGGGTTGGAAATTCGGAAGGATACAAGACTATGATGGAAACTTTCAACTGCGGCCGGATTATGCTTGCCGCCGCCAATGTCGGCGGGATACAAGCCGGTATTGATGAAGTGCTGAAATTCGCGACAACGAGAATGATTGGCGGCGGGCGGAAAATGTATGAGTCCGAATCCATTCTTGAAGAAATCGGAAACATGCGAGAACGGTTGGAAGTGCTGAAGAGAGCTGTGTATGCGACGGCATGGGAAGCCGACCGCGGCATGGACATACGCGTAAGCGCCGCCGCCGTGAAGACACTCGGTACTGATATGACACAGGATGTGCTCAAACTGGGTAGACAGCTCATGGGCGGTGCCGGTTTTATGAAGAGCAGAATGTGGAAGATGAACATTGACTTCGCCGTGTGGGACACATTTGAAGGTCCGAAGAAAAGAATCAACACCTTCATCGGCGTGCAGACGGTAATAGATTATACGCGCAGGTAACTCGCAACAACTAAACAGCCGTCGATCTTCGGGTCGACGGCATTTTATTAAAAAAGCCGCCTCCGAATTGATCGGAAGCGGCTTGCCTGCTTGTTTTACTCCGCTTCTGCGAGTACTGCGGTGCGCTCTTCCATGGCTTCCATGCGCAGCAGGTAGCGCAGAGTACTTTCTTTCCGTGATTTCGGAATTTCTGTTTTGAACCGTATCTCTTTGGGTATGTTATACGGCGCCATGTGGGCGGCTACCCAGTCCTTGAGTTCTTCTTTCAGCGCTTCGGTTTGGGTGTATCCGTCTTTCAACACCACAAACGCCCACACTTCCGGCTCAGAACTTTCATGAACATCTTTGGGCGGAATTCCGACGACCGATACCTCGGCGACGGCTTTGTGCAGTTTGAGCTTGGCTTCAATGTCGTCCGGGTATTTTTTGTTTTTGCCGACGATGACATCATCTTTTCTTCCCGTACAATAATGATTGCCGTCTTCATCCTCGTAGCCGAGGTCCGCCGTTTGAATCTTGCCGTCTTTGGTGAGGACTTTTGCCGTCGCTTCGGGGTTGTTCCAATAGCCGTCCATGACTGACGGAGTTCTAACCCACATCCATCCGATTTCTCCTTGAGCCGTTTCCCTAAAGTGTCCACCCTCTTCTTTCATGTATCGTATACTTATGCCGGGAAGAGGCGAACCAATGGATCCGGGCTTGTTTCTTCCCGGCTTGTTGCAAGTAACCACCGGGCCGCCTTCCGTGAAGCCGTATCCTCCAAAAAGAACCGCTCTCCCGACCCACGCATTGAATCGCTCTTCAATTGCGGGTGCAAGCGCGGATCCTCCGGAGATGCAATACTTCAGATTCTCCAAGCCCTCTTGGCACCTTTCTGTTTCTGACAGCGCCTCATATTGCGCCGGAACGCCGACGAACACGGTCGCTTTTGATTTCACCAAACCGTTTCGTATGGCGGCAATATCTCGCGGATCTATTTCTATGACGATATGGCTTCCGGAAATGAGCGGAGCATTGATCGCTACAGTATCCGGAAAAGCGTGGTCAGGCGGCAGAGAGAGGAAAAATGTTTCCACGCCGCGTTTGATGCTGAAATGCTCAAGACACCGGTTGGCATTGTCCGCAATCTTTTTATGCGAGAACATGACGCCTTTTTGCCCCCCGCTCGTTCCGCCGGTAGACATGATGTGTCCGAGAGAGGAAGGAAGCGGACGGCGTTCGTCGAGTGCATCTATTTCTTCTTGTGATACATATCCATGTATAATCTTCCCGAACGAGTGGAAATTTCCGGCATCTTCGCGCAAGGCCTTTCGCGCTTTTTCAAAGAGCGTTACTTTGCGTTCAAGCCGGGCTATTTTTTTTTCCGCTTTGGCAAGAGACAGGCCGATAACGTCCGCATAGGCTTTTTCTTCTTCGGCTATTTCCAGATCCCGCCCGAACTTCAAAGCGCTTACGGCGCAAAAAAGCGAAGAAACGGAGGTATGCAGAAATTCGGGCGCTGTGCCGGAAAAACACCATTCTGTGCCCGAAAGCATTTCGGGGATGTTCGCGACAATGGGAACAGAGCGCAAAGGGTTGCTCCACTTGAGAGGTTGTTCCGAAAACGCTTCCTTAACCGTCGGATAGAACAGGTCAAGCGTCGCGATATTCGCTGCGCCGTACTCAAGTATTTTCTCGGCGAGCTCAAGTTTCGGGGCTTCGGGAGAATATGGTGCCGGAACCGCGCCGGCATAAAAGTATCCGAGATAGGCGATAATCCATTCTCTGCAGGGCGGCGCGACGATCATTACTCTGTCGCCGGGGCGTATGCCGAGGCGGATCAGATAAACCGCAAAGCGTTTGGCATACAATTGCATGTGTTCGTAGTCGGTCGTTTTTCCCATGAAAGTAACGCAAGGGGCTTTTGGTTTTCGTGCCACAGCATCGTCAAATCCGTCCAAAATCGTTTCATAATTAAAGTTCATAACAAACCTCCGTATGTGTCTGTCAAGGTGAAAAATATGCAATGATTATTGCATGAACCTGCTCTATCTTTACTACAAAATCTACTTTTTTGCAAGTTGTTTCGGGGCGCCTTGACTCCATTCGTTCTTTATGGAAGTATTGAAGATGGCAGAGCTTTTTTTACGCTCAAGATGCTTTATTGACATTTTTACAACTTTTTGACCAAAGGAGGCCAAAAATGAACAAAAATACTTGGATGCAAGTACGGCGGATTCTTTTGTGGCTTCTCGTGGTCGCAGGAATCTTCTCTGTTTTGAATAGGATGAATAATGCGATACCGGAACTGGATTCCATGGACTATTCGGACTTTCTGACCAACATTAAAAATGGAAATGTTTCTCGCGTTGAAATCGTAGGGAAAGAGGTTCATATTCACACGAAGGAAGGCGGCGCTTTTCAGACGACCAACCCCGATGACTCGCATATGATTGATGACTTGCTGGCTTCCCGTGTTCGGATCAGGACTGCCGAGCCGCCGAAACCGTCGTTTCTGACGCAAATTTTCATTTCCTGGTTCCCGATGCTCTTGTTGATCGTGGTGTGGATTATCTACATGCGCCGGAGCGGAGGTGCCGGCGGAGCATCGGCTTTCGGCAAGAGCAAAGCGAAAATGCTTGAAGAAAACAAGATGACCGTCAAATTTGCCGATGTGGCCGGCTGTGACGAGGCGAAAGAAGAAGTGGTGGAACTGGTTGATTTTCTGCGCGATCCGCAGAAGTTCCAGAAGCTGGGCGGGCAGATTCCGCGGGGCATCCTGATGGTGGGGCCGCCCGGCACCGGTAAGACGCTTTTGGCCAGGGCCATCGCCGGGGAAGCGGGCGTCAAGTTTTTTACCATCTCCGGTTCGGATTTCGTGGAAATGTTCGTCGGCGTCGGGGCATCGCGGGTGCGCGACATGTTTACCCAGGCCAAAGAGCATGCGCCCTGCATCATCTTCATCGACGAAATCGACGCCGTCGGCCGTCAGCGCGGCGCCGCGGGCTTTTCGGGCGGCAACGAAGAACGCGAACAAACCCTGAACCAATTGTTGGTGGAAATGGACGGCTTTAACGGCAACGAAGGCGTCATCGTCATTGCCGCCACCAACCGCGCCGACGTACTCGATAAAGCCCTCCTCCGTCCGGGGCGTTTTGACCGCCAGGTTAATATAGGACTGCCGGATGTACAAGGCCGCGAACAGATCCTCAACGTGCACATCAAGAAAGTTCCTACCTCGAAAGACGTGGAGTTGAAGTACATCGCTCGCGGTACGCCGGGATTTTCCGGAGCCGATCTTGCGAGCTTAATCAACGAGGCGGCGCTTTTGGCGGCGCGTTCCAACAAGCAGGAAGTTACCATGCGGGATTTGGAAAAAGCCAAGGACAAAATCCTGATGGGCGCGGAGCGCCACAGCATGGTGATGACCGAAGACGACAAGCGGCTGACCGCCTACCACGAAGCCGGACACTGCATCGTCGGCCAGCTGTCGCCTGACCATGATGCCGTCTACAAAGTCAGCATCATGCCGAGGGGGCGCGCGCTTGGCGTGACCATGTTCTTACCAGAACGCGACCAATACAGCGCCAGTAAGCGCAAATTGGAAAGCCAGATAGCGAGTGCCTTTGGCGGACGCATTGCCGAACTGATGATCTACGGCGGCGACCGGGTCACCACCGGAGCCTCTAACGACATTGAGCATGCAACCGAACTGGCGCGCAACATGGTAACCCGCTGGGGCTTTTCCAATAAGTTGGGTCCGATGGTTTATGGAGAGAAAAAAGGTTCAGACCCATTCGGTCTTGGAGCGGCTGAAGGCGGCAAACATGGAGGCGAAATTGCTCGTTCTATTGACGAAGAAATTCGCGCGGTTATTGACCGCAACTACCAAAGGGCGGAGACGATTCTCAAAAACAACATCAGCATACTCCATAAAATGGCGGATGCGCTGATGAAATGGGAAACCATCGACAAAGATCAAATTGATGACCTCATGTCAGGGAAAGACCCTCGCCCGCCTGCCGGCGGCGATGAAGAAAAAGCCCCGACGGCTGGCGAAGAAGTTGTTGTTCTTGAAAAAGGAAGTTCCGAGCAGCTTGCCAAAGGCTCATAAAATAAACACCCACCGTCTCTCTCGAGATTGTGGGTGCTTTTTTACAAACTTCAAACTCAAGAAAGTTTCTTTCGTTGTTCATCAAGTCCTTGCCAGAACACGGCGATAGCGTCGAGCATTTCTTTCCCTGTGGCGATAAAGAGGTCATCGTTTACGTCAAATTCCATATACACTTCTTTGAATTCTTCATCCGCATGTTTGGCGTGGAATATCTCAACTTCATCGTGTATGCGAAAAAATGTCGGTTCTTGGGTGATACCAAGTTTTTTGTCCCAAGGCCAAAGGCCTTGCCGCAATTCTCCCCAAAAACCGGAACCGTATGCCCATGTAGACTCGACGATATCCGCCGCAGCCAAGCTGATAGTCATATCACTGTTCCCATACAGGCGTTTAAGCGCGTTGCAGAAAAAATAGGTTTCCGGTGTTCCTCTTCGCGGATTAAAATCTTCCTCCCGCATGCCGTAGAGCATTCCTGTCTCGACACACCAATTGCTGTGACGGTTCTTAAATCGGATAATACTCCCGTCTGATTCGCCGCCAGGTGAAAAATCCGCACCGATCTCGCTTGCCGCGATACTCCATATCGGTTTCGCGATTTTAGGAATGTGCGACCACCATGCCAGCCTCTCCATTAAAGCTGGGATGAAGAGAACGGAGAAGACGTAAAACTGCTGAAAAAAATCGTGTATTTGCGGAAGAGTCTGTTCTCCTTGCGCCCACCATTTCGTGTACTCGTTCGCGATTACTATCGAGTGAGTCGCCAGCTCGTTTTGCCGTCTTTCCACCAAAGCGAGAAATCGTTCGTGTTTGCTGTTCATGTCAAACCTCTCAATCAGGTTGTTTTTACTGTCATTATGGTATTCAAAAAGCGTTTGCGTGTCAATCTTGACGCCGTATCGGCGCGTGGCGGACAATATCCGTTATCTTCTCCACGTCGTCTGATATGACGTAGAGCTTGCGGTCGTCTTTGTTGATCGCCTTGTGTTTTTTGTAGAGCTGTTGTTCTATGAATTTATCAAGCGCATTCCAATAATCGCTCCCCATGAGGATTATGGGAACTTGTTCAATCTTTCCCGTCTGGACGAGCGTGAGAATCTCGAAAAATTCATCAAGGGTTCCGAAGCCGCCGGGGAAGAAGATATACGCTTCGGCCGCGTAGGCAAGGAGAACTTTTCGCACGAAGAAGTAGTCGAATGTCATGCTTTCCGTCAGATAAGGATTTTCACTCTGTTCATGATTGAGCTTGATGTTGAGTCCGAGAGAAAACCCTTTTGCTTCATGCGCGCCGCGGTTGCCGGCTTCCATGATGCCCGGACCGCCGCCGGTAACGACGCCGATGCCGTATTTTGAAAGCCCCGCCGCAAGCTTCCGCGCCGTTTTGTAATGCGCGTCCTTTTCCGTAAACCGCGCCGAGCCGAAGAACGTAACGGTTTTTTCAAGTCCTTGAATAAAATTAAAACCGTCTTTGAATTCGTTCGCGATACGCTCCACGCGCTCATTCACGATTTTTCCAAACTCTTTTTTTGAGAGCGTGGGAGGAATGGAAGGGGAAGTTTTTTGCGGAATTATTTTTTTTGCCATGATTTTTTGTTAAAAATACAATTCGCTGTGTGTGCCGATTATATAAAAAGTAACGCCATCCTCTGATTCCTCGAAAATAGCACGATAATCCCCGGTAACATTTAAGCTTCGGCAGTTTGGAAATGTTTTATCCACCGAATGGTTGTTCAACACGACGTCGAATTTGTTCGCGATAAAAACCTCAAGTCTATCATAAAATTGTTCCTTGATTTTTGGCGGAAGTTTTTTGAACGCCTTTCCAAACCGTCTCTTATATTTGATTTCCATGAATTACAGGCGTTTAAGATAGGCAATAGCATCTTTCGCGTTATTAAATCCCGGGGATATATTTTTACCTTCTTTGCTTTCTTGCAATTCGCGTGCAAGTATTTTTTTTGTGCGAGGATTCAGTTCCTCATGAACAACAAGCTCGACATTGAGTCGGTCATTCACAAAAGCGTCGGCGGCGAAATTAAGCATGGAAGAAAAAGTGATACCCTTCTCCCGCGCCTTTTTCATTGCCGCCTTTTTAAGCTTCGGCTCCATTTTAAACATGAATTGAGTAGTCATAATGGAAGTATATATATTTTATATATACTTTGTCAAATTATTCAAAATGCGCCACGCCGTCTTTTCTCGCGATTTTTTGCGCAATTTGCAAATTTTCATATTTTGAGTACAATAAAAACATGAAAACCCTCAAGAAAACTAAATTTTCCGCTAAAAATATTCAAAAAAAATCTTCGGGTAAGACTATGACGGAGTCTAAGTTTTGGCAACAAGTTGCTTTACAACAGCAATCAATTCTTCATGCAAAACACCGCACATAAAAAAATACAGAAAGGGGATGTGTGGATTGTGGAGAACGCGAATGCGGTTGGTCATATCCAAAACGGGATACGCCCGCACGTTGTCGTCACTCAAGTGACGGGGGAGACCGTCACGGTTGCTCCGTGTACTTCGCAAAAGAAGCTCCATCGGAAATATATGGTGGAAATAGTTCCGTCGTCGGATAACGGACTTAACGCGACCTCTTTTGTTCTTCTCGCCCAATCTTTTGCGGCGGATGTGAGCTTGTTGCAGAAAAAAATAGGGCGCTTAAACCAAAACGAAATGATCCGCATTCAGCTTGAGTATGTAAAATATGTTACGGATTAGGGTTTCGGTTTTGCCTTAAACTAAAAATCCCGCCGTTCGCTTTCGCGATTGGCGGGGAGATAGCATCGAGACCTTATCAGGGGCTCTTATTTTTTGCATTTTTCAGGCTGAACCTCTGGACTTTACGCAACTCTCTATGTGTACGTACTACTAAAATTCCCGTCAGAGCAACCATTAAAAGAGCAGGGCTTACGATAACTGTTTTCTTGATCACAATATAGTAGAGAAATGTCCCCATAGGAACAATAATCATGATTATTCCAAACAGTAAAATAAACCAAGGGAACCATAGCAGTACATCCCTTTTAAATTTTTTCCAATTCGTTTTCATTTCACACCTCGTTTTGCGAAAAAAAAAGGGGGGACTTCCTCTAAAAACTTATCATAGAATTGTAGACCGCGCAATTTTACTCAAAATGCGCCGCACCATCTTTCTTCGCGATTTTTTGCGCGAGCATGGGGTGTTTTTTCAAGTCTGGGTCTTTGGCAAGCATTTCTCGCGCTTCGGTCCTCGCGGCTTCCACCATTTTTATATTCTTAATCGCTTCCATGCCGAGGTCGGAGATGCCCCACTGTTTCTTGCCGGAGAGTTCGCCGGCGCCGCGGAGGGCGAGGTCGAGTTCGGAAAGTTCGAAGCCGTTTTTGGCGGTCTTCAAGGCTTTCAACCGCTCGGCGGTTTTTGGGGAGAAGCTGTCGGTGAGGAGATAGCAGTATGCCTGGGTCTCGCTTCGAATGACGCGCCCGCGGAGTTGATGAAGCTGTGAGAGTCCGAAACGCTCGGCGCCTTCGATGGCGATAACCGTCGCGTTCGGGACATTCACGCCGACTTCCACCACGGACGTGGCGCAGAGGATGTGGATTTCATTTTTTTCAAATTGTTCCATGATGCTCTCTTTTTCTTTCGGCGTCATTTTTCCGTGCAGTACGCCGATTTCATAATTTTGAAACACATTTTTCTTGAGCCGCTTCGCTTCTTCTTTGACGGACTTCGCATTCAGGGCAAGTTCTTTTTCCGGATCCGGTTCGTCGATGCGTGGGCAAATGACGTACGCTTGCCTTCCTTTTTCAAGCTCGCGTTTCATTTCGCCGTACATTTTCTCGCGTTTTGACGCGAGCACGATTTCCGTGATGATCGGTTTTCTTCCCGGAGGCATCGCATCAAGCAGGGTAAGGTCGAGGTCGCCGTAAATGGTGAGCGCGAGCGTGCGCGGAATCGGCGTTGCGGTCATGGAAAGGAAGTGCGGAGCAACAGCGCCTTTTTTCACGAGTTTCATTCTTTGGGTGGTGCCGAAGCGGTGCTGTTCGTCAATGATGACGAGCGCGAGGTTTTTGAATTTCACCGATTTTTGGATGAGCGCGTGCGTGCCGAAGAGAATGTCCACTTCGCCTCCCGCGACCCATTTCAAAAGTTGCGGGCGGGAGATTTTCGTCCATTCGTCGGGCGAGACTTTGGATGGAAATTTTTTACAGCCGGAACCGGTGATAAGCCCTACCGTCACGGGAAGGTGGGAAAAATATTTAATGAAAGATTCAAAGTGCTGATTGGCGAGAATTTCCGTCGGCGCCATGTAGGCGGTTTGGAGTTTCTCAAAATCACCCTGTGCGTGTTCTTGCGTGAGCGTGTAGGCTACCGCGGCGGCAACGAACGTTTTTCCAGAACCGACATCACCCTCAAGAAGCCGGAGCATCGGTTTCCCCGAAGCCATGTCTTTCTGCACATCTTCTATGGCGCGGTTTTGCGCTTCGGTCGGCGTGAAAGGGAAGCGTGAAATAAATTCTTCCACGTCGTCTTTGTTCGGACGAATAATAAACGATTTATTTTTCTCAAATTCCACCCTCGCCATTTGGCGGACGAGCTGAATGAAAAATATTTCTTCAAAAGCGAAACGCTTCCGCGCCGCCTCCGCATGGTCTTTTTCTTTCGGCGCGTGAATCCACACGAGCGCGGTTTTGAGAGAGGGGAGATGATATTTTTGCGTAATCTCTTCCGGTATCGGGTCAGCGATATTTTCGAGTACACCTCCTTTGATGGCTTTTTGAATGGCGTGATAGAACCACTTGCTCGTAATTCCGCGCGTTTCGGGGTACACGGGGTATGAGAACGCGTCCAGAGCATCCGTATCCCTGAAAAGCGAGTTGCCCGCATCAATCGGCATATCCTTCGTTTTCTCAATTTCTGGATTATTGAGGTAGAGCGTTCCTTTCCGCTCTGCGAGAGCCCCTGAGAGCTTCACCAAGTCGCCCTCGGCAAACATTTTGGCGATATACGGCTGGCGGAACCACACCGCCTTCAAATGCCCCGTACGGTCTTCCACAGACGCCTCCGCGAATGTCATTTTAGACTTAAACCCCTTGGCGGTTTTGAGCCCCGATATCTTCCCATAAATCACCGCCTTTTCACCCAAAACAAGCTCCGATATATTTTTCACCTCTGAAATGGTGCTGTATCGCGAAGGGAAGTAGTAAATAAGGTCGCCAAGCGTGCGCAAATTAAGCCTTTCCAACGCCTGTCGTTGCGTCGGCTGGAGGCGAAAAGTTTCTTCAATAGAAGAGTCGAGCTTCATAAGGCTAGCATAGCAGACGGGCAGGGTACTTGACAAGAAAATTAAAGTATGATACACATAAAGATGGATGAGTAATTTTTAGGAGAAACATGATGAGTATTTATTATTTAGAGGTTGAGGTAGATGGTTTTTGTGCGGATGCACTTTTTGGCTACTGTCATTATAAAATCACCGCAAAATCGGATGAAGCCGCCAAAAAATACGCCAGAGAAAAAGTGAAGAAACTACATAATCCTTCCGGTAACTGGTTCAAAAAATGTAAAGTAATAGGGGTAATTTTAAAAAAAGAAACTACCCTCCTCAATTTATCTGCAGCAGTAATTATTACAAATAATCCAATCATTGAGTGGATTGAAGAAAAGAAGTAAATTTTTAAGTTAAGTTTTATCGCCGGACGGGATGTTGTACCCCCGTCCGGTTTTTCGTGCAGTCAAACTTTGCATATGCAAGAAAGTGACTACGCACATGAATGGAGAAAAAAGAAACAAAACAAAAAAGAAAAGTTTTTGGCGATGTTCGAGAGCGTGACTTTTAATTTTTTACTTTCAACTTTTAACCTCGCCTTTTTATTTCACGACAACCACCCCCATCATCTTCGGGTTCAAATGATTATGGTATCCCCATTCGCCGGGCTTAGTGAAAATGAATTCGTAAGTTTTTTCGTCGGGGATTTCTGTTTTTGAGTCAAAATCAGAATAGTCGGTGTGCATCGGGTGCGGGTTTGATGCGGGCAAAAAAGCCGAACCGCTTTTGTTGGTGAACGTTACCGTGTCGCCGACTGCGATGCTCAAAACGGCGGGAGCAAAACCATCGGCGGTATAGGTTACTTCATGTTTTTGCTTCGGTGTACTTGCGGCGCTCGGCGCTTCTTCGGGGGCGGACGGTGTGGTGTTTTCGGTTGCCGTGATTTTTTCGAGCGGCGGAGCTTTTACATCTTTCGGGTCGGAGAGTATGAAATATCCGCCGGCGAGAAGGATGATAAGAATGATTACAATCGAAAGGCTTTTGTTTTGCATAAGAGTTTTTACTGATTTTTAATACCCCCAGTATATACCCGCAACGTTCTTTTTTACAGAGAACAGACAACGACACGCCATCGGTCGAACTGGTCTTTCCAAAACTCCGTGCGGAAAGGGGAGAAGGCGGAGAGTTTTTTAATCTCTTCTTTTTGCCATGAGTCAAATTCAATGAACAGTTTGCCTCCATGGGCGAGGAATTGCGGGGCTTCAGCAAGGAGTTTTTTTATGTAAAACAATCCGTCGTCTTCGGCAAACAGCGCACCGTCCGGTTCGTAGTTGAGGACGGATTTTTGGACGGCTTCAATTTTCGCGCGGGAGATATAGGGCGGGTTCGCAAAGATAAAGTTATATTTTTTTGGTGAGATATTCTTGAAAACGTCTGATGTAAAAACCCGCGCACGTTTATGGTCAATATTGTTGAGAGCTAGATTTTTTTCTATTTGCGCTACAAAGGCAGGTTCTTTTTCTCCGAAGTCTACGGTCGCTGTCAAGAGGTGTTTTAAGAGAGCGATACCAATACAGCCGGAGCCGGAAAAAATGTCGAGAATTCGGAGGCTTCTCCACCTCTTTAGAGGGGAGTCCGCCAGCTGGCGGAGAGAGGGGGTGGTTTCTTTCACCCCACCCGGCCTCCCCTCTGAAGAGGGGAGGAGGACGTCGACTACGGCTTTTTCTACCCACCACTCTGTTTCTGTCCGGGGAATAAGCGGGCGGGAAGAGAGGTCGATTTTGCACCCTAAAAACTCAAAAAAACCGATAAGGTAATCTATCGGTTCTCCTGATTCAAGGCACTTCACGCCTTCGAAGAATTCGGGGGTTTTTTGTCCGCCGTACTTTTCGCGAAGCAACCATTCTGTTTCTTTGGCGTAATTATTCAAATTAGGCTGCTGTTTCTACTACTTTTGCAAACACTTCCGGATGAAATTCCGCGAGTTCGGCGAGCATTTTTCGGTTGAGGGAGATTTCTTTCTTTTTGAGTGCGCCGATGAGTTTGCTGTAAGAGGAAATTTTTTCATTTCCAAGAGCGCGGATGCCGGCATTAATCTTGATGTTCCATAATCGGCGGAAGTCGCCTTTTTTGTCGCGGCGGTGAGCGAAAGCATGAGAGCCGGCATGAACGATGGCGTCATACGCTTGGCGTTCTTTTGTGCTTCGGCCGAAGCGATACCCCTTCGTCTGCTTCAAGACGTTCTTTCTGGTTTTATTGGCGATGGTTCCTCGTTTTACGCGTGTCATGTTATTGATTTTTAGTACGAAGTTTATAGACGGTTAGGTGTTTGGGAGGAAACGGCTTTTGGTTTTGTTTTTCATAACAAAGCCGGAAACCTTCTTTTTCCCGAGCTGTTTCACCCTTGATTCTTTTGCATTAAAGTGATCGTGACCGCTTTTGCGGACAAGAATCTTTCCTTTCTTCGTTACTTTCATCCGTTTTGAATATGATTTATTTGATTTCATGGTTGGTTTGTTTCTTTGGGGGGTTCGTTTACCGGACTCGGTGATATTTTTGCCGCCCCCTTTTCTATAATAAGCGTCAGCCCTTTCGGCCCTTTTTTCGGGCCGTCAACTATCTTAAACTCTTCGGTTATGAAGTGGAGCAGACGATCCAGCCGTTCTTTCAGGAAGGCGTCATTTAAGTATTTGGCGCGACCTTTCAGAAAGAGATTGATTTTGACGCGATGACCTTCCTTGAGCCATGTCGAGGCGTTTTTTGCTTTCAGAGAGAGGTCGTGCTCGCCGGTGCCGATGGTAACTTGAAGGGACTTCAGTTCAACAATGTGCGCTTTTGACCTCGCTACCTTCTCTTTTTTGCTCTTCTCGTAGAGAAATTTACCATAATCCAGTATTTTTGCAACCGGCGGGGTCGCGGTGGGGGATATTTCCACCAAATCAAGCTCTGTTTTTTCAGCAAGAGCAAGCGCTTCTTCGCGCGACATCACTCCCAAAATGCCGCCATCGTGTCCGATGACCCGCAGTTGCGGCGAACGTATTTGGTTGTTAATTCTCTCCATTTGAAAATAAATATGCCTCATTCCGGGCAGGTGAAAACATACTAACAAATCCGGAGTCTTTTGGCAAATAAATAACTCACCTTACGCACGACTGGAAAGATTTGGTCGGTGAGTCCACCACAAGAGTACTTCCATTTTCTAATCGCTTCGCTCAAGAAAATTAGGTCGCTCCTCTTGGAGGTCTCACCGCCAAATCTTTGACTTTCAGCGTTCGATTTTGGCGGTTTCACCTCCAAGAGGAGGAGAAACCGACCAAAATTTATGCCGAAGCCGTATGTTGTCGCAACTGTGCGTAAGTCCTAATAAAAAAGCCAGCACCTTTCATGGTGTGGCTTTTGCGATATGGCGTCAGGGCAGTATTCCAGCGACGAACACTTGTCCCTTGCTAAAATTTTCAACAACGGTTTGTGTTCGCCGTTCATCTTCCTGTTCCTGGTTTTCTGGCGGGCGCGGATAATTGCACCGCACGCCGTCCTCAATCCGGGAAAAAAAAGCAGGACTTGGTTCCTCGTCCCCATGCATCGTGTTTGCGGTTATCTCTGCCCCGCATGGCACATAGTTCAGGGCGAGGGTCGTTCCATCCGGGAACATTATTTTTACGGTTATTTGGTCGGCAGTACCGCCGCCCTCGATTTGGATATTGCTTTTCGGCAATATCATTGTGCTTTTCGCTTGCTGTTCGGAACAACGGCAGACCTTATCACTCATTTTTCTCACTCCCATGTTTGCGAAATTTTAAGGTTCAAACTATAACATGTATTTATAGCAACTCATTTTTTACTCGTCAAGTGTGGATAAGTTAGCCACTGCGGAGCAGGGGTTTTTGAAAAATGAAGCGGTTCGTTGCGTACGAACCGCCCTTTTCTTCATTCCATGTCGTAAAGCTTGAGCATCCTTTTCAATTTTTTTTTCCTCGTCATGGTCAGGCGGGCGCGGATGCCGAACCCTTTTTTTGCCAGTGTAACCATGGCGGCAGGCTCCCTTCCCTCTTTGCCTTTGCGTCGGTTTACTCCCGTAGACAACATCGTCCTCTGTTAGTGTCGAGAAATCCACACAGGAGGACGAGGGAGCGACTGAAGAAATCATTTTTTTGTTCGCGGCTTCCCAGTCTTCGGCAAAGCACCACGGGGAAGCCATTAACTTCCCTTCCTTTCCTGCGACGGCATCAAACATGACGCGATCGTCAGTCTTTGGTTCGCGGTCAAGCTTCTTTTCGGACACCTCCGCTTTGCCGCCTTCCCCCACTTTAATGCTTTTTCCATTTTTCACACGAAAAAAGATATCCTTTCCTCCCTCTTCATGTGCGATAAATCCAAAACCTTTTTGAGGGAAAAAGGTTTTTACAACCCCAATTTCTTTCATTTTCAATCTCCAAAAAAATTTAAATTGTCGCTACTTAAAAGCGGCATTTTTGTTCTTAACGTCAAGTTTCAGTACTTTTTAAGCCTAGCATATGAATGGTTTCTTGTCAAATTATTTTTTGCCATTGTCGGAGTTGCCGAAGTTCGTGGTAGTATTATAGAACTTACGCAAACGATGGCATATTACATATACAATACCCGCGGTTTTATCGCGGACAGTACGAATATCGGCGAAGCGGATCGCGCGGTATCGGTTTTTACCGAACACCTCGGACTTCTTCGCGTGAATGTTCGTGCGGCACGGAAGGTGTCTTCCAAGCTGCGTTTTTCACTTTCACCGTATTCATTGGTGCGCATCGCGCTGATACGCGGAAAAAACGCGTGGCGCCTTACGGATGCCGAGGAGATCGTATCTTTTCGCGGGATTCGCGCAGAAAGGAAACGGCAACTGATCGCCGGCGTTTTTTCTCTCGTGAATCGGCTGGTTCACGGCGAAGGGGAGAATCAGGCGCTTTTTCGGGGACTGGAAGACCTCTTCGGTTTTCTGCAAAGAGAAGAGAATCTTTCAGACGGCGAGGCGTTGATAACGGAAACCGTCACGGCGTGTCGGATTCTCTCCGCACTCGGGTATATGGGAGAAAACAAAAACGTTTCAGCGCTCCTCTCCCTTCCAATTTCAAAATCTCTTCTGGATGATTTCTCGCCGCATTGGCGCGGAATACGGGAGGAGATTGTTCGAGCGTTGCGGGAATCGCATTTATAGTAGCTACACGCACGCAAAGTGCCGTGGTATAATGTTTTTATGCCAGAGGGTCTTCACAACAACATAAATCAAGAAGAAAAATCCCGCATCGAGAAGATACAAGAAAAACTCTATTCGCGAACCGCGAAAATAAAACAGAAAGACCGGACGAAGCTTCATCCGAAAAAATTTACCGGCACCGAGGATTGGGAAGGGAGCGAAGATGCTCTGCGCTTCGGAAAGAAACAAAAACCGGAGCATCTCTCTCCTTACGCGGCGTTTTTTTTCATTTCTCTCACCTTTTTTATCGTGGCCGGCTCTCTTGCCGGGTTTATGTTTTTGGACAAAAGGAAGACCATTTCGCCGGATAATGTCGGCATCTCGGTGTTCGGTCCCGTTTCTCTCCCAAGCGGCGGCGTTCTTTCTCTGCAAGTTATCATTGAAAACAAAAACAGCGTGCCGCTTGAAGACACTGACCTTTTAATCGAGTTTCCCGAAGGTACGCGCTCTCCCGCGCAATCAGACAAAGAATTTTTGCGATCCCACAAAGTCCTCGGAGTCATCGCGCCGGGAGAAATTCGGACGGAAACGATTAAAGCGATAATTTTGGGCGAGGAAAAGGACGTAAAAAATGTTTCCATAGCGATGACGTACCGGTTTGAAGGCTCCGACGCCAAATTCACGAAGGACAAAACATACGCCGTAACGATGTCCGCTCCCGCTTTTTCCATAAAAACGGAACTCCTCAAAGAGGTGACCGCGGGACAGGAAATAATGCTCTCCATGGACATCACCTCAGAGTCACCGTCCCTCGTTTCCGGTGCGCTCCTGCAAGTTGATTATCCGCAGGGCTTTGTTTTTGAAACCGCGGCTCCTGTGCCGTCATTTCAGAATAATGTCTTTGCGCTCGGGAATATGGCGCTTGGTGACAAAAGACGAATAGAGATAAAAGGAATTATGAACGGGGAAGACGGGCAAGAAAAAGTGTTTCGTATTTATACCGGCACAGCCAAGAGCGAAACTTCCCCCGCGCTTGATACCGTTTTCTCGTCCCTTTTTCAAGCACTTGTTGTGAAGAAGCCGTTTCTTGGCATCGGCGTAGTGATAAACGGAAGCGCCGATCCGTCTTTTGTGTTCAACAAAAGAATGGGGGGAGATGTGTCCGTGTTGTGGACGAACAATCTGCCGGACAAAATCATTGACGGGGAAATTAAAATATCCATCAAGGGTGCCGTCATAAACCGGAATTCCATACTCGCGAATGACGGCGGGTTTTATAAATCTTCAGACGATACGCTATTGTGGGATGAAAGAACCACGAAGAGTTTGCGGAGTATTCCCGCGGGAGGGAAAAGCGGCGTCAGTTTTTCTTTTTTGCTCCTCCCTCTCGCCTCCGGGAGCAACACGGTATTCCGAAATCCGGAGATTGAGATTGACATCGGCGTAAAAGGCAAGAGAGTTTCCGAAAATAATGTACCGGAGGAAATCAATTCATTTGTCACAAAAAAATTCAAGGTGGCGACCAATCTGCAATTCGCCGGACGAAGCGTGTATTACGTCGGGCCGTTTTCAAACACCGGCCCGATGCCGCCGAAGGTTCAAAATGAAACTACGTATACCATCATGTGGGCGATACGGAATACTTCCAATCAGGTTTCCGAAGCGGCGGTAAAAGCGGTTCTCCCGCCGTATGTCGAGTGGAAAGGGCTGGTTTCTCCGAATGGGACAAATATAGAGTATAACCCCGTCAGCCATGAAGTGACATGGAGTATCGGAAAAATCAATGCCGAGGCGGGATATGGCTTTGACGCTCCGGAAGTGTCCTTCCAAATAGCCCTGACCCCGGGGTTGGCGCAAGCCGGCAAGATACTCCCCCTTATTTCAGAAACGGTATTCACTGGAGTAGACGACTTTGCCGGGGTTCCGATAGAGAAAACGATATACTCCTTATCCACCATGCTTTCCACCGACCCGCAGTTTGATCCACAGCACGCGAATGTGGCGCCGTAATGTGTCAATTACGTTATCATTAGGGAGAAGAGTTTTCCACAACAGTTTGATTGTTGTTGTTTACGATATGCGTAGAGGGGGGGTATAATTAAGAGAACTTAACAACCACGTTAACAACTATTTTTTATGGCTGAAAAAATAAAAAACCTCGTTCGCATCGCCGTCCTCTCCCTCATCTTTTCCGCCGCCATCGGTTCGGCTCTTGCCAACTGGTCGCCGCCGGCGGGAACCCCTCCGTTCAACAATATCCCCCCGCCGATTAACGTCGGCGCCGCCACGCAGGAGAAAGCGGGGAATTTGTTTCTTGGTAATTGGCTTATCGCGAAGAAGGCGCAGGTGGTAAGCCCGACCGTGTCGGGAGATAACCGTCTGGTATTGGCTACCAAGGGGTACGTGGACGATCGAGTCTCCAGTATATCCGGAATGATGGGCGGTTTTGGGCAAGCCTATATACGTCCGGATGGTTCATTTGGCGGATGCCGGAACCTTTGGGGCGTGGCTTATTGCTCTGGCGGCACCGTTTCTTGCGGCGGCGGATATTCACGTCACGGTCTTTTTGCAGATGATACCTTGGCACCAGGGGAGTTTACTTATGCTTGCTCCTCTCTAGAGGACTGCCACACAACACTGGTCTTTTGCGTTAAGTGATTTCGCGCCACATGGAAACGCGAAACACCGTCGATAGACAAAAAGGGAGAATAAAGAAGAGAAAATACTTGTGATTATAAGCAGAAGCGAGTATACTTTTTGTATGAGAGCTTCCGTAAAAAAAAATAAAGAAACGATACACATGGACATAAGCACCGGAACCATCGTGAGGGCGGTTCTGGTGCTTGTCGGTTTTTACTTGCTCTATGTTTTGAGCAACTTACTGCTCGTGCTTCTCACGTCAATCGTCGTAGCGTCGGCGGTCGAGCCTGCTACGAAATGGTTTATGGGGCGGAAGTTTCCCCGGATGCTCGCGGTCCTCGCGGTATACGTGGTTTTTCTGCTTTTATTCGGAGGGATTTTTTACTTCTTTCTTCCGCCGCTCTTGAAGGACTTTTCGCATTTCTTTTCTTCTTTGCCGAGTTATTTTGATTTTCTTGAACAGTGGAATCCGTGGAGCGACGTCTTGGATTACCAGCAAATTCTTACGAATCTTACCTCGAATTTTACCGGCGGAACAAGCACTCTCGGCGCGGCGTCCGATGCCGTCGGCGGAATCGCCCGCACGGTCGGCGGCGTTTTTCACGGATTGCTGAATTTCATATTGATTATCGTCATCTCGTTTTATCTCGCGGTACAGGAGCGGGGGATTGAGAATTTTTTGAAAATAATCGTTCCGCAAAAGAACGAAAAGTATGTCATTGATCTGTGGTATCGTTCACAGCATAAAATAGGCCGATGGATGCAGGGGCAGGTAATTCTCGGCGTGATGGTCGGTATCTTGGTGTACCTCGGACTCGCGATCATGGGGGTACAGCACGCGTTCCTTCTTGCCATCGTTGCGGCGGTTTTTGAGCTCATTCCCGTTTTCGGTCCGACGCTTGCCGCAGTGCCGGCGGTGCTTATCGGCTTCACATCAAGCGTTACTTTGGGGCTTATGGTCATCGCGTTTTATATCATCATCCAACAATTTGAAAACCACCTCATTTATCCGATCGTGGTACGCAAGGTCGTCGGCGTGCCGCCGATCCTCGTCATTATTGCGCTCTTAATCGGCGTGAACCTCGCGGGCTTCATGGGGGTCATACTCTCCGTTCCTCTCGCCGCCGCGATCATGGAGTTTGTCAACGATATTGAGAAGAAAAAGGCGGAAGAAATAAAAGAAATATAACTTTATTTTGCTCGTCTACTTGGAGGTTCAACCTCCAAGTAGGAACACTTTCTAGAAAAACAAAAATGCCGCGTGCGAAAATAACAGCTCGCGCAGGACATTATATGCCCGAAAAATTCTACATAACCACCTCAATACCCTACGCGAATGCCGCGCCGCATGTGGGGCACGCGTATGAGGCGTTTTTGGCGGACGTTATTGCACGATACAAAAGAATGGAAGGATTCGACGTGTTTTTTTTGGCTGGAACGGATGAACACGGGATCAAGATAAGCCGTGCGGCGGAAAGGGGAGGTCTTGGCCCGCAGGCGTTTGTCGACACAAACGTCAAAGAATTTATCGCGCTGTACGAGTCCCTCGAGATTTCATACGACGAGTTTATTCGAACATCGGACAAAGAAAAGCATTGGCCGGGCGCGAACGCTTTGTGGAAAAAACTCTCAGACAATGGAGATATGTACAAATCAAAATACATCGGTCTCTATTGCGTCGGGTGCGAATCATTCGTCACGGAAAAGGACTTGGTAGGCGGGCTTTGTCCGAACCATAATGCCCCGCCCGACAAGATTGAAGAAGAAAATTGGTTCTTCCGCCTCTCGAAGCATGCGGGAGCCGTGAAAAATCTGATTGAAAAGGACGAACTCCGCGTTATTCCAGAAACTAGAAAACGCGAGATACTTTCATTGTTCAACGAAGAGATCCCCGACATCAGTTTTTCAAGACCGGAAGGCACTATTCCATGGGGGGTGCCGGTCCCGGGAGACCCGACGCAGGTGATGTATGTGTGGTGCGATGCGCTTGCGAATTATATCTCCGCACTCGGGTATGGCAGGGAGGATGCCGAGAACCTCACAAAGTATTGGCCGGCGGACTTGCATGTCATCGGAAAGGACATTCTCCGCTTTCACGCGCTCTTCTGGCCGGCGATGCTTTTATCCGCAGGACTGCCGCTTCCGCGGGAGATTCTCGTACACGGGTTTATTACCTCGGAAGGAAAAAAAATGTCAAAGTCGATCGGCAACGTGATTGATCCGAAAGAATATATTGAAAAATACGGAGCGAACGCCTTTCGCGCGTATTTCGCGCGCGAGATTTCTCCATTTGAGGACGGCGATTTCACGGAAGCGAAGTTTCTGGAGAGTTATAATGCGAATCTCGCCAATGGTCTCGGGAACCTCGTTTCGCGCGTTGCCAAGATGGCGGCGGAGTATTTTGACGGAAATATCAAGAACTGCATGGAGACATCGGTTCCGCTCAAGCGGAAATTTGAAACGGTTTCCGGCGTGGAAGAGGCAGACGGGTCGCCGATTTCGCGCGTCATTGCGGGAGAAATTCTGCCGAAATATCGCGAATATATGGACCGGTATGAAATTCACAGAGCGGCCGAAGTTTTATGGGGGCTTATGAAGCGTCTCGACGGATATGTAACGGACTACGAACCATACCGGCTGATTAAAACCGACACGGATAAAACGGAGGCCGTGTTGTGGAATTTGTTGTACGGGATTCAGTATGTGAGCGCCATGCTCTACCCGATCATGCCGGATGCGTCGGATAAAATTCGCGAGATCGTCGGCGCGAAAGTTTCCGAGCAGGGAGAGCCGGAGTCGTTTTCGGTCAAGCCTGTGGAGAGGGCGCTGTTCCCGCGGCGGTGATTGAGGTATAATAAAAAAATGAAAAAAGTTTTCTCACGGAGTAAAATATTTTTTGCCGCACTTTCTTTTTTTATTCTCCCGTTTCTTTTTTCTTCGGATGTTAGCTCCGAGCCAATTTTTACCTGTGCTTCCGTGCGCGGTACTTGTATGGAGGCGAGCAAGTGTGCCGTGCCGCCGAATAGCTTGTTTGGCGGCACTGAATGCGACAAAAGCGGCACCACCATGACTTGTTGTTCAGCCCCTAAATCTGCGCCAACCACTGCGCCAACGGCACCCACCTGCATTTCGCAGGGAAAGGAATGTCTACTGGAGGCCGCTTGCGAGCCGGGTTCAATTGTGCCGGCCGGGGATTGTTTTTCGTACCAAAAATGTTGCACTCCCGGTGTCGTTTCAGGAATCCCCCCACCTCCCACGCCGACAATTACTTGTGTCGGATCATGCGACCCTGGCTCTTGTCAAAGCGGAACGGTGCCGGCAAGCGGTACTTGTGGCATTGGTGAATCATGCTGCGCTCCCGCCCCTGCATCAGCAACGCTTCCGTCAACAACACCACCCCCAACAACCGGCGCTTCTTCGGGGTCAACGGCCGACAGCGGAGGCAGCGGTCTCGTGCCGTGCGGGTATCAGGAGGGGCTAGAAGCCGCTGAAAACTGCCAGTTCCAACACTTTTTGATACTTGCCAAAAACGTCATAAATTTCCTCCTCTTTACCATCGCCGTACCGATTGCCGCCATTTCTTTCGCGTGGGCGGGGTGGCTGTACCTCTCCGCCGCCGGCAATGAGAGCAAGGTGCAGGAAGCACACAGGATATTCGGGTATGTCGTACTCGGCCTCTGCATTGCTCTCGCGGCATGGCTTATCGTGAATGCCATCATCGTCGGGCTCGGCCTCTTCCCGAAGTACAATCCTCTCACCGGCGGGACTTTTGGAGGATGACTCGCAATGCTCGAAACTTGAATAGGACTTACGCACTGTTGCGACAGCGTACGGTTTCGGCGAGGAATTTTGGTCGGTTTCTCCGCCTCTTGGCGGTGGAACCGCCAAAATTCAGCGCTGAAATCGAAGATTTGGCGGAGAGACCGCCAAAAGGGCGCGACCTGATTTTCTTGAGCGAAGCGATTAGAAAATGGAAGTACCCGTGTGGCAGACTCACCGACCAAATCTTTCCCCAGTGCGTAAGTCCTATTGAATATCATGAACCCTCCTCTTTATTTTGACGCTCACTCCCACATAAACGACCCTCGTTTTGATACCGACATCGGCGAAGTCCTTTCTCGCATGAAAGAATCGGGAGTGTGGTCGCTTGTGGTGGGGACGGAAAAAAATCTCTCATCGCGTGCGGTAGAGCTTGCGAACGAACATGATGGCATTTTCGCCTCCGTCGGACTCCATCCGACGGATGACGCGCATGAGCAATTTGATGAAGCCTTTTACCGGACGCTTGCCGAAGATCCGGAAACTGTTGCGATAGGCGAGTGCGGACTGGATTATTTCCGTCTCGGCGAAGAAGAGAGAAAAAAAGAAGAAGCAAAGCAGAAAACCGTGTTTGAAAAACAGCTTGAGCTTGCCGTTTCACTCGATAAACCGCTGATGATCCATTGCCGCAACGCCCATCAAGACATGCTCGGTATCCTCGGCTCAAAGAAGAAAGAACACGGCGAAAAACTCCGCGGAAACATCCACTTTTTTTCGGAAGGTCCGGAAACCGCAAAAAAGTATTTTGACCTTGATTTCACGATCTCATTCACGGGTGTTATCACCTTCGCGAGAGAGTATGATGAAACCATCCGCTACGCTCCACTTGACCTCATCCTCTCCGAAACCGATTGCCCGTATGTTGCCCCGGCTCCGTATCGCGGCAAACGCAATGAACCCGCTTATGTTGTTGAGGTGGTCAAAAAGATTACTGAGATCCGCGGCGAAGATTTCGAAACCGTCCGCGAGCAGTTGGTCAAAAATGCCCTGCGGGTGTTCGGGATTCGCGAAACAAAATTTGACAAGAATACTAGTATGTGATAAGCTGAAAACCGGATAAGGATGCTTGAAAACACCGCATATCAGCCGCGATTTTGGGACGACAACCACCTTTTTTGCCGTTTTCTTTTTGTTTTCTTCCCAAAACCGGGGCTGATTAGCTTTGCGGAAACCATATTTGGTACCTCTTATGAGAGTATCCCAACTACAGGAGAGTTATAATGAAAACAGACACAACCTTAAAAATTGACGAAGAGAAATTTCGGGAAGTATGCGGATTAAAATCGTCGCTTAAAGAAACTTTTGCGCAAATGATTGCGGCAGGCACCATGATAGTCCACCCTGGTGTCAAAGTAAACCGCAACCGTAGTCCAGAAGAAGCAATCGGCGCTACGGGTCGGAAACAACACGTCCTCTCCGACAGTGCACTCGCAACCATGCCGCGAGGACAAGGCGAAGTCGTTGACCTCTACTATATGAAGAGGGAGGGCTTTACGAGCGATAACAAATGGGAACAATATCTCAAAGAGCTCAGGCTCGCTCCCGACCCGTACGCCCAAGCCGCAGATAACGAAGCCAACCCATGTTTTGCCGATGAGCACCCTAACGGCACTCATTGGAAAAACAGCGAAGGCGAGTGGTATCTTGTCTCCTTCAACCGTTGGCACGGTGAGCGCGGTGTGCTTGTTCGCCGGAGCGATCTCGACTGGCTTGACGACTTGTGGTTCGGCGGGCGTGAGTTAGATCTTTAATGTTTGCTGCTTTAGTCTTTTTTGTCTTCTGATCTTAGTCCTATCCCGATACATCGGGATAGGACTTTTTTTGTGTACACTGAGGAGGTAACCGGTCGCGGGTTTGCAACCCAGACCGTAATGTTTGAAATTACATTCTGCGGTAAATTTAAACATTCCGACTGGGTTACCAACCTCGTCGGGCGACGACACGGGTAAGTGGTGCGAGTACGGGCGAGCAGAAATTTTGACAAACATGCCGCTATGTGCTAAGTTAAAAACCGGATAAGGACTCTTAAAACAGCATGATTTTTTAGCCCTCTTCTCAGAGGGTGAGGAGTAAGTGATGAAACAAAAATTGAAGATTGCGGAACTTCACAACGATTACTACGTCCAAAGGCATGGTGAAAGCACTGCGAATATACGTCGGATTATCGTGTCTGACCCACAACGTGGAAAACGGAAAGAATTTGGACTGACGACATTTGGAAAATCCCATGCAAGAGGTATCGCAGGGGAAAATGAATGCGCCCTCGGACCGGACACCGTAATAATAACCTCCCCTTTCTCTCGTGCCAAGGATACCGCCAAAATAACGGCGGATGTCCTCGGCGTACAAAAGATAATCGTGTCGTGGCGGTTGAAGGAAAGATACTTCGGGTGTTATGAAGGGACAACCAACGCCAATTATCAAAAAGTATGGGACGATGATAAAAAAAATCCAAACCACAGAAATCATGGAGGAGAATCAGTGAATGATGTTTTGAGGCGAGTGCGGGTTCTTATCACCAAGCTCGAGAATAATTACACGGGCAAAAAAATTTTGTTCGTAACCCATGGAGACACCGGGCAGATTACGACGTGTTTTTTCCAACACATCGCCCCCCGTCATCACCGAAAATTGGAGCATCTTAAAACAGGAGAAATACGAAAACTTTCTCGGTGAACATGATAGAGTGCGAACGGCGTCCGGCAAGGATGCCGTTTTTTGTACAAAAATTTGACTTCATTCGTCCTTTTTGTTAGGATACTCCGTACGGCTCGACTTAGTGAGCTTTTGTTAAATACGTATAATTCCACCACAACAGTATTTTAGCCACTCGCACGAGACGGGGATTTTCGATGAATTGCACTTTTGTTTTACGAGGAGTTCGCGGGGTTGTATAGCAATACTACCCCGCAACCCCGCAGAAAAACAAAATTGCAAGGCGCGAAAATAACGGCTCGGGCAGTCTCTGTAAAATATATGACCAGATCCCTGAAGAAAGGTCCCTACGTGGACGAAAAACTGATGAAAAAGATCGAAGGGAAGAAACCGACGGATGTTGGCGTTATTAAGACGTGGCGCCGCGCTTCTCAGATTGCGCCGGAAATGGTCGGTTTTACCTTCGGCGTTCATAATGGACGCCAGCACATTGAAGTGCTTGCAACGGAAGACATGGTCGGGCATCGTTTGGGCGAGTTTTCTCCGACAAGAAAGTTTTTACGGCACGGCGGTAAAATGCAGAAAGAACTCGAACAGAAGAAAAAAGAAGCGGAAATATCGGCGGCAAAAGCGGCAAAAGCTTCAGGAGATTCGGCATCTAAAAAGAAATAATCTGCTATCATGGAACAAGGAATCGCCAAGCTCGCAAATTATCGACAGTCACCCAGAAAGGTGAGGCTTTTAGCCGATATGGTTCGGGGGAAAGAAGTGGGAGAAGCCCTTACGGCGCTTCGCTTTACGCCGAAAAGAGCATCGCTTCCCATCATGAAGCTCATTAAAAGCGCCTTATCCAACGCACAGAACGCGGGAGCCGGTGCGAAAGACATTTTTCATATCACCGCCATAGCCGTTGACAAGGGCGTGGTACTCGCAAGACACATGCCGCGTGCCCGAGGAAGAGCATTTCCCATAAAAAAACGTTCCAGTAATGTAACCATTGTAATAGAAAAAGGCGAAGCGAAACAGAAGAAATCCAAAAACACAAAGGCAATAAAAACAAAATCGTAACCGTCTTTCGTCCCCGGTACTTATACTAATCCCTTATACTTAACATATGTCTCACACCGTTCATCCATATTCACACCGCCTCGGCATATTGCGAGATTGGAAATCGCGCTGGTTTGCGGCACCGGGAAAATATCAAGAATTTTTGAGAGCGGACGTGCTTTTGCGGGAATATTTGGAAAAACGCCTCCGCGGATGCTCGGTGAGTTCCATTGACATCGAGAGAAACCAAAATACTTTGAAGATACTCATTAAAACGGCACGTCCGGGAATGATCATCGGCCGAAGCGGCGAAGGGGCGGCAAAGCTCAGGAACGACATTTTTACGTTTGCCAAAAGACGCAAAATCGCGATTTCCGAGAATCTGAAGGTTGATATTGAAGAAGTCCGGTTTCCCGAAGCCGATGCCGTTATTGTGGGAGAAATGGTTGCGGAAGGTCTGGAAAAACGCATGCCATTTCGCCGCGTCCTGAAGCAGACCATTGAAAAAGTTATGGCGAATCGCGATGTGCAAGGAGCGAAAATCGCTATTTCCGGGAGGCTCGGCGGTGCCGATATGAGTCGCGCCGAGCAGATTAAAAAAGGAAACATTCCCCTGCAGACATTCCGCGCGGATATTGATTTCGCCCGCGAGAGAGCTTATCTCCCGTACGGCGTCATCGGCGTCAAGGTGTGGATTTATAAAGGTGAAGTCTTTGCAGACAAGCCGAAAACGGCAACATCAAGAAATTAAATTAACCGCCATGCTCCTCTTTCCAAGAAAAGTAAAACATCGAAAATGGCAGACAAGCCGCAAAAACCCGAATAAGCCTCGCGTGGCTACCCGGGGCGTTACGGTTGCTTTCGGTGCGTATGGGCTGAAAGCGCAGAGCGTAGGCCGCATCCGGTCAAACCAGATCGAAGCGGCGAGGAAAACGCTCGTACGCACTATTTCCAAGACGGGAAAAGCGTGGATTCGCATTTTTACAGACCGGCCGGTAACTCAAAAAGCGGCGGAAGTGGGGATGGGAAAAGGGAAAGGAGATCCGGTGGGGTACTGCGTAGAAGTTTTTCCGGGGCGGGTGCTTTTTGAGGTTGACGGTGTTTCGGAAGCTGTAGCGAAAAATGCGCTTCGAAAAGCCGGCGCCAAACTTCCGGTAAAGACGAGAATCGTGAGCCGAATATAGCGCAATGCCGAGCAGATTGACGCAGAGCAAAAAATGCGCTAAAGTCATGGTTGCGGCGTAATGTATCAAATAGGACTTACGCACTTGGATGAGATTCGAGGCGAAACAAGGGTTTTTACGGAGATGTACTAACAGTACATTGACGGGAAAACCCGATGTTTCAACGACGAAGATCGCCAAATGCGTAAGTCCTATCAAAATCAAAATCAATGTCCGACAGTATTAAAACGCAAAGCGATAAAGATTTGGAGAAAACAGTGCTTGAGAAGCGCGGAGTTTTGCGCGATGCTCGATTTAACGCGGCCGGTTCAAAGACCAAAAATGTTCGCGAGCAAAGAACCGTCAAACGGGAAATAGCAAGAATTCTCACCGAACTTGTCGCGCGACAGAAAGCGGGTACGCAAAACCCAAAGTAATATTTTTATGAAAAAAATACAAACACAGACCGAAACAAAGAAAAAAACTCTTCACGGGGTTGTTGTTTCCGATAAAATGCAAAAGACGGTCATTGTCCTCGTTCATCGTTTTGTGAAGCACCAAAAATACGGCAAATACATAAAACAGAGCAAAAAATACAAAGCGCACGACGAGGAGAATGCTTACAAGACGGGGGACAAGGTCAGTATTGAAGAGACCCGCCCGATTTCAAAAGACAAGAGTTTTAAGGTCGCCGGGAAAACATGATAAAGTAAAAATTGAAAACGAAAAATGAAAAACGAAAATCCAAAAGTAAAAACCGCTCGGACTTTTTAATTTTTTCTTGTCGTTTTTAGATTTTCATTCTTCAATTTTAATTCGCACCATGATTCAGCCGCAAACCATCGTAAAGATAGCAGACAACACCGGTGGAAAGATCGGGCGGGTGTTCAAGGTACTTGGCGGATCAAAGAGGCGGTACGCTCAAATTGGAGATATTGTTATTCTCGCGGTGCAGGTTGCGGAACCGCGCAAAGGAGTAAAAAAGAAAGATGTGGTGTCCGGGGTGGTGGTGCGCCAGACGCGGCCGTTTCGCAGAAAAGACGGTTCCTATGTTCGCTTCGATGAAAATGCGGTAGTTATCATCGAGAAAGGAAAGAAAGACCCGAAAGGAGGGCGAATTTTCGGGCCGATTCCGCGTGAAATGTCCGAACGCGGGTATCAGAAGATTATTTCGCTGGCGCCGGAAGTCGTTTAAGAACATAAGACATGAATCATGGAACATGAAACAAGCAAAGTGACAGATTGATTTATGTTTTATGATTTATGGTTTATGAATAACCCATGCAAATTAAAAAAGACGACAATGTAATAGTCCTCACGGGCAAAGATAAAGGCAAGAAAGGAAAAGTCCTGCGTGTGCTTCGCGGACAAGGAAAGGTGGTTGTTGACGGTGCGGCGGTGCATAAAAAGCACCAGAAAGCGGCAAAACACGGCGGCAAGGGCTCGATCATCGAGAAAGCGACTCCGATCCACGTATCGAATGTCGCGCTCATGGATCCGAAGACCGGCACGGCAACGCGGATTGGAACAAAGATGGTCGGAGGGAAGAAAGTGCGAATCAGCAAGAAAAGCGGAACAGAAATATAATTTACACCATGCAAAATATAAAAGAAAAACAAAAGAAAGCATTCACCGAAATGAAAGGTACTTTCGGCTACAAAAACCCGATGCAGGCGCCTCGTTTGGTTAAGGTTGTCGTTAGTGTCGGTACAGGAAAAGCGAAAGACCCGAAGCGCAACGACTTTATTGTGGACAGGCTTTCAAAAATTACCGGTCAAAAGCCGGCCCTTCGCGGGGCGAAAAAATCCATCGCGTCTTTCAAAGTGCGTCAGGGCGACCCGGTGGGCGTTACCGTCACGCTTCGCGGCGAGCGAATGCAGAGTTTTCTCGACAAGCTCATCAATATCGCCATTCCACGCATGAAAGACTTCCGCGGACTTGAGCCATCCGCGGTGGATGAAATAGGAAACTACACCCTCGGACTTCGCGAACACTCCATTTTCACCGAAACCGCGAACGAAGACTTGAAAGACATCTTCGGACTTGCCATCACGGTGGTAACCACAGCAAAGACCCCGAAAGAAGCCAAAGCATTTCTCGACATTCTCGGTTTTCCTTTCAAAAAAGCGGAAGTGAAATAACACCGGAAAAATATTTGCATGGAAAGTTTTTCAAAAGTTAAAAAAGAAATGATGAAAAATCCGGAATTTCGCCGGCTCTACGATGAGATGGCTCCTCAATACGAGCTTATCAGTGAAGTCATCCGCAAAAGAATCGAGCGGAAAATGACGCAGGCCGAACTCGCGAAGAAAATGGGAACGAAGCAATCCGTCATCTCGCGCCTCGAATCCGGCAACGCCAATCCCACGCTTTCTTTTATGCGAGAAGTCGCCACTGCTCTCGGCAGCGAGCTCAAAATCTCATTCAAATAAAAAAGCCCGCGTAACGACGGGCTTTTGGGAAAAGGACTTTCAATTAAGAGCCTAACAAACCCCGTATGTTTCCGCATCTACCACAAGGCGTTTGCGTTCGTCCTCATCAGGAACGACAGACTCTAATTTCAGAAATGAATCTGGATGTTGAACTAACCCCAAAAACTGGTACGCTTGTTCACACCGAGCGTCTTTGTCAAGATGAAGCCCTTCGGCTGTGATACCCGTTCTCCATGCTTTGAGAAGGGCTTGCGAGTCCCAGTCGGCGAAAGCCGCAGTTATATTGTAATCTGGCAGCAATGGTTCCATTTTCTTCTCCTAAAAATTGTGATTGAATTTAGTATGTACCGCTGAAAACAGTTTATCACAATACAACACATTTGTCAACTCTTTCCACGTCACCAAAAATAGGGTAAGATAAATACATCTTTTAATGACCGCTACCGGGTCTTTTTATTTAGACAAGCGAGGAAGGAATAGGAGCTTGCTCATATTCCAGCCGAGTGCCGTCTAAATATGAGAATTTATTGCTCATATTTAATAAACGATGAGTAGAGAAAAAAGGGCGTTCGTTTTCCCTTATACTTATACTAATCCCTTATACTTAACATTATGGAACGCGACTACCCACTGCAAAAAGTAAGAAATTTCGGCATCATCGCCCACATTGACGCGGGCAAGACCACCACGTCCGAGCGAGTGTTGTTCTACACGGGCGTATCGCATAAAATCGGCGAGGTGCACGAAGGCGCGACGGTCATGGACTGGATGGAGCAGGAGCGCGAGCGCGGCATCACCATTACCTCGGCGGCAACGACCTGTTTTTGGACGCCCACATACGCCCCCGGAGATGCGGACAAGAAGCATCGCTTTAACCTCATTGACACCCCCGGACACATAGACTTTACCATTGAGGTGAAGCGGTCTCTGCGCGTGCTCGACGGCGCGGTGGTGGTTTTCGACGGCGTCGCCGGAGTGGAACCGCAGTCAGAAACAAACTGGCGCTACGCCGATGACGGCAACGTGCCGCGCATCTGCCTTATCAACAAACTTGACCGCACCGGCGCATCTTTTGAGCGTTCTTTTAAGAGCATTCTTGAGAGGCTCACAAAAGATGCCGTACGCATGCACATTCCCATCGGAGAGGAAGATAAGTTTGAAGGCGTAATTGACCTTCTTGAAATGAAAGCCTATCGTTTTGAAGGCGAGAGAGGGGAGAAGGTGGTTTCGTTTGAGATTCCGGAAAACTTCATGGCGGATGCGAAGAAATATCACAATGAGCTTATCGAAAAAATAGTAGAGAATGATGAGGAAATGATGACGAATTACCTCGATGGGAAAATACCGGCTTTTGACGAGCTGAAGGCGACACTCAGGAAAGCGGTTATTGCAAACAACATCGTCCCCGTGTTCGCCGGCTCCGCGCTCAAAAACAAAGGCGTTCAGCTCGTGCTTGACGCCATCATCGATTATCTTCCGAGTCCGCTTGATATTCCGGCACCGAAAGGAATTGATCCGAATACGAATCAGGAAATTGTCCGCGAGGTTTCCGATAAAGCGCCTTTGTCCGCGCTTGCGTTCAAGGTGGCGAGCGATCCGTTCGTCGGGCAGCTCATCTTTTTCCGCGTGTATTCCGGTACGCTTGAATCAGGCTCGTATATTTACAATGCGACGAAACAAAAGAAAGAGCGCATCGGCAGAATTTTGCGGATGCACGCGAACGAGCGGGAAGAGGTGAAGAAAGTTTTCGCGGGAGAAATTGCAGCCGCGGTGGGATTGAAAGACACGCTGACTTCCGATACACTCTGCGACGAAGCATACCCGATTATCCTCGAGCGCATCATTGCGCCCGAGCCGGTCATCTCCATGCGCATCGAGCCGAAGACGAAAGCCGACCAGGAGCGAATGGGTATGGCGCTCTCACGGCTCGTCGCCGAAGACCCGACATTCCGCGTGAAGACCGATCCTGAAACGCTTGAAACGATTATCGCCGGAATGGGAGAACTCCACCTCGACATCATGGTGGACCGCATGAAGCGCGAATTTAATGTGGAAGCGAATACCGGCAAGCCCCAAGTGGCGTATCGAGAAACGATTCTCGGCGAGGCGGAAGCGGAAGGGAAGTACATCAAGCAATCCGGCGGCCGCGGGCAGTATGGACACGTGCGCATCCGCATCAAGCCGATTGACAAGACGGTTGATGTGGAAGATTTGCCGAAAAACACCAAGCGCAACAAAGAAAACAGCTACGAATTTATCAACAACATCAAAGGGGGGATTATCCCGCAGGAATTCATTCCCGCCGTGGACAAGGGTCTTCGCGAGGCGATGGATCGCGGAATACTCGCCGGTTTCCCGGTAGTGGACCTCTCCGCCGAACTCTATGACGGTTCGTACCATGATGTGGACTCTTCTGAAATCGCCTTCAAAGTCGCGGCAAGCATGGCATTCCAAGATGCGGCAAAACGCGCGCGCCCCGTCATTCTTGAGCCCATCATGGCGGTTGAGGTCGTCATGCCAGAGAAATTCATGGGCGATATTTCCGGGCATCTTTCCTCTAAGCGCGGGCAGATAGAATCCATGAGCGACCGCGGAATGAACAAGGTGGTGAAAGCGCTCTTGCCGCTCTCTGAAATGTTCGGCTACGTTACCGCCCTTCGTTCCATGACCGAAGGCCGCGGAACGAGCACGATGGAGTTTTCTCATTATGCCGTCGTGCCGAAGAATGTCGCGGATGCGATTATTGAGAGTAGGAAGTAGGAAAAGAATCAGGAATAGGGAATCACGAATAGAGAAAAACCCCTCCGATGGATATCGGAGGGGTTTGGCGGATACGGGGAATGTTTTATTTTCCTTCGTCTCGTCCGGTCTTATAGAGACCTTGACTTGGCGATTCAGTTTTCGGCAAATCTTCCGTTGTGGCAGAGGAGCGAGTCATAATAAAGTCGCCCCGGCGATCTTGACGCGTGAAGCATTCCGCTACACAGAAAGCTCGTTTTTCCGCGTCTTCTCCCGTGAAGTTGAGTACATCTTCGTCCATGATATTTATCCACCACTCGGCTGAATCATCTGGCGGCGGAAAGATGAAAACAAGATTACCAGCGGTGCTTTTCCAGTGTCCCGTCATTAAGAGGTTTTTCTCCCTCCACTCCCATACCTGCCCAAAACGTTCGATTTTTTCACCTTGTAAATTCATGATATTTCTCCAACAAAGAACGGATGTTGTTCAAGTATAAGTAAATCATTTTTTGTTGGCTTTGTCAATCTTTTGACAAGTAAGTTCTCACACCCCACCCCAATCCTCCCTTACAGGGACTGTACACCTTTTGGACTTTTTGTTTCCCCGCCGGCTGGCGGGTCACAAAAATCCTCAAAAGGTCTTGCGGAACGGGTCCCTGCCCATTCCTCACCCTCTAAAGAGGGGAGGAGGCACGACGGTTGGCGTCCTTACCGCATGGGCACTTCCAATTTTATACTCCTTTCAGTCGTTAAAATTTAGGTCGCTCCCCCTTTTCAAAGGGGGAGTCCGCCAGCTGGCGGAGAGAGGGGGTTCGTGTGTAATATCGCTCTGTACAGTAAAGATATTTTTGGGGTGTGAGGACTTACTTTGACAAAAATGTCAAGGACGGGTATCATGGGTGTATGAAAACACTCAAAAAAGAAACTTCAACCGAATATTCGTTTACTGTCATATACGAGCCGGTAAAGGGTGGCGGGTATCAGATAACCGTACCGGTTTTACCGGGCGTTATTTCGTACGGGCGGGATATTGAAGAAGCCAAAAAAATGACCCGACGATTCGATTGATTGATAAAAATGGCATTCATCCGCCGCATTCGCTCAACGCTCAAACTGTCGACGAGGCGGTATATTTTTTGGATCAATTTATGTCTGAATGCGAAACACAAGAGTTGCTTCCTTTCGACTACTTCACAAAGGAAGACAAGGTTAAGTAATAGCAAAGGAAGAAAAGAGAGGCATACCGTCTCTCTTTTTTTGTCTTCATGAAACGTTTATGTAAGACGGGTGTTGTAGTAGAGAGAACAAGCGGTTGACTATTTTTGGACTTCCGCATATCCTTTTTACAGAAAGGGGTGTTGTTTGCCCCCCAAAATAAGACAGATGTTTCTTTGGCATCAAGGGGAGAGAAGAAATGGTCAATCATATTAAATGGTTTTTTGAAATAACGATAGATGATGTTCCTTTGGTCGGCGGTAAAAATGCGTCGCTTGGAGAGATGTATAGAGAATTAACGCCGCAAGGTATTCGTATCCCGAACGGTTTTGCTGTAACGTCGGAAGCATATCGTTATGTGATGGATCAAGCCAATGCTTGGGAACCACTACACGAAGCGCTTGATGATTTGGATCCGAACGACATGTTGGATCTTGCTAAACGAGCTCATCGGGCGAGAGAAATTGTGTATGCGGCGCCGTTTCCCGACGATTTGAGAGAGCAGATTTTGGCATCTTGCGCCAAACTGAAAGAACAGTACGGCGATGACACGAGCGTGGCGGTACGAAGCTCTGCTACGGCGGAAGATTTACCGACGGCGAGTTTTGCCGGACAACAGGATACCTATCTTAATATTCGACCGGATAGAAGCATTATTCATTTTTGCCAACGTTGTTTTGCGAGCCTCTTTACCGACAGAGCTATCCACTATCGGGTTGATCATGGGTTTGATCACTTCAAACTGGCGCTATCGGTTGGCATCATGAAAATGGTGCGTTCCGATTTGGCTTCAAGCGGGGTTATGTTTTCGCTTGATACCGAGTCGGGCTTTAAGGACGTGGTGTACATTACCGGCGCGTATGGTCTCGGCGAGAACGTCGTCCAAGGTGCGGTTGATCCGGATGAGTTTTATGTTCACAAGCCAACCTTTATGAAAGGATATCGGAAGGTTTTGAAACATTCGCTCGGAACGAAAAAAATAAAAATGGTATATGCGGATACATGGGGAACGGCATCGACTAAAAATGTACACACTTCGTTTCATGACCAAAATCGGTTTTGTCTTAATGATGAAGATGTTCTTACTCTCGCCAATTGCGCTATAAAAATTGAAAAACATTATAGCAAAAAGGCGGGGCGCTCAAAACCAATGGATATGGAGTGGGCGAAAGACGGTATTGACGGAGCGCTGTACATTGTCCAAGCTCGTCCGGAAACGGTCGTCTCTCAAAAGTCAGGAATGATATTAGAGCAATACGAACTAAAAGAGAAAACAGCGAAGTCGGTAGTAACGGGACATGCGGTGGGCAGTAAGATTGCCGCAGGACCCGTGCGTATTATGGGAAATGTGAGACAGCTTTCTGATTTTAAGAAAGGCGATGTGCTTGTGGCGGATATGACCACGCCCGATTGGGAGCCGGTGATGAAAATCGCTTCCGCAATAGTTACGAACCAAGGCGGACGCACCTGCCATGCGGCTATTATTTCGCGAGAGCTTGGCGTTCCGGCTGTTATCGGTTGTGAAAACGCAACGACGGCGCTTCGGAATAGCAAGCAGGTGACCGTGTCTTGCGCCGAGGGCGATAAAGGTAAGGTTTATGAAGGTATTCTTCCTTTTGAAGTAATCACCACAGATTTATCCCACCTTGGGCGCCCAAAGACGCATATCATGCTCAATCTTGGCAATCCGGAGCTTGCTTTTAAGACGAGCTTTTTGCCCAACGACGGGGTCGGCTTGGCAAGAATGGAATTTATCATTACCGAGTATATCAAAGCCCATCCGATGGCGTTGATTCATTCGGAAAAAGTACAAGATGAATCCGAAAAAAAAGAGCTTGCTTTATTGGTCAAGAATCAACTGCCGGAAGAGTTTTTCATAGAACGTTTAGCGGAAGGCGTGGGAACTATCGCGGCGGCTTTTTATCCAAAACCGGTTGTGGTACGGATGTCTGATTTCAAGACTAACGAATATGCCACTTTGCTCGGCGGACGCTGGTTTGAATTTGACGAAGCCAATCCGATGATTGGTTTTCGCGGCGCTTCGCGTTATACACATTCCGCGTATGCCGAAGCTTTTGCTTTGGAATGCGCCGCGATGAAACGAGTTCGCAACGACATGGGATTGACGAATGTCATTCTGATGATTCCATTTTGCCGCCGCATTCGTGAAGCGGAGCGGGTGCTTGAATACATGGCGGAGCTTGGCTTGAGGAGGGGAGAGAACGGATTGCAAGTGTATGTCATGTGCGAGATTCCGAACAATGTAATTCAAATTGACGAATTTTCAAAGTATTTTGACGGCTTCTCTATCGGCTCCAATGATCTTACTCAGCTAACTTTGGGTGCAGATCGAGATTCTGCCATTATTGCCGAAAGCTTTGACGAACAAGATCCGGGAGTGAAGGAAATGATTCGGTTTGCCGTCGCAGGCGCAAAACGAAACGGCAAGCATTCCGGATTGTGCGGTCAAGCGCCGTCCGATTACCCGGACATGGCGGAGTTCTTGGTGGAAATCGGAATTGATTCTATGAGCGTTACTCCCGACACAGTACTTAAAATCACAGAGCGAGTGCTGGAAGTGGAAAAGAAGCTCGGACGATGACTTGTTAAAGTGCCTCATGGGAAACCAGTGAGGCATTTTTTATGAGCAAAATCCCTATAGCTAATTCTAGCATATGCCACTTAGCCGGATTAATTTGGTTGATAATCAACTCGGATTGCAGGTAATGTGCCTCGTACACCGGCTTCTTCTCTCCTCAAAACGAACGATTTTAAGCTCGCAACACGATGATTTCGCATGTATTTTTTTTATACACGCGAATTGTTTCAAAAAAACGAAAAAAATGCTTACGCTACCGAACTAAAACGACTACGCTATCAACCAAATTAATCCGGCTATTACGCATATGCTAGAATTAGCTATAGGGGAAAAAGAAAAATTATTTTTTAGTTTTTATGGATTCGCCGATGCTTGTCCCCGCGACGAAGCCTGTCGTCCAGCAGAGTTGAAGCGAGAAGCCGCCGGAAGGGCGGTTGATGTTTAAAATATCTCCGAGAAGGTAGAGGTTCGGGTGAATGCGCGAGGTCATGTTTTTGAAATTCACTTCTTCAAGCATTACTCCGCCGTCGGCGATGACGGCTTTGTCGAAACCGAGTGTGCCGATGATGGGGAAGGCGAGGTTTTTCATTTTTTTCACGAGCTTCTTTCGTTCTTCTTTGGTAACTTCGTTTACGGGCTTTTCAGAAAGCGAAACGCCGGTGGGGTTGATATCCTGCATCACAAGTATTTCGGCGGCGACCGCCTTATCCATCATCTCCGGCAAGACATTTTTCATTTTTTTATTCTTGTTCTGCTCAAAGAGGCGCCATACCCGGCGGTCGAGCTCGTTTTCTTCCGTGTCGGGAAACATATCAATGGTCGCTTCCACTTGTCCCGCTTTCAGTAATTTAATGACTTCAAAAGACGAGTTGAGTACGAGCGGCCCGGAAACGCCGAAGTGGGTGAAAAGAATTTTCCCCGTTTTTTTCAGTTTTATTTTCCCGTCGAGCTTGAAGCGGATGGTCATGAATGAAAGCGTAACCCCCGAAAGCCGGTGCACCCACGTGGCATCGGTGGCAAGCGGAACGATATTCGGACTCGGATTTTTGGCGGTATGTCCGAGCGATTTCAAAAGGTTGAACCCATCATCGGTTGAGCCGGTTTCCGGAGCGGCGAGATTGCCGGTAGCAATGGCGATATTTCGCGCAATGAACGCATCTCCTTTTTTTGTTTTTACCTCAAAATTTCCGTCCCGCATTTTTTTGAGGTATGAAACGCGGGTGTTCGCCTTTATCTCCACGCGGTTGTTTTTGACATACTTCTCCATAACCCGCGTTACATCCGGCGCTTTCTGCGTATTTGGGAAAGCTCGTTTGCGCGCCTCAATGACGAGAGGAAGTCCGTGGTTCTCAAAAAAAGTGAACGTATCTTTTGCCGAGAATTTTGAGAAAGGAGAGAAGAGAAATTCCTTCGCTTCGGGAAAATTCGCCAAAAAAGCGCGAACATTGAATTCCGCATTGGTGATATTGCACCGTCCGCCACCAGTTAAAGAGAGCTTTTTCCCAAGCTTCTTGTTTTTCTCAAGCAGAAGCACGCGCGCGCCAAGCTCCGCCGCACGTCCGCCGCACATCATCCCCGATGGCCCGCCGCCGATGACGATGAGGTCGTATGTAGAATGGTCTAATTTCATGAGTTTTTACAATAACATAAAAATAGGGAAAAGAAAAGCCCCCCAATAAATTGGTGGGGGGTCATATAAGATGGGCTGGAATTACTCTTTAGTTTTCCAACCAGCAACATTTTCTTTTCTGAATGTTTCCGAAGTGCCCGTGTATCGTGTCCCACTCCATACACTGAAAGCATCCCACGATATTCCTTCCACTGTGTACTGCTCCGAAAGGTCAAGTGTCGCGAGATATTTCTCTCCATCAGACGCGATAATTTCGAATATTTCGCCCGGGGTGCGATTTTTGGGGAAGCCTTCGTTAAACGGAAATCCGGCTAACTTTGTTCCAATAAATTGTTGGTCAACAGTTTTTGATACTGTTTCCCAATTTTTGCTTTGCTCTGCCATTTTACGCTCCTCGTTTGTTGGGGGGTTGAAATGTGCCGTTTTTGACGGTATTGATACGCCAAATGTAGAGTATCCTACTATAGGTTATTTGTCAAACTTATAAATTTGACTCAACGTAAAAGATATGCTTTTCTTATCCCAGACAAACAATTTTTGGAGGTTCTTTACATGAGAAATTGGCTGGGGTACGAGTGGACTCCGGAGGCGATAAGCTCTTACGGAATCATTTTTTTTATTTTCTTCGGTTCCGTCGCGCTTGGTATCCAGGGATGGAAAATTTGGAAAAATAAATCGGGGGATTCGGTGTCGGCCACATGGGTATTCATTTTCTTTTTCATGTTTATCACTTACCCCATTTTCGGGGTTAAAGAAAGTAATTCTCTTTTGGCATGGCAGGGAGTGTTTCGCATTGCATTTTACATCCCGATTCTTTACGGACTGTATAAATTCAAAGGGTTCACAAAAAAAGAATTACTGCTTGTTCGGCTTCTTTTCATTATGATATTTATCATGATTGAGTTTCCGCGTACGGGAGAATTTGTTTTTTCCATGATAAACTTTTTTGCCGTTCTCGGTGTTTTTGCTCAAGGGGAGCTCATCAGGAAAGAAAAAAGCGCGGGCATGGTCTCTCCGGTTTTGCTTTTCGCTTATGCTGTGAATGTGGTCGTTTGGATATGGTATTCTTATGAAATTGACGATTGGCTCGTGTTTGCAAACTCCGCCCTCTTCCTCTTTTCGTATGGGTATACCATTGCTCTTTGGATGCGTTTTCGGCACAAGCGCGTGATGTAAAAAAGCCGCTCTGATTGAAAGAGCGGCTTTTGTTTTTGTGTATAAAAATTTCATGATACAATACAAGCATAACTTACCAGCGTAATCATATCTTTGTATGGCAAAAGGAATGTCGCATAAAAAAGAAGCGAAGAAGCCGAAGAAAGGCGCGAAGAAATAATAAAGAAAATCCGCCCTTCGGTTTGGGGGCGGATTTTTTACCCTGCGTATAAGAGAGTTATCATGCCGCATCATTCTTTAAAATTCTTTGTATCTCTCGTTTCCTTTGCCGCGGTGAAAGTTTCGCGAGCCGCTCCGTTTGCCGGTAGAAACCCTGAAAATCGCGATTGGAAAATTCAAAAAGCTTTTCGAAGAGAGGTACCAGATTTCCGTAATCGTTTGTTTCACTCACGCGGGCGTTGTTCAGAGACTTTTTAAACCAACCATCGTAGCCGCCGTATCCGCCCCAGCTTTCTTTCAGTACGGCGTAATCTTCTCGCATTTTTTGAAAAACGTTTCGTTTCAAAAGACGCGTTTCTTTCGGCGAAAGATTTTTCATGTACAGCGTATCGAGTTCACGCCATGTTGCGGCGACAAGGTTTGCAAATTCAACCGACCTTTGCGTGCGTTCGAGGATCCGCTTCGCCAAAAGAACTTTTTGGTCTTTTTCGTAATGTTTTTCCACCCACAAGTATTGGCCGATTCTTCCGACAAACACGGCGAACGATTCATTGAAAGCCGGCTCGCCCGGTATGCGCAATTTTTCATGAGCCATTTCGTGGAAGACGGTACTCGCGTACTCGTAATCTGGATATTCAAAAAGAGTGTTCATTGCCGGGTCGGCGAAATTGCCACCCGTGGAATATGCCGTGACGCCGCGAACGGAAACGTCATATCCTTCGCGCGACAGTTTTTTCTCGTATTCTTTGGCGAGCCGCTCGTCAAAGAATGTCAGATGAGAAGCGCATCCGGCGAAAGGGAAACACCATGTTTTCGGCCGTACCGAAAATTCCGGCGTTGCAGTAAGCGACCAGTTTGCGAATTCTCTGCCGGTGTCCATGTAGGTGGTGAAGCTTTTCGTCGCGGGAAGGCCGAGTTCTCGTATCGCGAATTCGCGTATTTCAAGTACGGAACGCAAATCCTTTTTTAATTTTTCCGGCACTTGTTTGTCGTCGAGCATGTCGCGTATCGGCACGCGGTTGGTTAAAACGCGGGTTTCTCCGGCGACCAATTGCGCGTAGTAACCCGGGCCGGTAAAATTCGCGCAAGAAACCAGACAAGAAGATACGAAAGGAAAAATAATAAAAAGAAAGGCAAGCCGAAATGTTTTGGCGCGTTTGAGAAGAGTGTTCATGCGGTACCTCGCGTAGCGGTATCAAAGGGTTTCTTGTTTCAAGATAGCATGTTTTCCAGAGAACAGAAACGGATATGCCAGTAAAAACAAAAACCGACTGATGCCGGTTTTTGCGCCAAACTTGGTGGAGATGGGGGATCGGTCACAAGTATTTTTTCTGACAAAAAATCTTGCGACCCCGGCTCGCGGTTTTTGCCTTGTGCTTCGCACAAACAAAAACATCGCTGCGCCTTTCAATCCCCCCACGTGAGCAAAGCAGTTTGCTCACTCATCTCCACAACTCAAAACAACAAACCGCCCTAAATCGGGCGGGTTGTTTTGGCTGTGGAGATGGGGGGAATCGGTCACAGATAAATTTTTGTTGCTACAAAAATTTTCCGCGACCCCACCTCGGCTGTTTTGTCGCTTGCGAGCGATAAAACATGCCTGCGGTTTTCGATTCCCCACGGAAGCCAAGCAGTTGGCTTCCTCCATCTCCACCGAATTTTGGCAAAACAAAAACCGACTGATGCCGGTTTTTGCGCCAAAATTGGTGGAAACTAATGAATGACGTTAGAACCTATATTCTGGAACCAGATGTGTGCTCTTCCCTTAAGATCGTTCAATCGTGGTAATGGTTGAGGGACACTAGAATCACTTGAGTGGGTAGTTTACACTCTCGGTTGGTATTTCTACCACTTTGAATAGAACCACCATCACATCCTACTCTCCAGGATGTTAACTATGTTAATGACATTCATTAACTGAATAAAAAAAATAGGCCTGAAAAAGTGCCTATGGGGTAACGGATACTTTTCGCGAGATTTATCCGGATTCTTTGTTTGAGTCCATTCCGGACAAGGGGTATAATGATATTGACACCATGCCTCTATCCACTACTGATATAAAAGATTTATTTGTTTCTTTAGAACCAAGGGAAGATTGGTCATTTCGTGATGTTGGGAGATCTCAGACTACGGCCTTTACTCATGACTATCACCGGTATCCGGCAAAGTTTATCCCCCAAATCGTGAAGAAACTTATAGAAGATTATGCTCCAAGTGGGACTCAGGTTGTTTGCGATCCTTTTGGTGGATGTGGCACTACTCTTGTGGAAGCAAAAATGTTGGGTCACAAGAGTATTGGATTTGATATAAATCCAGTTGCGAAGTTGATAACTCAAACAAAGACCACTCCAATCAAACCAAGAACTCTCACTAATTACAGAAGTAAATTCTTGGAGGATTATGATAATGCTCCCACGGTATCGTATGAACACCACCCCAGGATTGGATACTGGTTTGAGCCAGATATGGTTCGAGAGCTGGACAGAATATATTTTGCTATAAAGGAAATAAAAAACCACAATGTTAGAAGGTTCTTCTTGTGTTCTTTTTCACACAACTTGAAAAATTGCTCGCGTTGGTTAATGAAAAGTATTAAACCAACTATTGATAAGGAAAAAGTGCTACCTAATCCAAAAGCGACATTCTTGCGTCATCTTGATTCGATGATACGAAAGAATGAGCAGTTTTACACTTCGTTAGTTCAGTCTAAGTACACGAATGTCCCAGCGAAAATGTACAGGAGGGATTCGACAAAGAAGTTTCCTCTGGAAACAAATTCTGTAGACCTCATTATTACATCACCACCTTATGTCACTTCATACGAATACGCTGATTTACATCAGCTATCTTTGCTCTGGTTTGGGGATGACCCGAAGCATTTCAAGAAGTGGCATCATTTTAGCAAAGAGTTCATAGACTTCAGAAGGACTTTCATAGGCACTAGCTCAAAGGCAGAAAAAAGGGGCGAGTTCGACAGTGAGATAGGCAATCAAATAGTGAATGCGTTAATGTCTGTGGAGCGACCTTTGGCGATTGATGTTGCGAATTACTTTTTGGATATGAAGAAGGTTTTTGCAGAAATGCATAGAGTGTTAAAGCCAGGAGGCAAGGCGTGCATCATAATCGGAAATACAAATCTGCGCGGTGTAGAGATTTCCAATGCTCAGGTTACTGCAGAGCAAATGCAAGTTGCTGGGTTTAAAAAACTCGATTTCATCAAGCGGGAAATACCCAACAAGATGATTACTCCCTGGAGAGATTTAGACAGTGGCAAGTTCACCGGCAAGGATAATCCTTCAAAAACTAGAGCTTATGAGTTTGAGTATGTTGTTGTGATGGAAAAAGTTTAGTCTTCTCCAAGTTGCTCTGCTCTATTGGTGAAAGAAAGGTCAAGAATAAACTTGCTTATAGCTTTAAGTGAGTTGGGAATTGCCCAATCTCGTTTGTCGGGCTCATTTTTCATTTCAAAAAACATTGCAATAGCATAAAGATAAATGCTGGCGAAAAATCGTTTTTGGATCGTAGACATCATATCTCCAGATGCATACTTTGGATTTCTTTTTGGAAATTCAATAAGTACGTCGGGTTCTTTATTTATGTAGACTGTAATTCCTTCTTGGTCTTCCACAACCTCAGCGATATCAACTCCAGTCCATCGTTTACCAGATGGCGAAGCCCAGTCTTCTTTTGTCCAGTCTTCTTTGGGAATATATTTTCTTTCCGGGAGTTTAAGGGCAAGTTTTGTCGGCTGTTTTGGAGTACCAGGCTTTCCTACATGCGGTTCTTCAAATTCACCTATGATTATTTTCAGCTCAACTTTGAGTGATTCCTGATTTGGTCGTGTAAGTTCAAAAGTCACAGTGTCGGTTTCTCCCGGTTTTGCGCCTTTGGCTGGTTCAATACGAATAGGCAAGAAGCCGTCTTTTAATGAATACTGATTGATTTGAACCAATTTTGATGCTGTCCAGCGAAACTCACCGCTGTCTTTGGTTCGTATGAGGTAGTCATTCTGCGCGTCTGTTTTTATTCTCAATCGAGCGTAACGATTGAAAGGAATTGTTTTTTCATTCTCCTTGAGTTCAAAGAATGTAGGTATGTATTCTCCTTTGTATTCTTTTTTATTTTGTCCCTCGGGTCTCTCTGTGGGCACCTCTTCTCCCACATTCAAGAGTGAAGCAAGAAAAGGATTGTCTTTAACCAATCGACCTATATAACGTGATAGGTCTTGGTCTTCTGGTTGAGCATTCTTAAGTTTTCTTTCTTTGTACTCGCGATTTAACTCTTTCAGTGTTTCATCACCTTTAATAGAGTCAATGAGTCGTTGTTCAAATTCTTCTCTCTCCGGTATGTCAATGAGTCCACTTCTTGCAGTATGGAAAACCTTGTTTGCTTCGTGGCTTGCGTTTGATAAATCAATGTGGATTGTCATGAACGGGGCGAGGTCTGGTAACAAGCACTCTGTTTTTAGAAAGTTTACGGAGTATGTATGTTGAGCTTGTCCGTTCACAGTTAGAAAGACTTTTTCTGTCTGGCTCTTATATGATTTCCCCTGCTCACTCTCATCATTGAGAATGACTATTTCAATATTTCTTAACCCAAAAATACCTAACTCTGCTTTGAGCGGTAACACTTGGCGAACAATCTCCTTATCTGAAAATTGTTTTTTTAGAAGTCTCCAAAGACCGTAGATTCTCGTGACTTTATTTTTATCGGAATAACCTCGAAGCTGAGTACGAAGCTCGTTTATTTGAATTGGCAATGGCATTGAGAAGTACCTCTTGTTGATTTCACGAGCTAATTCTTTTTCTCTTTGACCGGTTATGAAAAGGTTGCTATTTCTAAGAGCGTAACTATATAGACGAACAAAACTTCCACTCTCAAAGCTACCCCCATCTGGCAAGATTTTAAGAGGTTCAAAAGGAATGGATGGTACATTGTTGTCTACAACGCAGTATTCATAGCGTTCTGCCTTAAATCCGGGTTCGTACCATTCACGGACTAGTGAAAATCCCCAAAGATCTTCTGCGCCGTTTTTTATATTTGGAGCTCGTCGTGAGAGAACGAGTTGATACCCATTCCCACAGAACTTCAAAGCGGCGGAACCTCCTTGGTTGTATACACCATGAGCGAATTTTATCCTGATTTTATTTGAGCCACCTATTGAAAGAAATGTTTTTGGAAAATCGTTCGGGTGTTGTCCTTCACCAGAGTCGAACACTGATATTGTTGGTTTGTCAGGAGAGCCCTCACCAGTTATACGAACAGTCTTTAGGGCAATTTCTCGTACTTCTTTATCAGATAAGTCAAAGTCTGCGATTTTTTTACCAAAGAATTGTTTTATTGCTTCTCCCTGGCTTTGCGGAGCTGACGGTGAGGTAGGATCTATTCCGGTGTCCAAACAGAATCTAACTAATAGCGCATCGATTCCATTTGTAATTTTCTCAACCAAAGCACCAATGGGATCTGGTGCTTGAGCCTTGATAGTTCCAGCATTGTTTTCCTGTCCGCCGTACGGTACCCATTTGCAAGTTTTGAAAAACGGGTGTGTGCTAATCAATTCCGTGACCTTTTCTTGGCTGGTCGCTTTTATGAGTTCCAAGAGAACATCTTTATTTAGCTTTTGTTGAGGAGTCATCTTTTTATAGTTTAAAGTCCCGTCTCTTGGGGAAGTGGAATTTTGCTTTTGTGTTTCTGACATTTCGTTCTATTTCGGAAAAGATTTTGTTTATCTCGTCTTCAGTGTAGTCGTAAACACTCCTGTTCGCACAGTTTCCAAGAACCTTAAGACGTTTTAAGACCATGTTCGTCCGGAGAGTGGCGAGTCTTACAAAACGATCTCGATTTGTTTCTTTTCCTTTCATATTTTTTATACTACAAGGGTTGTTTTATATTTGCAAGGGCGTAACGTATTTATGTAGGGTAGCTTATACATGAGTAAAAGTAAAGTCAAGAAAGCAGAAAGTGGAATTTTACTTTCAGGGGGGAAGGTAATACCATGTAAATACAACTGAATATCGTGCTCGAAAGAGCTAGGACCTAAACCAGTAGATTTGTCTCTGGCATGGTCTCAAATCGTTGAGGATAGAAAACCCGTCATTCAGGGCGTCCTCAACGTTATAGGGGGAAACTCCTATAGGGCCGCAAGGCCTCCTGGTGGCGGGTTTTGTGTATCCCACCAGGAATTATCAATTAACAAAATTAGATATGACTGGTGCAATAAAATACAACATCATAGGTCTTTGGGTAGTGGTCGTTGGATTGGCGTTTATGACACTGAGTGGATTAAGTAGTTCTCGAAGTCAGTTCGAGCAACTCAAGAATGCTCTGCGAGCACAGGAAAGTTTTAATAACTCACTTGTTCAACAGTTGAATTTGCAGGGTGCTGTGAACGAAAACCTACTGAATTTCGATGGAGCGATCATCAACCAGTAAGTGCACGAAGTTCACACATTCACAATAATATGAAAGAAAGAGAGACGAACAACTCATCGGGGATTATTGCAATTTTTATATTACTGCTGATTCTTGTTCTTTGGTCGTTGACTTGGGATACGGATGAAGAGCAAGAGCCGTCAGTTCTTGATTCTCCAGAGTTCTTTCAAGAAATGTATGAGCTTGGCGGAGGGCAAATCAAAGAATAGTTTTAGCTTCTCTGGCAACCTCACTCTTTTTGGACATCTCAAATCAAAAGTAAAGAAACTGGGCACGGAGTGCTTCTGGGGGTAATCGATTAAGGGGATGGACACATCAAGTGTGCTCTGTGACATCACGGGCACATCTGAGACACTTTCGGTGGGTTGGTAATGGTATCTATCATCTAAAGTTGCTTTCTACCAATACGGCATGGTTTCCGTTAAAATTGAAGAATGACTCAGGGCAAAATAGAACCAAGACTGCTCGATGAGCTTGAGCGTCTCTTCCAGCGTGAATCTTTTGGTATCGAAGTCATTTTGAAAAGGGCTAAAATCGGGATTCCTATTCTGGATGGTTTTGAATCCAACCAGAAGTATCTTTCTTGGCTGAAAACACACAAAGATAGATTTTTTGATATTCAGTCAGCAAGAGCGGACTTAGCTCGAAAGTTTAAGCTACCTCTCCCTCACTCTCAATGGATTGAAGGGTATTTGCTACTTGGAAAAAAGTTTAAGGATTTTGATACAACTATCCCTTTTGGGATGTCATTTTCTCGTGGATGGGATAAGGCGGGTTTTTCGTGTGCATTTGAATTTGATAAAGATGAAGAATGCGTCAACATTAAGATTCTTCCGGGGGCAAGTTATCGGGATGTGAGTAAATTCATTCGTGATAATAAGGGTGAGATTGAGAAGGCGTTGAGCTCATTTAAGCATAGAGTAGTGCCCATTCGAGTACGGAGTCAAAAAGAGCGTGATGAACTTGTTTATGCTTGCTACAAGAAGGGGTTATTGGATCGGTATGGGAGAGATAAGACTTCTGATGGTGTTTGGCTTCCAGATGAGATTTTGAATATGGATATGGATATGCGACGGAAAATCATTGAGCAACAAATCACATTGAGAAGTTAAGTGTAAACGCTTAACGGTTTATCGCGGGACTTCCGTTTTCTTTAGACTGCCTGGTGTAAGGCAGTTTTTTTATGGCATTCACACAAAGGTCGATTCAAAACTTCAAGCGGTTGTATCTCCAAGAATTCGAGGAGGAGCTTTCGGATGCGGAAGCAGAACGGAGGGCGGGATATCTCCTAGAAGTTTATAGGGTCGTCTTTGGACTGCCAAGCGTAGAGACGTTCTTTGACAACAAAATAGACGATGAGAAAGCAAAGTGAGCTAGTCACTATCTGGGAGAGTGTGTCGATTATTCCCGGATGGTTGCGGTTGCTGTGGATGACGAAGCAGTACTCGGATGAGGAACTGGATGAGTTGGAACAGATTGATGATGAGTTTCGTGCTTTTTCCAGAGAGGAGGAAATCAAACATCGGAAGTGGTTGCGGGAGAATCTCCCTCGGACTACAGATGGGTGGTTGAAGATTTTTCCAGAGGCAGAGAAACTCATCCCTCGGAAGAAACGGAAGAATCAACGGAGATTCGAGGAGATGCTGGAAGTAGCGAGGGATGTGGACTTGGAGGATGTGGTATCGGAATACGTCGATTTGCGACGGGGCGGTACGCATCGGTTGGTCGGGCTATGTCCATTCCATGCAGAGAAGACACCCTCATTCGTTGTGTTCACGGATAACCCCCACTACTACTGTTTTGGGTGTCATGAGCATGGGGATGTCATTACATTCGTGAGAAAAATTAAAAACTTAAAATTCAAAATGGCTGTGCTGGTGCTGTATAGGTACTCACAGCAAGATTAAAAATATGAGCAAGAAAAAAGAAAAAGAAATTGTGGAAAAGAAATCCATTGATCAAATTGCAGAAGAGGAGAAAACAAAGAATGAGAATCCTACTCCACCAAATGAAGCAGATACGGCTGATGGTGAAGATGTTGAGTGGCCGGGTGTGTCGTGCATTCTGCAAGACGGGTCATTAGTCGAGATGTTGCATGATTCGGTAAAGCGGACTACTAAGTTGGCGGTGTATAAAGACGGCAAAGTAAGTCTTGAGGATAGCGTGCGGTTCGATGATAGGACGGTGTTTAAGCCATTAGCTCCCAATCAAAGTCTTCTTGAGACTGGGTACATTTTGTTTCCTTCGGAGGTCGGAGATTATCAAAGTAATGAAGCCCTGTATTACGAAGTGAGAGCGTTCGTAGATAAATATGTGCAACTTCAAAATGAGTTTCTCTCGGTCGTTGCAGTCTACATCATGATGAGTTGGGTATACGACAAGTTTAGGAGCGTTCCCTATCTGCGAGTGACAGGTCTCTGGGGAAGCGGAAAATCTAGATTGTTGTCGGTGGCGGGAAATCTCTGTTACAAGACGGTGATGGCGGGCGGGTCAATCAGTAATGCGGCTTTGTTCAGGACTCTTGATTTGGTGAAGCCAACTCTTGTGTTTGACGAAGCCGAACTTAACGAAAAAGAGTCAACTGAAATGCGGATGGTTCTACGGCAGGGCTACAGTGCGGGTACTCCGGTTTCGCGGATGGAGAAGTTACCAAACGGAAAGATGTATATCCAAACATTCGATGTCTTTGGTCCAAAGATTATCGCTTCTTTGGCTCGATTCCATGATGTTGCTCTTGAAAGTCGATGTCTCACAGGTTGGATGCCTCCACACATGGATAGTGGAAGACCCATTGAGTTAACCAAAGCATTCAAGGAGGAAGCGTTGGCATTGAGGAATAAACTTCTGATGTTCAGGTTTAAGAATCATCATCTGATGAGTGCGGACGAGAGTGCGTTGGGAGGGATAAGTCTTCCTCGGTTGAAGCAGACGGGACTTGCGGTGATGAGCGTGGCGAAAATGCTTGGGGTACAACCAATCGAAGATGTAAAGAAGTTTCTGGTTGAGTACGAACAAGAACTCGGTATTGAGCAAGCAGACTCGGTAGAAAATGACATTCTACTCTGCGTGTTAGATCTTCTTACCCAACCAGGAATCAGGTATGCGGGCAAAATTCGTACGGGTGTGGACTTGGCGGAGAAGTTCAACAATCTTCACTATGAAGACTACTCAAACAGGGAGACGAAAGAGTACAACTCTAGTTCGATGGGGGTGATGAAGTATCCGGGGTCAAAAGTGTCTGCGAAGAAAATCGGTTGGTATGTGCGGAAGATGGGCTTTCGAGTGGATAGAGATGCCCGGGGCTTCTACATCTCTATTGTGAAGGAGTATCCAAAGATTCGGTTGCTGGCGAAGCGGTACGGGCTTGATTCTCTATTCGAGCTTCCAGAGGGCAATCTCAACGGAGTGAAGCGAGTCGTGGACGCTGCTACTAAGGCACAAAATTTGAAGGCGCAGGAAGAGCGGAAGCAAAAGAGGGAGCTTGAAGAGAAACGGAAGAAAGAGGCGGAGGAGAGGGAGCGAAATCGTAAACCAATGTCAGATGAAGAATACAAGGAGATCTTTGGAGAGAACTCTCTACCTAAAGATACTCTTTGAGGAAGTTAACTTCGTTCACATCGTTAATGTGGGGGTGAGGGTAAGTCATACTCTCACCCCTCTTAGCGTGTGTGCGAATCTACCCAAAGTTGTTAACACTTTTTTGGGATTATTAACCTATACATATATAGAATAATGTGGTATAATATATTTATGAAAATAAAGTATCTAAGCCATATTTTCTAATCTTGTATGGATTTCGAGTCACTCAAAGATTGTGTAATCGTAGACATGATTGAGAAAGTCAAAAAAATGACTCGGGATGAGCTTGAGAGTCGTGTGATCGATTTTGAATCTCGAAAAATCGAAACTCTCAAAACCTTAAATGAGGTAATAGATTATGGAAACAAAAACAAAACTTAGATATGTAGCGTATGCTCGTAAGTCGACTGACCAGGAAGAAAAACAAATCACTTCCATTGAAGATCAGTTGCGGGAAATTGAGCGGATAGGTGCTGATTGTCACATTACAAAGAAACTCACGGAAAAACGGACTGCTAAAACTCTGGGTCGTCCTGTTTTTGCTGAAATGTTGCAGTTGATTCTGGATAAGAAAGTAGACGGGATTGTTTGCTGGAAGCTGAATCGGTTAGCAAGAAATCCAATAGATGGAGGGCAGATAATCTGGATGTTGCAAAATGGGGTTATCAAAGAAATCAGGACTGATGATGGTATCTACACTCCAGAGAGTGACATGATAATGCTTCACATCCACTTCGGGATGGCTCATCAGTTCAGTTTGAATCTCAGTAAGGACATCAAGAGAGGTTTACAGGGTCGTCTTCGTGAGGGAGTTCGTCCAAGTATTGCTCCTATCGGGTACATAAACAGTCAGTATCACATCAAGAGGATGGAAGAAATCTTGGTTGATGAGGAGCGGTTCCCAAAAGTAAGAAAGTTATTCGATTTAATGCTTTCTGGACAATACTCTCCTCTCCAGTTGGTTGAGATTGCGGATAAGCAACTCCATCTGGAAACAAGGGGGACGAAGAAATGGCCGAGAAAAGCGATGAGTAAGTCAAATATGTATCGGGTTCTCACCAATCCTTTCTACTATGGGTCGTTCGAGTTTCCGGAGGGTAGCGGTGATTGGCATGTTGGTAAACATAAACCAATGATTACGGAAGAGGAGTATGACAAAATCCAATCTCTCCTTGGTCGTGAGGGTAGACCGAGACCGAAGACTCACATCTTTGCTTACACTGGATTGATGCGGTGTGCAGGTTGCCAGGCTCGCGTGACTGCTGAAGAAAAATGGAAACACCAACAGAATGGGAATAGTCACCATTACATCTACTATCGGTGTACGGGTAGTCAGGGTCCAGAGTGTTTGGAGAAGTCGGTTGAGGTGAAAGTTCTGGAAAAGCAAATTGATGAATTTCTCTCTAAGATTCAGATTCCACCAGAGTTCCATGAATGGGCTGTTGAGGAGTTGAAGAAACTCCATGAAAGAGAAAAGGGTGATAGGAACTCGCTGATTGTGAAGCATGAGCAGGACTATAAGGACTGTGTATTCAAGCTGGATCAGTTGATGGAGCTTCGATTGGAGGGCAAGGTTTCGGATGAGATGTTCTCTCGGAAGGAATCACAACTCTTGAAGCAGAAAGCAGAATTGAAGAGATTGTCTGATGGAGATGATAAGAGAGTAGATGACTGGTTGGTTCGTCTTGAAAGCACTCTCACCTTTGCGGAGAGAGCCAGAGAGGAATTCCAAAAGGGTGATATTGCGAAGCGGAGGCAGATTCTTACTGCTTTGGGGACTGAGCATATCCTCAAAGACCGGGCAATCCACATCAATACGGAAAAACCACTCCTTGTACTTCAAGAAGTGGTTTCCGAGAGCAATCGTCTGTTAGATAAGTTAGAACCTCCCAAAAGTGTTGGAAACAATGGGCGGATTAAACAAATCTATGACAAAAGTTCATCAATGTGGAGATGGGGGGAATCGAACCCCCGTGCAAAAAGGAATTCTCGCTCCTTCTACAAACATAGATTATTTGTTTTTGGTTTAAGTGGAAAAAGTAAGGAATAATCAAAATCTTTCTCCACCCTAGCTTCTTTGTTTTGAAAATAAATCGAAGCGGTTTATATTTTCTATCCCGATTTGTATTACACCCGTATCCCACCCTCGGGAGAGGAGAGATAAAGACGCCGGTTTACGCTAAAGCGAATCCGGGATGAAAAGCAAAGTATGGTGATACAACGCTTTTCACCTTAGAAGAAAGTTTTGCAACTATCAGTTTCCTGTGCGCTATAACGGGTGAACAGGAGTATCCGGTTTGCAAAGCGAGAAGACGACTTCTTGTCGAAGCCAGTCATCCCCATGTTGTTGAGTATCAGGGAAAGAGTATCAGTATCAGGAATTTTTATCCATTGCTGATTTTACTAAGCCGGAGATAAGTCGAATCGCGAGACGAATAGACATATTGATTTCATTGAAAGTTTCCTCATTTATAAACGCAAGGTCTTTCGCCACAAGTAATTGGCTCTCTGTTTCAAGTAATGACCCTTTTGCTATGGCGTAAAAATGCGCCTTATCTTTTGCAGAATTTCTTCCGAAGCCTTCTGCGATGTTTGAAACAATGGAAATCGAAGCTCTTCTGATTTGGTTTGTTAGACCAAACCTTTCGTCCGGAGGAAATGTTTTTGTAATCTTATAAATTACCAGCACAATTTTCTGCGCTTCTTTCCATGCTTCTAAGTCTGTAAAATTTTGAATTTTCATAATCGTTTTCGTCCCTGATACTGATACTTTCCCCTGATACTTAAATTATCAACGTGCTACCGTTTCATTTCGCGCGCCATTTCGCGTTCCGAGTCGCGTTTTTTAATCGTCTCGCGCTTGTCGTATTTCTTTTTTCCGCGAACGATGGCGATTTCCGCTTTGATTTTCCTGCCCTTATTATACATGGATATAGGTATCACTGTCAAGCCTTTTTGCCCCTCGGCGTCGGCGAGCCTTGTTATCTCGCTTTTTTTGAGCAAGAGCCTTCTGGTGCGGTCAGGTTCGTAGCTTTTCGGGGCGTTTTTGGGCTGGAAGGCGGGGATAGAGGCGCCGATGAGGAACGCTTCACCGCCACGGACGATCACTCGCGCGCCTTCAAGAGATCCGCGCTTCATTTGCACGGATTTCACCTCGAAGCCGAGAAATTCGACCCCCGCCTCAAATTTCTCGAGGATTTCGTAGTTAAAAGAAGCTTTTTTGTTGAAGAGAAGCGACATAGGTATATATAGTAGCAGGGAAGCGTGGAGTTGACAAGTAATATAAACTACAGTATACTTAGCTTTAACAAATTGTTCATCGTTAATCATTTTTTTCGGAGGAAATCGCCATGAACGCGTTAACGCTTGTGTTTCTCGCCGTGCTGTTAATCGCCATTTGCTGTGAAGCAAGGCTGACGCATAAGGATATGAGGCAGTTACGGCAGTCGTATAAAACCAACCTCGCCATGTTTCTTTTCAACAACGCGGCGTTGTCATTACTGTCGGTATCCTCGCTCCTCTTGGTGGCAGGAAACTTTTCTCAATTCGGCCTGTTGAATCTCGCGGGGCCGTGGAAACTTCCGTTGTCTTTCATTCTGCTTGATGTAACGCTCTACGCGTGGCATCGGGCATGTCACACCTTTGAGTGTTTATGGATGTTCCACAAGGTGCACCACAGCGATCATTCAATGAATGTGACAACGGCGTTTCGCGTGCATGTGGTTGAGGTGTTTTTGACGACGGTGGTGAAAGCGATTTTTATCATCGTTGCTGGAGTAGACGTCATCCTTGTCCTCGTGAACGAAACAATAATCACGCTCTTCGTCATGTTTCATCATTCACAGATGACGTTCCGCCGTGAAAAATTGTTCGGATTGATATTCGTTATGCCCTCGCAACATCGCGTCCACCACTCGGTTCTGCGCGATGAGCATGACAACAATTACGGCGCCGTTTTTTCTTTCTGGGACAGGATGTTTCGGACGTTCATACAAGCGACTCCGGAAAAACTCGGCTTGCCGAATGTTCCAGCGCAAGGATTTATCCGGCTCTTTTTTTCTGGGTTTACACGGCGGTGATAGGAGAACATGCACCAGTCGGAATCAATCATCCACCGGCAGAGCCGCAGGGTATGACCCCGCTCAGTATTAGGCACAACAACGACGCGTTGAGACTTTTCCTGTCCACGCGTCGTTTTCAAAAATGGCGATGTTCATCCTTTGATTTTCACACACTTTTTTCTGAAAGATACGGAATATGCCTTACAATATACCTTTTACCTAAAACAGGTGTGAGGGAGTACGAAAGTGGCAGTTGACAAATAATATAAATTACTGTATATTAAAGTTAACATTTGTTCGTTGTTAATTTGATTTTTTCGGAGGGAATTCTTATGAAAAAAGTATTCGGTATGTTGGTGGACGGGGTGGCGCAATACCGCGAGACCAAACCGCCGCCTTTCTTTGGGGGATAGTAAAATGAACGCAAAAAACTTTTTCTATTTCTTTTTTTTCATCATTTGCTTTTTTGCGGCGTTCGGGATGACCGCACACGCTTCCTCGGTCGATCCGAGTATAATAGAAGACGTCCGTTGGATGGAAAAGAAGGTTGCGGGTCTTTTCGGATATGATGCGTGGCCGCTTGCACCGACGGAGGTTGTGTATAATACGAACTGCCGCAGTGCGGTATCTTCTCACAGTAACGGCACTACCATGTTTCCTTGCGACATTTCAAAGTATCGTGAGAGAAAAGTGTTTTTAACGAAAAATACTCTCGGCGAAATGGAGGCGTTTCCGGGATACGTGGATTATTGGGATAACGTTGCTCACGAAGTTGGACATAGTTTCTCAAGACTTTTTATCAGTCTGAAAGATCGGCATTGGGCGAAGTGCGACGCGGATGAGTATCTGGAACTGACCGAAGGTTTTGCCACCTATGTTGCCTATGAGGTATTGCTCAGAGAAGCGAAATTCAAGAATAACCATGAGTATGAACGATATCTTGCGGTAAGGACGGCTAAGTATCTGGTGCAGTTTAGTATGGAAAACCCGACAAAGTATCCTTCGGAAGTGCGCGGGCTATTCGGCGCAATAGCGTTTTCGTTGGAATCCAAAAGGCATATCAAATTGCACATGGAGCGTTTTCCAAGCAGGAAGCAAGTTACCCTGAAAGACGAAGATATGGTCGACCCATACTATCCGCGCGGACTCATGCGGGTATATGCCCTGAAACATATTTTCACAAAAAATGGATTCGAAAATGGGACGATTAAAGAACATTTTTGCAAATAGCGTATTTGCATAAATAAGGAGGCAAACACGCCTCCTTATTTTTTATGGATTTGACAATAATTTTACAGTATGATATATAAAAGAAGGGAATCTGCGCAGGTATGTTTTGTTTTGAAAGTATATTTTTTGAGGAGAAAAGAAATGAAATCCGTTTTTATAGCTTTAGCCGCTTTTTTTCTGGTCGCTTGCGGCGGTAAAACCGCGCCGGCGCCAAACAAGCCGGCACTCAGTGCATGGGTCGGTCCATGGACTGCTACCATGAACTCTTTCAAAGAAGGGGAGTGCAGTCAGAGGGCACACGAGCATATACACTATATTCTTGTGAAAATACCTTCTGATGTGCCGCAAGCTTCAACAAATGACCTCGCTGTTTTTAAGGAGGCAATTAAACTTGCACAAGCGCTCGCTCAAAAGTGCGTGAGGGTAGACCAAGATTGGTATTACTTGGCACGCACATTGACGCAACTCAATGCATATATTATGGGCTAAACCACTCGTGTTGAATTGAAATCGGGGATAATGAAGTGATGTGTTGTAATTATTCATTACATTATCCTCATCTTCGCTCGCTGGTCTATTGTGCGGGAGCCGTAATTGTGCGGCTCCTTTTTGTTGTATGGCTGCAACTTCCTTTTTTGTATTTTTTTGGTATACTGTCTGCAATTGCGTCGGTGGCGGAGTGGTCAATCGCACTTGGCTGTAAACCAAGCGACTTTATGTCTACGGGGGTTCGAATCCCTCCCGGCGCACCAAAGAAAACCAACCCCGAGGGTTGGTTTTCTGCGCCGGAGGAAGCCAACTGCTTGGCTTCCGCGAGGGATTCGAAAGACTTTTCGTTATCCGCCAGAGGCGGATCGAAAAGTACCTGGCGATGTAATCGCCGAATCCCTCCCGGCGCACCAAAGAAAACCAACCCCGAGGGTTGGTTTTCTGCGCCGGAGGAAGCCAACTGCTTGGCTTCCGCGAGGGATTCGAAAGACTTTTCGTTATCCGCCAGAGGCGGATCGAAAAGTACCTGGCGATGTAATCGCCGAATCCCTCCCGGCGCACCAAAGAAAACCAACCCTCGGGCTGATATGGCATTTGAACATTGCCGCCGTCATATGGTACTATGGCAGTATTATTCGATAACATGGAAGAGGCCTAAGATGCCAATCCGCTAAAGATATGCCCGAAAGAATGAGCCGAGAAGATCAGGAGTCGCTTGATGAGCAGAAAAGAAAAAACAAAACAAGAGAACTTGCGCTTGAAGTGCTGGAAAAAAATCCGGAATTGGCTCAAGCGCTTATTGCCGGCAATCCCGCCGCCGTGTCTCTCATGGAACAACAACTCAAAACGACCCCTGAAGCGGAGTTTTTCCAAAATTTACCGAACACCAAGGACGACGTTCCCAAGGATTCGTCCGGAAAATCACAGCAAACAACACCGACCTTTGAAGACTTGCGGAGAAACGTATCGCCGGAAATTTTCAAGGATTTTGTTCTTGCTGTTGCGAAAATCACAGAAGATGACTTTTACGTAACCGTGCATCAACCGTATTCAACGAATAAAACCTGCTTGCGTTTGTGGACGCAATCTCCAGACCCGGCCAACGCAGGACACCCCGACTGGATGCAAAATCATGAACGAGCGGTGTTGGAAGCGTGGGGAGGAAAAAAAATAACGAAAGAAACCATTGAAGCGCTCAAGAGGGAGCTGCTCTTGAGTGAGCGGGCGCGCGGCGGCGGAGAATTTTCCCCGCGGTATGTGGAGTACAAAATGCACCGCAAACAAGAGAAAGTATAAAATAACCCGCCGCGGCTTTTGGCCTTCGGCGGGGGTATCTGACTATGACACCACAGATTATTGCAAAATAACGGGTCTGACCCCAATAGCATAGCCAATAGCAATAGTAAAAAATAGTAACCGCACTTATCCTCAAACGAAGTAAGTGCGGTACGGAGTCGTAAAAATCATTCAGAATTCTTGTCTGGATGTCCCACAAGAATTCTGATAATTGTAGGTACCAGCACCCCCACAACCACCGCAACCATTAATGTGTCGCTGCGCGACAAGAACGGCGGGTGGAGAATAAGCCCCCCCACCGCTGTGATAACACCAACTAAGAGACCAGTCACGTAGTAAAAGGTGTTAGTGGATTCAGTGGATGGGGAGGTGGGAAGTTTTTTCATTTTCATTTCATTTCTCCAAAGTTAATGAGCGTTATCAAGGTCTTTCCGGTGCAACCAGAACTTCTAAGACCCTTCCTTTTCTTTGTATCATAGGGCTTAAATAAAGTCAAGCATCCACGGCAAACCGCGTATTTTTCAACAGTTTTTTGTGTTTCCCCGCAGTTGAAAATGGTATAATGAAAGCATAAACAAAACATAAATTTTTAATAAATCCATTGCCGCATCGCGGCGTCATATGAAGTTTTTGCAAAGGATTAATAAAAGAAGAATCCTTTCTTTTCCTGCATTTTTTTGGCGGGCGTTTTTGGTGTTGTTTCTTTTGGTTTTAGTGAGTCTCGGGATACGATTCGTGCTTGCAGAACATACCGTAAAAAAGATTTTTATTTTTCCGACGCACGTAGGAGGAACTGGCTGGCAGAATCAAAACGGCGCGCTGGAACAATCGCTTTCAGGGAAGGCCGTTTTTGGCGACTTTACGCAAGAGAATTCCGCTTTTGTGAAATTTGAACGTGCGGCGGTTGAAACACCTCCCGCCGCCCCCGTCGTTTTAGACACTGACACACATACGGATACAAGCGTCGCATCGTCGTCCCCTGATACGGATACGGATACAAACGCCGATACAAATAGCGCATCGCCGCCTTTGATTCCTGATACGGATACCGATACCGATACCGATACGGATACAGCCGCACCCTCGGCGTTTCTTTGGGGAAAATTCTTTGTGAACGCTTTTGCACAGGAAGAGGAGAACATCGCGCCGTCATCAACGGAGCCGGTTATCGTCAATACGGGAACGTCGTTTTCGGCGGAATCTCTTCAGAATATCCGCGACGACGGAAGCCGGAGCGTTCCCGTGTGCGAGATTAAAATGAAGCCGTGCCATACGTTGGAACTTTCCGGTTTCGGAGTCGGCACTGCTGCTCTCGGTACGATCAAAAATGCAAGCGTGCGCGTATCTCTTTCTTCCCGCGGACAAGGAAATGCCGGCGAAAGCGACCATCTGTTCGTGAAATATTTTTACCAAGATCGGTGGTATCTTGCGGATGCCGTTACGCTTGATCATGACGTTTCAAACGCGGGGAACGGCGGACATTTTCTCTATGCTCTGCCGGAGATCGGTTCATGGGAAGATTTTGACGGCATAAAAGTATTTATTGAGTATGACCGGGACACGGACGCGGAAAGAGAAACGTACATTGACGGCGCGTGGCTTGACGTCGCGTATACCGTTCCAAACGATGAAGAGGAAGCGAAGCCTTCCGCTGGGAATGTTTCCGAAACGCTCGAATCGCTTGATGAATCGAATAACCCTGATATTCTCGCGATTTCCAAGAACGAGAAAATTTTGTTTGCTTCGGCGGACGATATTTCTTCGGAAGGTCTTGTTTTGAAAAGCGACAAGCGCGAGATGAATGCGCTTTCCGGCGGCACAATATATTTCAATGTTACCAATACGAGCGGCGAACAGAGCCGGTTTGATCTGAAGGCGTATTTTCCCGAAGGCGGAGGGGAAGTGAAGCGCCTTCGAAAATGGATGCGCAACGTGCCGTTCGACATGGCCGTTTCCGAGTATCGTCCGCTCACGTTTTTTTGCGAGGACGGGTGGAGGAATGCCAGCTCGACGGGGGAGTATGTCTGCTCGGCGAACGGAGAGGCGGAACACTGCGATGAGTTCAACGCGGATGGAACGAATTGCACGAAGCGCATCGCGCGGATAGCCGGGCGCAACGAAACCAATTATCGGGATACATGGGTGGACGTTTCCGTGAAAGAGGCCGCCGCGCAAAACTCCCTTCAAAGGATTGAACGATTTTTCAAAAAAATAAGCGGGCAAACTGATCCGGCAAAGAATCCGTTTCGATCCAGTCAAAGCATGGAGGGGAGCTACGATATTTTCCCCGGGCAGACATTGTACTTCGAGATGGAGGTTGGCTATCCGACAAATTCGCGCGGAAAATTCTTTATTGAAGCGGCGGGAAACGGCGGAACGTACGGGTTGCTCCGCGAACGGTGGCGAGGCGGATGGAAGTACCGAATGCCGATTACGATAGACAACATTTCACATCCGGACGCTCTTTCCGAGCATGAGGTATATGTTTGGCTTGATGAACAATACACCGGTTTTTGGGAGAATGTTCGGGAAGACGGGGGCGATATTCGGTTTATCTTGGAGAGGACGAATGTAAATTTGCCGTATTTTATTTCTTCATGGGATTATGAGAGCAAACACGCGGGGATATGGGTGCAGGCGGATACGATCCCCGCGCATGGAACCGCCGTCATGCATCTCTATTACGGCAATGAAAACGCCGGAAATTTGCCGGGGGCAAGCGAACCTCTCGCGCCATTCGTACATTCTTCCCCGCGAGATATTTTCCGCGCCGCGGACACTGCGGCAAGAGGCACGGTCGTCAGTTTGACGGATGGAAACGCAGTAGAACTTCCGGATGGCAGAAAGCTCTCGCTTGACAGGAACGAAACGGCGGAGTTTTCAAACATCGCGGCGGGGTCAGTCGTTCGCGCGGCGGGTCCCGTTATGGCGTTCGCCGAAAAAGACGGGAAAAACGTCTTTACCCCCGTTTCTTTTACTTGGGGGTTGAACCTCCAAGCGGAGAGGAAGGAGCTTTCCGGTGTTTATGCGTTGCCGGAAGATGCGAGCCGGATTATTGTCATCTGCTCCCAAGAGGAGAGCGCGCATTTTTTTCTCTCGGATCCCGGCAAGCCGTCTGCCGTGTCGGGGGAATGCTCGAGCGGCCGGGCGTCTTTTGGCGAAAGCGGTTCGGTGAATTTTCAAGCGGGAACCGTTGTTTCTTCTTTGGATCAGCCGGCAAAGGCCTTCGGCGCTTCTTATGAAAGGGCGTTTTCTTCCGAAGAAGTCATTTTGTTCGGCGCGCCGCAAGCGAGGGGGGAACGGACGGATACGCCTCTTTTTTTCGGAGATTCGGAAAACGCTCCCGTGCCGGCGGATATTGACGACCACCTGACCGACCTTGATCCGCTTGACGCGCCGCTCGACGAGCATGGACTCGGAGAAACCTTTGAGTATCCGAAGATAGACGACCTGCTTGATCCGCGGAAGGATTTTATGGCAAAGGAGGAGCCGCAATTCCGCTTTCGGTACAAGCCGCAAAGAAACCCTCTCATTCAATTTGTCCGGCAAAATCTTTTTGATAAGCAATTTACGGTGAAGAACGTGAGGGTTATTCATCCGGGACTCGGAGAATTGCCTCTGCCGTTCGAGATTTCGTATAAAGAAGGGAACGAGTGGGCGCTTACAATCAGCGGAGGCGCGAAAGATATTCATCCCGGAAAATATATTTTGAAAATTGATATTGACGAGGGCGGAAAAATTTTCACCGAAACAATGAATTTTTATTGGGGCGTGCTTGCCATCAACGCCAACAAATCCATTTTTATGCCTGGCGAGAATGCGTATATTCAAATGGCGGCGCTTTCACAGAACGGCAACACGCTCTGCGACGCGGATTTGAAGCTCACCGTGACGAAACCGGACGGCAGTGCGTTTGACGCGCCGGTTGAAACATCGGGGCTTTGCCAGGGGAACAATGTCGTTTCCGTACCCGATTATTCGGCGCGCTACATGACGGACATGGCGGGAACGTACGTACTCAAACTTTCCCGTTTTGATGAGAATGGAAATTTTGTCGCGAAGATTACCGATGCTTTTCTGGTTCAGGAGAGTGTTCCTTTCGAGGTTGAACGCATCGGCCCGACGCGCATTTATCCGCCCGCGCCGTATTCAATGACGATTCGAGTGAAAGCGAATCAGGATTTCTCGGGCGACATCCGCGAGCGCTTGCCGCAGGGGTTCGTCCTGACGGATTCCGATGCCGTGAAAATGACAACGCAAGATGCGGGAGTGGAACAATTGTGGAACGTGGAGATGAAAGCGGGAGATGAGAAGACATTGCGCTATTCGTTTGACGCGCCCGATGTGAGTCCGTACCTGTATCTCCTCCCGCCGCTTCAGTTTTTGGATGAAGGACGTAAAACAACCGACGCGCCTGTTTTCGAGGAAGCCAGGCGGTGGCAGATCGCGTCGGACGCGACGGGAAACATGATCGTGCTCTGGGATGGCGGCGCGGCGCCGAGCGGGTGGACATGTATTTCCTGCGGGTCGGGAGATTTCTTCCAGAAGTTTATGAGGGGCGCGGCGGCGTACGCGACGACTTCTCTCGGCGCCGCAACGCACACGCCGACGGCAAGCGGCGTCGTGAATGCATCGGCAAGCGAGGCGTTAAACGGCGTGGGCGTCGGCACGGATATTTCAGTTTCAAACCACTCCCACACCTATTCGCCGACCATTGCCTCGGCGAGCAATCTGCCGTCTTACCGCCAATTGCGCGTTATCCGATATGATTCGGCGGGCGAACCGGCGACCATTCCCGCCGGCGCCATTCTTGTTTTTGACGCGACTGTCCCATCCGGATGGACGCAAGTGACGGCGCAGGATAATTTCTACGTTTACGGCGAAGACACGGTGGGAACGACGGGAGGGGCGAATACCCACACCCACTCGGTATCCGGCTCTACGGGAAACAGTACCGGCGGGTCGCTGAAGAAGGGCGCTACCGTTGGAGCCGGCGCGGCGGAACCGCACACGCACGCGGTGAGTACGACTACGCCCGCCGTGAATAATGAACCCGCGTACGTGACGGCTATTCTCGGAAAACTCGTTTCCGCCACGTCAACGCCGAATTACATTATCGCCATGTGGGACAATGTTCCGGAAGCGGGGTGGGCGATTCTTTCCGATGTCGGCGGTCCGCTGTATCAGAAATTTATAAAACCAAGCGCAAGTTACGGTGCGACGGGCGGGGCGGATCTGCATACGCATGCGGATATTTCCGGCATCGTTTCCGGGGCGCCGAGTGCGACCAATAAAGCGGACACGGGCACGGGCGTTTCGTCAGGGAGCCATACGCATGCGGTTGATGTGATGAATTTTTCATCCGCCGCGAATCTTCCGCCGTACAACGACGTTATTTTCGCCAAGCGTCTCGCCGGTATCCCGCAATTCGCCCAAAATCAATTTTACTGGTACGCGAACGCAAACAGCGCCGCGCCGACGGATGCGTGGCCGCAGGGTGCCGGCGATGTCGGCGAGGATACGGGGATTACACTGAATGACGCGCCGCCGGGGCCCGGGAGCGTACTTCGTTTGCGAATGTCCGTTACGTCGAATAATGCGACGACGACGGCGCTCTCTCAGTCGTTTAAGCTGCAATACGGCGAAGGCTTGACATGCTCGGCAATTTCAGTGTGGACGGATGTCGGAGCAATCGGTTCCGGTTCCGTCTGGCGAGGGTATGACAATGGTTCCGTTTCGGACGGCGCGGCGCTTCCTTCAACGCTCCTTTCTCTTTCAAACGTTACGGAAAGTTATGAAGAAGGAAATGATTCGGTTTCAAACCCGAATCAAATAGGCAAACTGCAAAACGGCGAATGGGATTGGGTCATTCAAAATAACACGGCGACGAGCAGTACGAATTATTGTTTTCGGATGGCGCAAAGCGACGGATCCGCGCTCTCGTCTTACGCGGGGTATCCGAAACTCGTTACCAACGCGCCTCCCGCCGCCGCAGTGCTTTCCGCGCCATTTGACAACGCGAAAGTCGCGAGCACTTCTCCGTGGTTTGAATTTTCCGCGATTGATCCGGAGGCGAATGATTTGAATTACCAAATACAAGTGGATGATAATTCCGATTTCAGTTCGACGGTGCTTGATAAAAACACGACAAGCGATGCGTCGCTTTTCCAAAACCTTATCGTGCCGGCGGACAAAGACCCATACAACAGCGGGAACAAAATCCGTTTCATCCCGACGGCATCGCTTGCGAATGGCACGACGTATTGGTGGCGGGTGCGTGCGCGCGACCCGAACAACTCCAATCAATGGGGCGGGTGGTCAACAGGATGGAGTTTTACGGTGGATACTTCCGCGGCTATTTCCACATGGTTTCAAACCACGCAAGCGCAATTCGCGACCGACTCGCTTTCTGGCGTGCGGGCGTCCACGACGAATTCCGTCGAATTGACCCCACCGAACGCTTCCGGAGGGGCGACCGGCACGGCCATCTCTTTTGGTTCGGGAAACAATTCTCTCGCCACCGCGTGGGGGGAACTTTCTTGGAACAACACCAAGCCGGGGGGAAGTCAGATTACATATCGGCTCGAATACTTCACTTCAACGAGCTCATGGGCGCTTATTCCGGACGCGGATTTATCCGGAAATTCCGCCGGCTTCACGGCATCCCCCGTCAACCTTTTGGGGCTTGATGAAACGAGATACGCCACCATCAGAGCGAGAGCGGATTTCAGCGCTTCAGGGAATTCTCCCACGCTTGACGACTGGACGGTGAAATGGGGTTCTCGCGTTTCAACGCCGACGCTTTCCAAGCTCTTTGACAATGAAAAAACCGGGACGACAACGCCGAGTTTTGAATTTTATTCCATTGATCCGCAAAGCGACGATTTGGAGTACCAGTTGTCTTGGTCAACATCGCCTTCTTTCACCTCTTCCACGACGAGAAATTCAAATGCGGATTCCGGTTTCTCCGATGTGCCGGTGCCGGCGGATACCAATCCGTTCACTTCCGGCAATACCATTCGTTTCAGCATACAGCCACCGGATGCTTTAACGAACGGCGCCACGTACTGGTGGCGGGTGCGGGCGAGGGATCCGGCGGGCGGCAATTCGTATTCTTTGTGGTCGCCCGCGCGAAGTTTTACGGTTGACGCGACCGCGACCGTTTCCACGTGGTTTCAGACGACGGATGAACAATGGAATACGGATACACTCTCCAACACGGAAACGTATGGAGCAAACACCGTGCGAGTTGGAACCACATCGAAAGAAGCGATGATCTTCTACGGCGAGGGCTCGGTTCAGACGCCGCGATATCGGATATGGAATGGAAGTTCCTGGGGAAGCGAGCTTTCCGCCGGATCCGTCGGGGCGGCGATAAAATGGGCGGTGGTGAAAGAAGCGCCGACGCGGGACGAATATGTCGCGGCGACCATCGGGACGGATGGGAAAGTGAAGGCGCAGGTGTATACAAACGGCGCATGGGGAAATATGCAGACGATCGCAAACAGTGTTTCCAATACGAACGCGCGCGGAGTTGACATCGCCTACGAAACGAATTCGGGGCGCGCGCTCGCGGTGGCTTGCGATGGCGATGCGGATCCCGTGTATTACACATGGAACGGCGCTTCATGGAATTCAAGCGGCGTTTTGAATGTGGCGAGCGCGAATAATTGCGAGTGGATAAAACTTGCATCACACCCGGCGACGACATCAAATGAGATTATCGTCATGGAGCGCGATACCGGCGCGAATTACGAAGCGCAGGTGTGGAACGGTTCGACTTTCGGCAACGCGGCGGCGTTCGGTAGCATGACGGAAACCCTGCATGAAGGTATGGCGCTTGAATACGAAGAATCCGGTAATCAGGCGATTGCTCTTTCAAGTAGCGCCAACAACGCGCGATTTCGATGGAACGCTTGGAACGGGACGGCGTGGGGGACACTTACCAATCAAACCCTCTCCGACGATTTTGAGTGGGGGACGCTCAAGCGCGATAAAGGAACGGATAATCTGGCGCTGTGCGGGATAAATCACGCCAATGATATTTTTGTCGAGCGGTGGACCGGTTCGGCTTGGGCGGCAAACGCGGACTTGATTTCCGGCGCCGGCAATGACAAAAACGGCCGTCCCGTTGATTGCGAATTTGAAACGAGCGCGGCGCGAGACGGCTATATCATGGCGGCGAATGCGTCTACGACGGCTGGAGGGTTTAATTATTGGAACGGAAGCGCGTGGTCGGGGCAGTCAAACGTGAGCACGATTCTTGATTCATACACCGTGCAGTCGCGAAGAACGGGCGACGGGAAAATTCTCTCGGTATTTTTCGACGATGTGCGGAGCCATTACGATTTTTCTTTTTGGAACGGAAGCGCGTGGTCGGCGGCGCTCACGCTTGAAACTTCCCCCTCGGTAACGTCCGCGCCGTTCGGGGAGCCGTTTATGATGGCTCCGGCGAATGAATCCAAATACGGAAAAGTAACGGGAGCGGCCGTTAATTTTACCGACGGCGACGGACCGCTGTGGGACGCGGTTTCGTGGACGAATACCGTACCCGCGGCGACCGCTCTTACGTATCAAGTGGAGTATTACAGCACGAGTACCGGCGTGTGGGCGCTTATTCCGGATGCTGATCTTCCCGGCAACGCCGCGGGGACGAGTACGTCGCCGATTAACATAAGACCGCTCAATAAAGTAACGTACGGAACGATTCGTCCGGTCGCGAACTTCACATGTTCCGATGCCGGCGAGTGTCCGACGCTTTCCGATTGGAGCGTAACGTGGGCGGCGGGCATTACTCTCTCCGGTACGGCGAAACAGTATGATGAAGTTTCAAACGTAACGAGCGGCGCCGTCGCCGTCGCCCGCAACGGAGTTCTGCAAGTCGGAAAGACCGGCGCAATCTCGGGCGGCACGTGGAGCATACCGAACGTGAACGCGAGTGTGGGGGATATTTTTACCGTATGGGTGAATGGCGCCACGGATGCGAATGAGGCGGTCGGGGTGGCGAAGTATACCGGTCCGACCGACATGGCGGGGTTTGAATTGTACGAACGGCACCTCTCGATCGGATCCAATGACAATCAAATTTTAACAAATGCCGATCTCTCGCGGTATGACAATTCCGTTTCCGGAAATGAAGATATTTTTCATAATGTAGACGCGAGCAATGACCTTTCCGCATGCGCAATCGCCGGATGCGCCGATGTGAAGATATGGATTAAGTCCGGCAACACGTTCCGTCCGGATAGCGCCGCGCCGCGCACCATCACGACCGGCGGCATGGTTATCAAAGGTTCGCTCACTCTCGACGCGAACACGATAAATTTGAGCGGTTCGTGGAAAAATAACGGGAGCTTTACGGCGGGAACGGGGCTCGTGGCATTTACCGCAACGTCCACCGCTGAAACGGTGGACGGAACGGGCGCGACATCATACGCGTTTTACAATGTTACCTTCGGCGCATCCGGCGCGGCAAGCTGGAGCCTGCTTTCCGGACTCGTTGTGAATAATGATATGGCGGTGAATTTCGGAACATTCAATCAAAACGGCGCGAATGCGATTATGATTGCGGGGAATCTCAGTATCGGCGCAAGCGGATTATGGAGCAAAGGAACGGCCGACGTTACTTTCAACGGCTCGGTGGAAAAACAATGGACGGATGCGACCGCGTCGAAACAAGACATCGGAAATGTCGTCGTTGACGGCGCGTCGAAAACAGTTACTCTCGGTTCAAACGTGAAAGCGACAGACATCGCTATCGGTGCGAACGATATTCTTGACGCGAACGGTTCCGGAAATTACTCGATGACGGTACTCGGAAGCTTTACGAATGCGAATGTGTTTAACGCGCGGCAAGGTACGGTTACTTTCGCGGCGACGACGACCGGAAAAACCATTTTCCCCGCCTCAAGCGCTTTTTACAATCTTACATTTAACGGAGCCGGCGGCGCATGGTCGTTTACTACCGCCGATGCCACCACGACCGGAAACGTAACCATAACGGCAGGCACGGCGGCCCTCCCGCCGGGCATCCTCGCGGTCGGCGGCAATTTCGACAACACGGGTGGCGCGTTTACCGCAAGCGCAAGCAGTACTCAGAAATTCACCGCAACCGGAGCCGGCAAAACCGTGCGCGCCGGAGGCTCCTCTTTCGGCACCCTCCTCTTTGACGGTTCGGGCGGAGGCTTTACGATAGCGGACGTGAACGCCACCACGACCGGAAGTTTTGCCATCGCCGCGGGAAGCGTCGTCCTTCCTTCGGGAACTCTCGCCGTCGCGAGCTCCTACTCAAACACCGGCGGTTCTTTCACCAACAATGGAGGCACGGTAAAACTCTACGCCACCACGACCGGACAAACCATATTCCCCGGAAGCTCGCCATTCTACAACCTCGCCGCGAATGGTGCGGGCGGCGCGTGGTCTTTCACCACCGCAAACGCCACCACGACGAATGATTTCACTATTACCGCGGGAAGCGTTACGAATCCATCGAACATCTTCGCCGTCGGAGGAAACTTCGGAAACGCCGGCACCTTCACCTCAAGCGGCGGCACAGTAAAATTCATCGCCACCACGACCGGAAAAACCATAACCCCCGGCGCTTCCCCCTTCGCAAACCTCATTCTCGACTCTGCGCAAGGAGGCTGGACGATAACGGGAAACGCCACCACGACCGGAAACTTCACCC
>CAYPFT010000002.1:0-66079 GCA_964410165.1 uncultured Candidatus Saccharibacteria bacterium
ACGCCTCCGGTTGCGGAAAGCGTTTCAGGGTACATTTAATGATTGGAAAATACTCAGTGCGTAAGTCCTAATAAAAATAGAAAGATGCTCTTATTGGAAGCGTATCTTTTTATTTTCAAAAACTTTTCCTTTTCAAAAACACAGTGTTTCTTGTATAATAAAGAGTACCGTTTATGAAAGCGAAAAGAAGTTTATTTTACAAATTTTTCCCCGTGCCGAAATACATGGAGATGCACGCCATGGGGTTTGACCTCTCGGAAGTTTCGATTCGTTTTGCGGAATTGGTGCCGCGAGGAAGCGGTCTTGATCTTGGGAATTACGGCGAATATCCGCTTCCGCCCGGGACACTCTCTCTCGGCCGCGTACAGAATCCGGATGCTTTTCGGGATATTTTGCGAAAGGTGAAAAAAGAACACCGTGTGAATTTCGCGCGCATATCTTTACCCGAATCATACGCCTACCACGTGGAGATGGAGATTGCGAAGGTAAAGAAAAAAGAACTTCGAGAAAGCATAGAGCTCCAGCTTGAAGAATATGTGCCGCTGAAAGCCGCGGAAGTATTTTTTGATTATGATATTGCGAAAATCGCGCCACAGAGGTCGGATAGTCTAACCGCTATCGTATCCGTCATCCCAAAAGACATCGCGCTTTCTTATATTGATGTCTTCGCCTCCGCCGGAATAACGATTATTTCCATGGATGTGGATGCCAATGCGGTTGCGCGCGCGGTCATTCCGGAGGGTGACCCCGACACATTCATGATAGTTGATCTGGGAAGAGTGAAAACCGGCGTGTATGTGGCGAGCCGAGGGTTCGTGCGTTTTTCGTCGGAAATCGAAATAGGGGGCAAGACGGTTGTTTCCGCGATAGAGAAAAACGTCGGCTGTTCGACGGAAGAGGCTCAGGCATTGAAAGAGTCATGTTACGGTGAAAATTTTTCCGAAGAGACAATGTCTGAAGCGGTAAAGAAAAGCCTCGTTGCCGTTTTTTCCGATTTGGTTGAAGAAATAAACAAACATTTTGTGTACTGGCACACGCACAAAGACAAAAACGGCGCGGGGAGAGAAAGGATTGAGAAAGTTATTCTTACCGGAACAGAATCGGTTCTGGTCGGCTTTCAAGATTATTTGGCGGGGGGGCTTCATGCGTCGGTTGATTTGGCAAATGTTTGGACGAATGTGTTTTCCTTCGACGAACACATCCCGAAAATAGGATATCACGAATCGCTTCGTTTTAGTACGGCAATAGGGCTTGCGCTCGCGCCGGAAGAGAATTAGTTGCACCACGTTTCTTTCCATGATTAATCTTTTACCAACGGCGGAAAAATATGTCATCCGCAAGGAATACCACTTGCGGGTCGTTACCGTGTGTTTCGCCATGTTTTCTTTCGTACTCGTCGTCATGGTGCTCTCGTATCTCCCAACCTATCTCGCCGTTGTTTCCCGGCACGAAACATTTTTAGCCGAAATGCAGAATGATAAAACGCAAGGGCGCATGTCTCAAATGAAAGAGATGGAGGCGGTAATTCAAGAAACAAATAAAAAAATTGACTTACTGAAGATCGGCGCGTCAAACCCCGATGTCCCCGGTATTTTTCTGAAGATATTGGAAAGCAAGACGGCGGGGCTCACCCTTACGGGGTTTTCGTACGACTTCGGGGGGTATGTGGCACAAAAAGGAAAAGAAGAAGCTGTTCCGATAAGCATCAGCGTGCAAGGAAGATCATCCGATCGCGCGGCACTCATTGCGTTTAAGGATGCTCTCGTTCAACAAAAAGAATTTAAGACGGTTGATCTTCCCATTTCAAGTTTAGTGAAAGAAACGGACTTGAGTTTTTCGATACGCATCTTAATGGCTTTGTCCGACAAAAAACAAGCGCCATGAATAGCAAAAAAAACAAAAGGCTTCTCGCGGTATTTTTCTCGATTAACATCGTCTTGGTCGGCGTGTACGGGTATTTCATTTATGCGGTGGAAACAAAAAACAAGGAAACGGCGGTGTTGTACGCCGCATTTCACCAAGCGGCTTCGGACAGAGAAAAAATCCAGGGATTTGAACGCGTACTGAAAGATACCGAGAAAGACCGCAACCAGCTTTCCGCTTATTTCATTACGAAAACAAATGAAGTAACATTCATAGAGCGGATAGAAAAAATCGGCAAAAGCGCGGGGGTGGCGTTGTCTGTGAATTCGGTTTCGGACAAAACGAAAGATAGCGGAGCGGTCGAGCTTAACTTTTCAACATCGGGGAAGTTTTCCGATATATACCGCCTTATGGCGCTTATCGAGTCCATGCCGTATAAGGTAACGCTGAAGAAAGCCGATATAAGGAAAGCGATGGTCGTGGGGGGAGCGGGGTCGGAATGGAAAGGGGACTTTACTGTTGCCCTTGAAAGCGTCGTTGCGGTAAATACCAAAGTGGCGCCGCCGGAAGTTTTGGCACACACGGACAAAAAATAAAGGTAATTATTATTATGCCAAATCCATTTTCTCGATTTACCATACAAGACATCATTGACCGCGATGCGGAGAAACTTGAGCCGCATCCGCGCCGCGTATGGGCTGGCATCTTTTTTGCCGAGATTGTTTTGATATTCTTTGTGCTGTTGGCCCACTCGTATGTATACAATTACATGCGCACCAACGGTTCTTTTCAGCAGGATGACAACCCGCCGGCGGTGACGGGAGCAAAACTTAACCGCAAAGGACTCGCTGAAGTTACCGCAATGTTTGATAAAAAAAATGCCCGGTTTCAAGAACTTCTTCTCTCATCTCCAGCGGTGGCGGACCCCTCCGCGATGACCGCGACCCAAAACACTCCCGGGGGTATTTCCGTTCAGTCCGGAACGACAACCTCCGCGCAATAGCGAACGATTGACTGGCGGTAGAAATGTTGTTAATGTGGAAGACATTCTCTTTGTGTATAGCGGTGAGTTTTCCTCCCATAGTTTAATCAAAAGAGGATAGCGAACGAAAACCATGAAGCCCGAAGCCCTAACAGGAATTCTGACTCACGCCACCACAGGAATTGGAAACGGCTGTCATTTGAGTTTCAGTGTATAGATAAGGGACGGGCATCATGCTTCAGAAGAGAACGGATAAAATTTTCCTCCCATAGTTTAATGGATAAAACGAAAGCCTTCTAAGCTTTAGATCCAAGTTCGATTCTTGGTGGGGGGATGGTATACAAAAAATTGCAAAAAATGAGAAATGAGGTATTCTATTGCAGTACTTGGTGATATGGAAAACAAATAAATTAAGGGCGGTTAGCTCAGTTGGTAGAGCAATTCGTTTACACCGAAAAGGTCAGAGGTTCAAGTCCTCTACCGCCCACAATAAAATCGTCCCGAAAGGGCGATTTTATTGTGGGCGGTAAGGAAGGCAACTGCTTGCCTTCCGTGAGGACTTGAAGGGCGCAGCGTTGTTTTTGTTTGCCCTGCAAGGGCAAGGCAAAAACCGCGAGCTGGGGAAGCGAAAAATTTCCGTCAGGAAATTTATTCGTTGACGATGTCCTCTACCGCCCACAAATTACAAAAATAGCGGAGAGACCGCCAAAGGGTGGACTCACCGCATTTTTGAATTTGTGGGCGGTAAGTGAATGAACTGCTTCATTCACGTGAGGACTTGAACGACGGAGGCATGTTTTTTTCGAGGCCGGCAAAAACGGCCGAGTTGGTGCCCAGACAAACTTTTTCGCAAAAAAATTTAGTCGATGGAAAGACTTCTCTGTTGCAGGCGTGATTGGAAGGCTCGTGTTGTGTTTTTTAAATAAAGATATTTCGTGTATAATGTCTAACATGCCAGTCCAAAGTCTACAAAAAGCACAACAGTCAGTAACAGAGAATACCCTTCTAGAAATGGAACTTAGAACCATTTCCGCTGAAATTATACTCGGAGACTGCCTTGAAACTCTTAAAAGGGTGGAATCCAACTCTATTGATCTTATCGTTACATCTCCGCCGTATAGCGACCAAAGAAGCTCAACTTATGGGGGAATAAAAGCAGACAAATATGTAGAATGGTTTTTGCCAATAACAGGAGAACTTTTAAGAGTGCTGAAGCCAACAGGAACTTTTGTTTTGAATATAAAAGAAAAAGTTTCTGATGGCGAAAGACATACTTATACTCTTGAACTTATATTAGAAATGCGGAAACAAGGCTGGTTGTGGACGGAAGAATTTATTTGGCACAAAAAAAATTGTTACCCAGGAAAATGGCCGAATCGCTTCCGTGATGCATGGGAACGGCTTTTGCAGTTCAATAAAGAAAGAAAATTTAATATGTATCAAGATAATGTCATGGTACCTACGGGTGATTGGGCAAAAACAAGACTAAAAAAACTAAGCGAAACGGATAAAACGCGAGATACTTCTAAAGTAGGGAGTGGCTTCGGTAAAAACATCTCCAATTGGGTAGGTCGAGATATGGCATATCCAAGCAATGTGTTACATTTGGCGACCGAAAGCGGGAATAAAAATCACAGTGCCGCTTTTCCAAAGGAGTTGCCGAGGTGGTTTATCAAATTGTTTACTCAACCGGGTGATATGGTGCTAGACCCTTTTTTGGGTTCAGGTACTACGAGTGTCGTCGCAAAAGAAATGGGAAGAAATAGCATAGGTATAGAAATATTGGAAGATTATTATAATCTTGCAAAAGAAAATGTAGATACTACCCAAAACCAATGCGTTTTGTTTTAAAATATATGCCAAAGCTAGATTATATAGAAATAAATAAATATATTGCCGAGGAGGTTATGAAACCATTTTATGAAATCAGGCTTAAGAAACTGACCGAATTAAACCTAAACGCTATTCTGAAAAGAAAAAACCCGTACTTGTTTAAAGCAAAAAACATTGAGACAAGCGGAGAATTCATCAAGTATATTTTAGACGCGTATCTTTCTTCACAGGAAGAAACAATGTTTGGGAATCTTCTGGAACATTTAGCAATATTTGTTTGCGGTAAAGCTTTTAAGGGAAGAAAAGCGGAACAGGGTTTGTTGAAAAGCGTTGATTTGGAATTTGAAAGAAATAAAAAATATTATATTGTCGGAATAAAGTCTGGGATTTATTGGGGCAACAAGGACCAGATTGACAGAATGAAGTCGAATTTTAAACAGGCAAAAAAAGTACTGAAAAAAAGCGGGGTTTCAAAAGAGATTATCGCCATTAACGGTTGTATTTACGGAAAGGACAATAAACCGTTCAAAGCAGATGCCGACCAAGAGCAGAATTATTATAAAATATGCGGACAAGAATTTTGGGAATTAATCTCTGGCGACAACGAGCTTTACAAGAATATAATTTTACCTTTGGACAAAGAAGCAAAAAAGAGAAGCGACCACTTCAAGGAGGCATATGCGGAAAAAACCAATGAAATGGTTAAGGAATTTTCAGATTCTTTCTTAACAAAAAAAGGCGCAATTGACTGGGAAAAAATGATTGATTTTGTATCTAAAAAATAAAAAATTCGACAAACAAACCGTTTCGCCCGTGCTTGTCATCGAAGTAAACGATTCGTCCCAAGTAGGGGAAAAAAGAAAAATAAAATAATCAAAGTTGTGATATAGCGGTTCCAACATCCAAACTCCCCACAATAAAGGCGCCAATGGCGCCTTTATACGGTTTTTTAAGTATTCTTTAGAATTTCTCCCTTACACTGGCGCAGTTTCTTCAGCGCTTTTTCTTTAATTTGTCGAACATATTCGCCTGTTACGCCAATGTATTTCCCAACTTCCCGAAGCGTATGTTCATCATTTCCATTGAATCCAAATAGGAGCTCGATAACCAACCGTTCTCGTGGCTCAAGACTGCTGAGAAGTTTCCCGAAGAATTCTTTTTGAGTATGAGAAGCGCAGTGTTCTTCGGGGGTGGATACACTGTTGTCCCGTATAACACGCGCCCACCCCTCATCGCTGTCTTCAGGGGATAAATCTTCTAACGAAAAATCGTTTGTTTTCCATGCGAGTTGGAGTAGCTCAATAGTTTTTGTGTCATCCTGAATGCCTAAGTATCGCATGGTTTCGTCGTCTGATGGTACGCGTCCGAGTTTTGTTTCAAGAACGTTTTTAGCGCGAAAATATACTCGCTTTTGTTGTTGAAGATGTACCGGGAGTCGAATAGTTTTCCCAAAATCCTCAATCGCTCGCGTTATCCGTTGGCGAATCCAATGGTCGGCATAAGTGGAAAACCTCCACCCAAGCTCAGGGTCAAATTTATCTACCGCACGCATTAATCCTATATTTCCTGCTTGGATAAGGTCGAGCAACTCAAGCCCTCGGTTTTGGTATCGGTATGCGATATGGAGTACGAGGGTGAGGTTTGAGGTGATAAACTCAGTTCTTGCTTTTTGGTCGCCAGCTTTGATTTTTTTTGCCAGCGCTTTTTCTTGCTCGGCGGTGAGTTGCGGTGTTTTTGGGAACCCTGCCTTATAGAGATTTAAGATGTTGTAGGGAGGTATTTTTTTGGTATTCGTTTTTTTTGTGGTGAGTGGATTATTTTCCAAAATCGTTTCATCTTCGACGCTAGATTCCGGAATAAGTTCGGTATCAAAATCACCGGTAGTTTCAATAGGGAAAGACATGGCAATTTCCTTTATTGGTAATGATCAGAAACTGTATTCATGTATACACCATACTTTTTGTTCCGTCAATTTTTTCGGGATATTTTCCCCTGCATTTTTTGCGACGCGTATGCTACTATAGCCTCATGAAGCAAGCGTTAAAAACCCCTGTGCCGTTTTGGCTGGTCGTGCTCCTTCTTTTCGTGATGGGCGCCGGAATGCTCATCCTTTTTTCTCTTTTTCGCCAAACTATTTTTAATTACGCGCTTTCTCTTCCTCCGGGCGCGGGCGGCAGGGCAGCCGTGTTTTCATACGGCGAACAGCCGGCGCTTTCCGATTCTGATTTTTTCAAAAAGACAAAAGACGGATTTATCGCGCAAAAAGCGAATTTCATCGAAGCGGATCTTTCGGAAATGAAGCTCCGCCTGTATACGGAGGGGGCGCTTATGAAAGAAGTCGCCATTCTGACGAAAGGAAAAGAAGGGTCGTGGTGGGAAACGCCGGCGGGAATTTATAAAATCGGGAACAAGGAGAAAAACCACTTTTCTTCATTCGGGAAAGTGTATCAGCCGTGGAGCATGACGTTCCAGGGAAATTTTTTCATCCACGGCTGGCCGTATCATCCCGACGGGAGTCCGGTAGCATCCACGTATTCCGGCGGGTGCATTCGCCTTTCCGATGATGACGCGGAAAGCATTTTTGGGCTTGCAAGCGTCGGCATGCCGGTGCTTGTGTTTGAAAAAGATTTCGCCTCTGACGAATTTTCTTACCGCACCCGCACTCCTGACGTAAGCGCGACGACGTACTTTGCGGCGGACATAAAGAACAATTTCGTATTTTTAGAAAAAAAGGCAAAAGAATCAACGGCGTTCGGCGATTTTTCACAACTGCTCGGAGCGCTCGTTGCGACGGATTACATTAATATTGAAAAGAAAATAATTTTGAGCGAGAAAGAGCTTTCCGGCGCGGAAGACGGGCATCTTATCGCCGGCGGCGAAGTAACGCCTTATGATCTCCTTCACCTCGGGATTGTCGGCACATCCACCGCCGCTACTCGCGTATTTTCCAATATGTTGGGAGAGAAACGCTTTGCATCGCTCGTGAACGATAAAGCGCACTCGGTTGGAATGAGCCACACGACGGGCGGCGAGACAACTCCGGAAGACTTGTTTTATCTCGCAAAGTATATTTACCATAGCCGAAATTTCATATTCAAAATGAGCGCGGGCGACCTCAAAAGCGCCACGTATGGCGAATCAAAATTCAAAGACGTTCCGAACGGCAATCTTTTTTCAGAAGATCCGAGCTTTTTCGGCGGGAAGCGCCAGGTTTCAAGCGACGGCACGGAAAGATTCATGGGCGTGTTCAATCTGGAAATAGGTGGCGAGACAAGACCGATATTTATTTTTCTCGACGGTTCATTAAGCATCACGGAAGACATGCCGTCCATGATACAATATATACGAGGTTCTTATCGGTAACATATTCACACCAAAAAGTATGAAAGAAATAATTTTGGAGGAACTTTCGTCGCCGGGGTGCCACAACTGCGCCGAGTTTGAAAAGTGGTGGCACACTATTGAGAGCGAATGGCCGAATGTAAAGGTCAAGAAAATAAGCATTCTCGACCCCGAAGGGCAGGAGCTCGCGGGGAAGCACATGATCATGGCGTCGCCCGGCATTATTTTGAATGGCGAACTCTTTTGCACCGGCGGGGTGGATAAGGCGAAGCTTGTGGCGAAATTGAAGGAGTTGTCGTAAGTTTGTAAAAAATTAGAGCATTTCCACTGTAATTTCCCGCACTTTTTTGAGCGCTTTATCGTTTGTGATGAATTTTTTCGCTCCGGCGTCAATCGCGGTCGCTATATGAATGGCATCCGGGGTTGTGATGCTGTATTTCGCGCGAAGGTCGGAGGAAAGCCAGACGATGCGCTCGTTTATTCCGATAATGGAGAGGTTTGGAAATTTTCGAAGGCGATATTCATATTCCGCCGCAATGTTCGCCCGCCCTTTCTTTTTTGGGCCCGTCAATATCTCAATCATGCCAATCACGGAAAAAACGCCTTTGTATTTCCCGCTTTCTATGGCGTGGAGGACTTTTGCGGATGGTGCGAGATACGCCGGATTCTCCTCAAAAAGATAGATAAAGAGGGAAGTATCAAGCGCGATTATTTTTTCCATGATGCGCGTTCTGTTTTAATATATTTCTCCGTACCCCCAAGCGACCGCCACACGTCTTTTCCGAGTCCCGAAAGCGCGGATACGGGGTTGGTGTGAGAACGCACAAGAACCGCTTTATCTTTATCCACCATATGCACCGAAACCTCCTCGCCCGCGCGAAGCCCCATGCCTTTTCGCACGGCTTTTGGAATGACGACCTGATATTTTGTCGAGAGCGTGGTGACGGGCATAATGTTTTTTTGTTTAGCCTAATATGTTTTACATTATACTAAAAGTAAAACGATAGTCAAGCTGCGGATAGGCGAAGTTTTTAGTGAAATTGAAGGAGCTCTCATAGAGGATAAGATTTTGTGCTATACTCGGAGTGATGCCGTCACTAACCGCAAATCAAGAACCTCTCTATACCACACGGAATCTCTTGCAGGATATCCGGCCTTTTTTGTTGCCGTATAAGTGGAAATTCATTGTCGCCACGCTGTTTCGTCTTGCGTCCGATATCGCGTGGCTCTATCCGGCATACGGGCTTGCGGTGTTGGTTACTTTTTTCACGAAATACGCTCCCGGCGTGTCTCTTGCGCCCGTAAAACAAGTTTTTATATTTTGGATGCTTGCGAGTATCGTGCGCTATGTCGGCATGTATGCGGCGAAACGAATCATGTTTGCCGTGAGCGAGCAGATGGCTTTGGATGCACAGCTTGAAACCGTCAACCATCTTTTTTTGCTTGATATGGGGTGGCATGAGCATGAAAACTCCGGCAACAAGCTCAAGAGAATTCAACGCGGAGGAGAAAGTATTGATCGGATTTTTCGAATGTGGATAAATGCTTTTATTGAAATCGGAGTCAATTTTTTCGGGGTACTTTTCATACTGTCCAAGTTCGATGCGGCCACGGCATCGCTCACACTTCTGTTTCTTTCGACGTATTATGTCATTGCATTTGTGTTTCGCCGCAAAGCATCGGCGGCAACACAAGTGGTGAATATAAAAGAAGAGGAGATGAACGGTCTTTTTTTCGAATCAATTAACAATATTCGGAGCGTGAAAGTCATGTCTATGCGAAGGCCTATTTCCGAGATACTTTCCAACGAGGCGAAAGACTTGTATGGGAAAGTTTTAAAGCGCATATTTTGGTTTCAGATAGGGAACAGTCTCAGGGGGTTTTATGCGAACGCTTTTCGGATCGGGGTAAGCGTCTTTATCGTGTACGGCATTTTGCACGGACACTATGAAGTTGGGTTTCTGATCCTTTTCAATACGTATTTTATGCAGATTACTACGTCCATTTCCGAACTCGCGGAAGTGACGCAAGAATTTATCATCGCCAAATTAAGCATCGGACGAATGACGGATGTTCTTCGCGAACCGGTGGGGATTGACAAAGAAGAAGGGAAAGTGCCGTTTCCGAAAGGCTGGCAAAAAATCGTCTTTAACAATGTTTCATTTTCGTACGGCGACAACGAAGTTTTGAGCGGCGTGTCTTTTGAGGTGCGCCGCGGGGAAAGAGTCGGAATCATTGGTCTTTCCGGGGCGGGGAAGTCTACGCTCTTCAAGCTTCTGTTAAAAGAGCGCGCGCCGAGCGGCGGAGAAATTCTGATTGATAGTGTTCCATTGGAGCATATCAGCAAAGAAGATTATTTCCTTCATTCCGCCGCGGTTCTTCAGGAGACGGAAGTGTTTAACTTCACGCTTCGCCAAAATATCGTTCTTGCTAACAATGAGGAGGCGGAGAATGATGAACTTTTTGAAAAATCGCTTCACATTGCTCACGTTTCCGACTTTCTTTCCAAACTCCCGCAGGGCGCAGACACGCTTATCGGGGAGAAGGGCGTGAAGTTGTCCGGCGGAGAAAAACAGCGCCTCGGTCTTGCCCGCGCGGTCTTCAAACAGCCGGAGATCCTGCTTCTGGATGAAGCCACCTCGCATTTGGACGTAGAGTCGGAAGAGAAAATCCGAAGCTCGCTTCACGAATTTTTCCAAAGCGTTACCGCGCTCGTCGTCGCGCACCGTCTTACCACTGTCCGCGAGATGGACAAAATCATCGTGATTGAGGACGGGAAAATAATAGAAGAGGGAAGTTTTGACGAACTCTACCAAAAGGGCGGGAGATTTCATGAGTTGTGGGAGAAGCAGAAGCTGTAAAATGGGCAAGAAAAAATCGGGCGCTATGGGGGCGCCCGATTTCGATTTCGTGAGGTTTGTTATTCTTCGGTTTTGATTGGAACGAGAACCGATTTTTTACCGAAGCTCGCAAGCCATTCTTTGATTTTTCCCCTACATGGAGGAAGCGGGTCGCAGCTAATGAAAAATATTAAAAAGGTCACAAGAAGTTGAAAAACATTGTCGTATATTTGAATTTCCGGAATCGGCAACAGCACGAAGAGGGGCATTGTAACGATAAAATACAGACGAATAAAACGATATATAATGTTTATCTTGAGGGGATTAGACAGTCCATGACTCATTCGGTCATATGCCCATGTTTCGTTTGTTTTCCACGCCCACGCGAAATGGTTGGTAAACATAAAAATGCCGAACCAAAACCATGTCGGATTTTTTCGGTCCAAAATAAGCGTATTTTCTCCGACAAGTTCTTTTGGAAACAGGTGATAATATATCCCCAAAGAAACCATGACGATTAAAAAACTGCATAATCCGGAGTAATAATAATTCGTTTTTCCCGTCCATCGTTGGAGGAAATGACACCCTTTTTCAAAGAGGGAAAGAAAGAACCAGTCAATTTTTTGAAACATAACAGTCTCCTTGTGGAAGTTGTGAAAATTCTTTTTTACCAACTTTAATATAGCATTTTTAAGTTTCTTTGTCAAATTTTTCCGCAAGAACCGGTTTTCCATGTCCACGGTATCCACACCTTTTTCGGCGGGGTTTTCTTTTTCGGTGTATAATTAACTCACCTTACGCACGATTACTGTATCGGTTTTTGGTCGGTTTCTCCGCCTCTTGGCGGTGGAACCGCCAAAAACTGATACCGGGGGTCGGAGATTTGGCGGTGAGACCTCCAAGAGGAGCGACCTAAAAAACAAGGAGTGCAACGACTATGTTTTTGGAAGTACTCTTTGTGGTGGACTCACCGACCAAATCTTTCCAGTCGTGCGTAAGGTGAGTAATTAAAATAACTGCTTTTGAAAAACATTTAACAGTATTTTTTTAATAAAAAAACTTATGCCACCGGACAAATCAAAATCAATTCTCATTTCGTCGATTTTTGGATTACTTGCCGTTATCGTCTTCGGACTCCTCTGGTTTTTCTTCCTCGCACCCGCCGTTCCCGCCGGTGCCGGATGGTTCATCTTCAGCTTCGCGGCGGGGCTGACGATGATCGTGCTTCCGTGCACGTTGCCGCTTGCTTTCGTCATCGTGCCGCTTTCTATGGGGAAGGGGGTGGCGAAGGGGATTGGCACGGCGCTTGCTTTTGCGTTCGGTATCGTCATTACTCTGAGCATATACGGCATCATCGCATCGCTCATCGGGAAAGCCGCTCTCGGCTCTCTCGGCGCTCCGCTTGAAACGGTCAAAAATTGGGTGTACTTCATAGCGGGAATTTTCGCGTATCTTTTCGCGCTCGGTTCCATAGGGCTTCTCGCCTTCAAAATGCCGACCTACACCGGCGCGGCTCCTGAGATCATTCAGAAAAAAGAAGACTATCTCAAGGCGTTTCTCATGGGGCTTTTTCTAGGAAATATCGGTATCGGATGTCCGCACCCCGCAACCCCGCTTCTTCTCATTGAGGCGGCGACGAGCGGCAATGTGCTGTACGGCTGGCTTCTCTTTTTCGTTCATGCCGTCGGACGCGTGCTCCCGCTCCTCTTCCTTGCCTTCATGGGGATTATGGGCGTGAACGGACTTTCGTGGCTTGTGGCGCGGAAGGAGAAAGTGGAACGCGCGACAGGGTGGGCGATGGTATTCGTCGGGGCGTTCATCTTGGTGCTCGGACTGTTCTCTCATGATTGGTGGGTCAATTCGGGACAGCACACGTTGCTTGAATCCATCACACAGGAAGAAACAATCTTGAACGTCATTGGGGAGAAACTCAACACAGGGAACGCGCATAATCACGGACTTGAGGATGGTACCGGACTGTTCGGACTTCCGCTCTGGCTCGGGAATTGGGTGCTGGTACTTCTGTGGGTCATCCCGTTCTTCTGGTATCTCCGAAAAGAAAAAGCGCGAATCGCGCAGATTCCCGAAGCAAACCAAGTACCCGAGCGCGTGGCGGAAGAAAATACGCGCCACATGAGAAGGAAGTTTTACATCGCACTCGCCATTGCGCTTGGCGCCATCTTTATTTACATTTTGCCGATGCGATTTTACAACCAATCAATCGGTATCGGCGCGGGGCACGATGAAATGAAGATGACTGTTTCTGTCGGCGGCGAAACCTTTTCGCAAGACATTATCGGCCTTCCCGAAGCGAAGCCGTCCGAGGTCGTTTCGCTCAAAAACGGCGACACCTACACCCTCTCTCCTGGCGCGGTCTGGAAAGAAATAAACGGCAAGCGCGTAAAAATGCTCGCGTACAACGGCATGATTCCGGGGCCGACGATTAAAGCGAAACAGGGGAGCGAGGTTATCATTCATTTCGTTAATAATTTGGAGATTAAAGATACTCTGCATCCTCACGGCGTGCGCCTCAACAACAAATTTGATGGCGTGGCGGGGGTTACGCAAGAGCCGGTACTGCCCGGCGGATCATTTGACTACAAAATCAAGTTTCCCGATTCGGGAATTTACTGGTACCACTCGCACATGAACGAGGCGTATACCCAGAATCTCGGCATGTATGGCGCGCTTCTCGTTGCTCCAAAAAGCGGCGAATTTTCCGGTCGTGAAGAAGTGGTTTTCTTGAGCGACTTGCTGATGAACGAAAGCGGCATCGCGCCATTCCCGAAAGACTTCACCGACCATGCGATGATGGGGCGATTCGGGAATACGATGCTTGTGAACGGAAGCACGAAGTATCGATTTATCGCGGCTCCCGGCGAGACAGTCCGTTTCCATTTCGTTGATTCCGCCGTCGCGCGAACATTCCGATTGAGCATACTCGAAAAATGGGGAGGAGAGAAGGCGCAAAAGACTATTGTGACGCAAGTCGGGAGCGATGGGGGGGAAATGGAGCGCAAAATTGAGGTAGGCGAAGTAATCCTCAGTCCCGGCGAACGCGCAACGGTAGATATTCGTTTTCCTGAAAAAGAAGGAGCATACCATCTGTATCATGAATCGTCGAAACAACCATATTTACTTGCAACATTTGACGTAAAAGGCGAGGTACTGAAAGCCGCAAAAGAAATTACGTATGAAGACAAGCCGATTTTCTCAAAAGAAGAATTGAATCGTTATCGCATCGCGCCGCCCGACAAACGGATCAAGCTTTCTCTTGTGGCGGATATGAATGCGATGATGAAAGGCATGGGCGATGGAATGATGATGCCGGCAGGCGCGGAACCCGCGGGGCATGATAATTCCGACGGACACCACGGAAGCGCGGGGATTGTTTCTGAAGCGCACGCGAGCACACCCATGCCTTTCGCCATGGACATGTCAAATATGCAGAACATGAATATGGGCGGCATGATGGGCGGCACACCGCAGAAGATAGAATGGGAAGACGATATGGGCGCGATGAACGCCATGTCCAATTCCAACAGCGTGAAATGGGAAATAATAGACGAGGATAATGGCAGAGCAAACGGCGACATCAACTGGACGTTCAGTAAGGGAGACATGGTGAAGGTTCGGATTTTCAATGACCCGAAATCCATGCACCCAATGCAGCACCCGATACATTTCCATGGACAGCGATTCGTCGTGCTTGCGACGAACGGTGCGCCGAACGATAATATGGCGTGGAAAGACACGACGCTCGTGCAGACAGGGGACACCGTTGATATTCTCGTCGAGATGTCGAACCCCGGCTTCTGGATGGCGCATTGCCACATCGCGGAACACCTCCACTCCGGCATGATGTTCGGTTTCGTGGTGAAAGACGGCAAAGTGGCGGCTGGGGGCGAAGAAGACTATAAAATTGTGATGCCGCAAGAACGAAGCCAACTCGCGTCAGCGTACGCATGGGCGCACGGCGATGAAGAAGACGGACATGAAGAACCCGCACCCGCCGCACAAGGGCAAGTGCCGATCAAATTCGTCCTCATTCTCGTTTCGCTTCTTCTCATGGGAGCTTTGAGTTACGGCGTCTGGCGGTATTTGGATGTGAAGAAGTAATATGGGAATCAAGAATAAGGAATTATGAATGAGGAATCGTCACCGCCCTCCACCATTATGGAAAATACACAAGAAAAAACAGAGATAGAATTTATGGTAGAGAAAAGCCCAATGAAGGAAGCGTATAAATTGCTTGGCGCACAGACCCCATTTGAACTTTTTGATTTGTACGATAAAGAAGACCAGAGATTAATGAAAGCGGGTTTGTGGGATTATGATAACCCCAATCTCATCGTAAACAAGATAAAAAATATTATTGAAAGCATTGACATTAATGAACTTACGGAAGAGGAAAACGAATGGAGGCAGGAAATTCTTTGGTTTTGGTATCACCATGCAATCAGTTGTGCAATCTGGAGGTATAAAGACAAAGATAAGGCAAAAATATACTCCGCCAAAGCATTTCAGTATCATCTAAACGACAACCAAAATCAGATAACTAAACTGCTAGATTTTCTTGTAAATGGTCAGGTAAAAGAAGCCGAAGAGTGGGCGGAAAAAATTCAAGACGAAGTGGAACAAAAAACAGCATCAGATTTGATTAAGGAGTACAAAGAAAAAGGATTTTTCTAAAAATCCTTTTTTGTTGTAAATAAAAAAGTGCGGGGTGTCGTCTTTTATGGTATCATGTGCTTATGATTGCCCGCGAAAAAATCAAAGAAGTCGCCGACAAAATCGCTCGGGAATTCGAGCCGAAATTTGAACAAACACAAGAAATGTTGTAACATACAAACTCCCACCGCTTTCATGATAATCTTCACCAATCATGCTTTATTGAAACTGAAGCAGAGAAATCTGACGAAAGAGAAGGTGATACAAACGGTTGAAAATCCTGACGAAATAATGCTCACGTACGGAGAGCGAAACGCTGTTCTGAAAAAATTCGGCAAGCTCTATTTGAAAGTGGTATTTCGCAAAGATGGGAAAGATGTGATTATTATCACGCAACATTGGATAACCAAAACATAAACCGCCATGAAAATAACTTACGACCCATACGCCGACGCGCTTTCCATTTCTTTTAAAGAGGGGAAAGTGAAGAAAACCATCGAGATTGCGCCCGAGGTGAATTTGGATGTGGATGCGAAAGAACGACCGCTCTATCTTGAAATTTTAGGAGTGCGGGAGAAAATCGGGAAAGCGAATGTGGAGGAGATAACGATGAAGAATATTTTTATCGGTAAAAATGCAACACTCGTTGCGACATAAGAGTAGCATCATATGGAAAACATCCGAGAAAAAATTAAAAAAGCCGTAGAAAAAAACCCGTATAAAAAAGACATACGGCGTATTTCACTTTTCGGTTCGGAGCTTCATGGTACGGCGAAAGAAGGAAGCGATGTTGATTTGCTGGTGGAATTCATACCGGGCGCGAAAATCAGCTTTTTTAAGCTGGACGATATTGAAGAAAGTTTTGAGAAAGAGATAGGGCGCAATGTGGATTTGGTCACCCCGTGCGCACTGAGCCATTTTTTCCGTGATAAAGTGCTTGCCGAGGCGGAACTCCTTTATCATGCATAAAACATGAATCATGAACGACGAAACATACATCGGTCATATTGCGGAAGCGATTGAAAAAGTCGAACGCTATATAAACGGATTTACCTGCGAGCAGTTTTCAAAAAAGCGGCGAACAATATCAGCAAAGAATTTCAAAATACCCACGCGGAACTTCCGTGGAGTAAAATGATTTCCATGCGCAACCGCTTAATCCATGAATACTTCGGCGTAAACGAAGAAGTGGTGTGGGGTACTTGTACGGAAGATTTACCATCGCTCAAAAAACACATCGAAGAATTCTTAACACAAAGAGCTTAACAATTAATTTCTTTCGAAGAAATGAACAAATATATTTACCTTATCATTGCGATGGTCGTCATACTCGGTGTCGGCGTCGCGTACAAAAATTTCGGAGCGGATAAAAGCAAGGCCGCTCTGACGACGGGGGAGGTGAAAGAGATTACGATTCGCGCGCAGAAGAACAAATGGAACTGGTCGCCGGAGGATATTACTGTCAATCAGGGCGATACCGTCAAGCTCACGATTATCAATGAAGACGAATATGACCACGGCATTGCGATAGACGCCTACGGCATTTCACAGCGGGTTCCGGCACTCGGCACCATTGAAGCGGAATTCGTGGCGACTCAGCCGGGGGACTTTCCGTTCTACTGCTCCGTCCCGTGCGGGGAGGGGGAAGTGGACGGCGTGAAGCGCGGGCACTTTGACCAAGTGGGGAAGATACACGTGACCCACATGATGATGGATGGAAAAATGATGGAGGGCGACATGCCGCACGACGAAATGATGAAGACGCAATAAAAACTCCAAAACCTCCGCTCAAATGGCGGAGTGTTTTTTAAGCGATTCTATGGTATAGTAGAATCATGCGACACATCCCTGAATTTTTTCAACCCATTTTCTGGTCATATGATTTCAGAGCTCTTGATGCCGAAAAGCACAAGAGAACCATCGTGGTTCAGACGATTAACTATGGGAGGTGGAAGCACTGGCGATTTATCGCGGACAGGTACGGCAAAAACGGCGTTGCCGAGATAATAGCCTCCGAACCGGCAAGCGCATTTCGCAAACCAGCGCTTTTCTTGGCGAAGATTCTTTTTAGCGTTGAGAAACAAGCACATGCACTTCGAAGCACTCACAGATAAAGGAAAAGAAATATTTCCGAAACTCTCGCTGTTTTCGGGTTTTTATCTTGCCGGCGGAACAGCGCTTGCGCTTCAAATCGGACATCGCGTTTCCATAGACTTCGATTTTTTTACCGATGAGAAGATAAAAAAAACACTGCTCGCGAAAGCGGAAAGCATCTTTTCACCGAGCAGTCTTGAGATTTTTGTAAACAACTCGGGCGAACTCACTTTTTCCGTCAACGACGTGAAAATCACTTTTCTTACCTATCCTTTTCCGGCGTTGCTTCCAAAAGTAAAAGTAGAAAAAGGCGAGTTTTGGCTCTTGGGCGTAAAAGAACTTGCCGCTACGAAAGCTTACACGATAGGAAGGCGAGGTGAACTCAAGGATTACATTGATGTATATTTTCTCCTCAAAGAAGGGCATACGACGCTTTTTGAAATTTCCGAACTCGCGGAAAAGAAATACGGTGAAGCGTTTGACACAAGGCTTTTTCTTGAACAATTGCTGTATTTGGATGACATAGAAGACGTACAAATAGAATTTTTGAAAGACCCTGTCGGAAAAGAAGAACTCAAAAAGTTTTTTGAAGGGGAAATAGGAAAAATAAAGCTGTAACGCAAACAAAAAAGGAATCGCAAAAAACAACGGTGGGGAAAAGTCCCCGCCGTTGTTTTTTGAAAGTGTTGTATAATATAAAGCAAATACTATAAAAACTAAAACCTAATTTTTTTATGACCAAACTCGTACTTAAGGTAAAAGGCATGCACTGCGCGTCGTGCTCCATCTTGATCGACAAACTGCTCGGAAGTCAGCCGGGGGTGGTGTCAATAAAGACGAGCTACGGCGCGGAGAAGACGGCGGTTGAGTTTGATGAGTCGAAGATAACTCTTGAGAAAATGGACGAGTTCGTACACAAGCTCGGCTACGACATTATCCGTCCCGACGAAGAAGGCGCAAGCATTGAAGACCAAGAAAAGAAAGAAGCGCTTATAATCAAACAAGCGAAGCGGCGCGTCATTGCGGCGTTTATTATTGCGGCGCCTATCATAATTTACTACATGGTTATTCACATGTTTAACGTAACGCATGTGCATGAGCTTTTTGACTTTTTGAATTTGAAACAGCCGGTGGCGGGGGTCGCATCTGCCGGGTCATACGCGGTGCAGTATATGTTTTGGATGATTGCGAGCGCACTCAAGGCGTTTGTCGGGCTTTTTGTAGACGTAGCGAATCCGCCTTTCAAAATTGACCTCAATTATATTTACTGGATTCTTTCCACGCCCATACAGTTCGTCATCGGTTGGCCGTTTTACCGCAATGCATTTACCGCTATCCGCGTCGGCGTGGCGAACATGGATGTACTCGTCGTACTCGGCACTTCCGCCGCGTATTTTTACAGCGCAATCGGTTTTCTTTTTTTCAACATTGACCACCCGTTTTGGGAAAGTTCCGCCGCGCTTCTCTGCTTCATTCTTCTCGGGCGCTATATTGAAGTACTCGCTCGCGGTCGTGCCTCAAATGCCATTAAGGAACTTTTGAAACTGGAAGCGAAAGAAGCGCATGTGGTTCGTGATGGGCAGGAAGTTACCGTGCCGATAGATAAAATTCTTCTCGGGGATGTCGTCATTGTAAAGCCGGGTGAAAAAATACCCGTTGACGGCGTGATTGTTGAAGGAAAATCGCATATTGACGAGAAAGTGGTTACGGGGGAATCGTTTCCGGTAGGAAAGGGTGTCGGCGAAGAAGTTATCGGCGCGACGGTCAATCAGGAAGGCTTGATAAAATTCCGTGCGACGAAAGTCGGGAAAGACACGCTTTTGTATCAAATCATCAAAATGGTGGAAGAGGCGCAGGCGACGCGCGCGCCAATTCAAGACTTAGTGGACAAAATCAGTGAGTACTTCGTGCCTGCGGTTGTTTTGCTTTCCATGATGACGTTCGTCGGGTGGTATTTCTTCACCGGCATTGATTCATTCCGTTCGGCTTTGATGAAAATGATCGCGGTGCTCGTCATCTCCTGTCCGTGCGCCATGGGGCTTGCGACGCCGACCGCGCTTGTGGTGGGTATCGGCCGCGCCGCGAAGTTCGGCATTATTTTGAAAGGCGGAGAAGCGCTGGAAAAGGCCTATCGCGTTACAACTTTCGTTTTCGATAAAACCGGCACGCTTACCATCGGCAAGCCCACCGTCACGGATGTGGTATTTCTTTCCGACTGGCATGACCGCGATAAAATTATTCATCTTGCCGCCTCCATTGAACAAGGCTCTGAACATCCTCTTGCCCGCGCGGTGGTGGAAGAAGGGAAGAAACTCGGGCACCTCGGAGAATTGCGCGATTTTGAAGCCGTAGCCGGAATGGGGATTCATGGATGGACGGGCGCGCATGATGAGATTTATATCGGCAACGAGGCGTATATGGCAAAACTCGGTATTGATATAGCGGCGCATAAGCCGGCACTTGAAAAACTGCAAGGAGAAGCGAAGACCGCCGTGTTTATGTGTACCGCCAAAACCCCCGTGGCGCTTATCGCGATGGCGGATACCTTGAAGCCGTTTGCGCTTGAGGCGATAGCTGAGCTCAAAAAAATGGGGAAAGAGATCGTGATGATTACCGGCGACAATCAAAAGACCGCGGAAGCAATCGCAAAGCAGGTCGGCATTGACCGCGTGATGGCACAGGTGCTTCCGCAAGATAAAGCAGAACAGGTGAAGAAACTCCAAACAGAAGGAAAGAATGTGGCGATGGTGGGCGACGGTATCAATGATTCTCCGGCGCTTGCGCAGGCAAATCTCGGCATTGCCGTTGGAAGCGGTACGGACGTTGCCATTGAGACAGGAGAGATCATCCTTGTGAAAGACGATCTTCGCGACGTAGTTACCGCGATCCAGCTTTCTCAAAGAACGATGCGAAAAATTTGGCAGAATCTTTTTTGGGCATTCTTCTACAACGTCATCGCCATTCCGGTCGCCGCCGGCGCGCATCTCCTCGTTACCCAGACCACGTTCGGCATTGCGGCAGGATGGACACTCGCCATGAAAGAGAGCATGGGCTGGTTCGGAAACGTCCTCTTCTCCCTCTCACAAACCACCCTCCGCCCGGAGATTGCCGGATTCGCGATGGCGTTCTCGTCCGTTTCGGTTGTGGCGAACTCGCTCTTGCTGCGCCGCTACGTCCCCACCATGGAGCGGGAGAGTGTAAGGGAGGTTGAAAGTGCCGACCAAAAAACTTGACAAACGCATATTAATAATGATAAACTCTAACTTAGAGACCCAGCTATTAGGGTTAAAAAACAACATATCCCAAATTCCAAATAGGGGGCAGGCCATGAATAGAAAATTAGTAAGGGTAAACAGAAAAAAACGCAGGTTTTTGCAGAATATTGGCAACAACATAGTCGATGGACTAAAAATCGCCGAAGATCGGAACAGTATCATCAGTATCCGGTTCCAAGATTGCGCTATCATGTTTATCCCCGGCTTTCGAGGTTAAAATACCGAAAGCTCAAAATAAGGCTCTGTGCAGACATGTTCTGCGCGGAGTCTTTTTTATATCACCATATACCATTTGACAGAACATACCCATTGTATATACTTTAGTTATGAAAACGCTCGTGGCTATAAAAGTTGATAAAGATGTAAAGGAATCGGCGCAAGAGGCGGCGAGGGAGATTGGTATTCCTCTTTCTACCATCGTGAACGCTTATTTGAAGCAATTCGGGCGCGAGAGACAGGTGCGGTTTGTTGTCGGTGAGAAGATGACGCCGAAGCTTGAAAAACGGCTCGGCATGATTGATGCGGACATCAAGAAAGGCAAAAATCTTTCCCCGGCGTTCTCCTCCATGAAAGAGGCTATCAGCTACCTCCACTCCTGATTGTATGGATATTCATTTCCATCAAAAATTTAAAAAGAAATACAAGAAGTTTCAAAAAACTTTACAGGAGAAAGTGGATGAGCGACTGTTTTTGTTTGAAAGCGATTCGTTTCACCCGCTCCTCAATAACCACCCGCTTCATGGAAAGTACGATGGCTATCAAAGCATCAACATTACCGGCGACATCCGCGCGATTTACAAGCAAAAAGGCGACACAATTATTTTTGCTGATATCGGGACGCACAGCGAATTGTACGGGTAGCGCAGGGCTTTTTGCTGTTATTTTTTTCGGTTAAAACAACATGAACACCCCCGATGACATTTTACAGCTTCTTAAAAAGTACAACCAAGTGGTTGAGCGGGAGATTGATGCCTTTTTGAAGCGCAGAAAAGGAAGCACTGCCGACATGTATGGCATGATGCGCTACTTCATGGGTTTTACGGACGAGAAATTTACTGGGCCGAAAGTGTACGGCGGAAAGCGATTTCGGTCGGGACTTTGTCTTTTGATTGCCGATTTGTACGGCACCGATAAAGAGACAAAGAAAGGAAAAGAAGTGGCGCAAAAAGGCGCGGCATCTCTTGAGCTCTTCCACAATTTCTCGCTTATTCACGACGATATTGTCGACAAAGATCCGCTTCGGCGCGGGCGTCCAACGGTGTGGAAAGTGTGGGGGGTTGATTACGCCATCAATACCGGCGATGCCGAGCTCATGCTCTCGCAAACGAAAGCGCTTGAAGCGTGCGAGATTGATTTGAAAAGAGGCGTTGAAATGAGCCGATTTTTGCTTGAAAAATATCTTGAGGTAATTGAGGGGCAGCATTTGGATTTTTTCTTGACCGCTTTGAAAATAGGGGACGCGCGCGTGAATGAAAAGAGCCACTATGAAATGATAGGTAAAAAGACCGCCGTCTTGATTGCGGCGGCCGCGCAAACCGCGGGGATTGCCTGCGGAAAAAACGAAAAAGAACAGGCGCTTTTATGGAAGTTCGGCTACTCTCTTGGCATGGCGTATCAACTAAACGACGACATCGTTTCCATTTGGGGCGCGCCGGAGATTACCGGAAAGATTTCTTTCAACGACTTGCGCGAGAAAAAGAAAACCCTTCCCGTTATCCGCGCCTTCGCCAAGATTTCCGAAAAAGAGAGGCAAGAATTTGCGGGCGTATACAATAAAAAAGAATCGCTCAACGAAGAAGACCTCAAGAAAATTCTCGCATACTTGGAATCAACCGGTGCACATGAGCATGCGCGCAAGCAAGTTTTGTCCCATTTGAAACGTGCAGAGAATGCCATCGCAGAACTTTCTGTTTCAAAAGAGGGGAGAGATATGTTATTGAGCCTCAGTAAAATGCTCTTGGTGGAGGTGAAAAAATAATCAGATGAGGTATAATGAAAGAATTATATAATCAAGTCGTATAAATTTTATGCAAAAAATCACATTACATATCGAAGGCATGCACTGCGGTTCGTGCGCCACAGGCATTCAAATGCTGACATCAACCATGGATGGGGTAAAATCTTCGTTTATTGATTATGATAAAAAAGAAGGAGTGGTTGAGTTTGATGAGGCGAAGGTAACCAAGGAGGCGATTGTGAAAGCTATCGCCGAGCTTGGGTACACGGCTTCATAGTAAATCCTCACACCCCAAAAATATCTTTACTGTACAGAGCGATATTACACACGAACCCCCTCTCAATCTCCCCCTTTGAAAAGGGGGAGAGGACGCCGGACGTCGTGCCTCCTCCCTCTCTTTAGAGGGGAGGACTGAGGTGGGGTGTGAGGAGGTACGCTTCATAGACTTTTCACTTTCGAGACTTTATGTTATGGTAAATAGTAGCAATAGTTCATTAATTTTGGAGCAGAAGAGGGGGTATTATGCGGGGGTTTTTAGAAGAAGCAATATATGAAGACCGTACTGTTCGGCAGTATGTTCGCTATGCGTTAAGCATGTTTGTGGCCGAAATTATGGAAGGGTATCAAGATTATCGGCAATATCCCGAACCGCAGTCGCAGAATAAAAATTATCTGATTGGCTGGCAAATGGCGGAAAAAAATTGAAAAGCGAAAGACATAAAGAAGAATCCCGCTCGGCTTTTGCCGAAGCGGGAGTTTTTTACGCCAAAAGTTTTTTTGATTTCATAAAGAAGTACCCGACGGAGGCGAAGGTGGTAATGGGGGCGAGCCAGTGGGGGACGTGGATACCAAAGGCTCCGGCGAGCATGATGAGGCCAAGGAAAAGAACGGAGTACATGGCGCCGTTTTTGAGGTAGACGTATTTTTGAACGCGCTCAATGTTGTTTATGGTGAAGTATCGGACGATTAAAGCACCGAAGCCGTTGCCGACGAGAATAAGCGGAATAGCGAACGTGAAAGCGAACGCACCGAGTACGCCGTCTATGGAAAAGGTCATGTCTATCACTTCCAGATACAAAATTTTGCTTATATCAGATATATTGCCTTTTCCATGAAGGAGTTTTTCTTCCGACTGCTCCGCCTGTTGTTTGAAGCCGTGGGTAATGAAAAAAGCCGATGACCCGATGATTGCCCCGAATGCCATCATGGCATTTATTTTGAGCGCGTACCACACGATGACGGAAAGCATGATGGAAATGACGGCGTAAAACCAAAGTCCTTGGCTGTGCAGGTACCTTTCTCCCGGGAAGCCGTATTTCTTCGGTTCAAGAAACAGCCAGTGAAAAAAGAGGAATATCAAAAAGACCCCGCCGCCCGCCAGAAGTATCGGTGCGGCGGTTTCAAGCGCATTCTTTACCGCAACGCTGTCTTGAAAAGTGGCAAGAAAAGTTCCGGATGCGCCGAGCGATGGCGCCGCCGCCCAGAGGATAAGGAAGGGGAGCACGCCGCGGACGACGAACACCCCGAAAAACAGTCCCCACGTGAGAAACCACTTGCGAGCCTTTTTCCCAACCGTACCGAGCACTTCCGCGTTGATAATGGCATTGTCAAAACTGCTGATGCCCTCAAACAGCGCAAGTCCGATGATTATTAAAATTGCGGAGAAGATGTCCATGTTTCAAATTAAAAAGTAAAATTGAAAAAAGAAAAATGTCCGGCGTGAAATTCATTTTGGCGACACACCCTCTTATTGAGAGCGTAACCACTCTTTACACTGTTCGGATACATTGGAGTTGCGGGTAGAAAATAAATCTTTTTCTGTAACAGTAAATTTTTTGCCGCTATTCAGGGTTACTGTGTAAGTAAACGCGTTAGGGCTTGTTCTGGTGTATGAAGGAGCGTAACGCGGGCGTTCTTTTAAAATACCATCCGGCGCCCACTGCTCAAAGGTTGCCGGATATTGCTTATTCGTTTCATAATATTTTTGCAGATATATATTTGAGTGGATACAGGCAACCTCTTTGATGGCTTCATCGTTCCTGTTTTTGGCGCTATTTACGCCAAAAGATGCCCTGAGTCCTACATAGGCGGCTGCTGATACCGCTAAAAGAACAGTCGAAGAAAGAAAAATTACGGTTATTTTTAGAGGTTTACTCATATAGAAAAATAATATCAATAATGACTACGATAATTGTGCCGACTATGAGCATGTTACGAAAAAGATTTTCAGGATATTTTCGAGCAGCGAGAGAGGCGAGCACCGCTCCTGTCAAGGCAAAGAATGGCGCGATAAAAATAACTGGTACTAAAAGTGCCATGCTCCCAAGAAAAAGCAGAAAAATCTGGAGAAAGAAATCTTTCAGAGAAGAAGCCGGGCTTAAAACAAGCTCGCCAATTATCACAACAATCATGCCTGCGGGTATGGAAAGTATAAATGCCCAAGCGCCCCGAAACCATGAACGATGTCGTACGGGTATTTTTTGTTTCTGTGTAATGTCCATGGTTTATTTTGATACCCTTTTTGTACGGGCTAAGATAAAACGGTGAAAAACCAAAGAACTATAAAGGTTTTTTTAGAGCTTCGGCAAGTTTATGAAACATGTCTAGAGCATGTGGGAGTTCCGCGTAGATTTTTTCGGCAAATGCTTCCCGGTATGTGTGTACGGTATAATTTCTCGTGCTCGTCAATTCTATCCAGTGCTCATCATAATCAATTACGCCAACGCGAAACGCTTCACGAAAGCAGGTTCTCGGAGAAGCGCACGTGGCATTGTGGTTTTCTTCAAGATACGCTTTCATCGCTTTCCACCCGAGCTCAAAACACAGCTCGAAGCGTTTGATGGCGGAATCGCGGACAACATCATTTTTTGGCAACTCAAGCACTTCATCAAACCGTAATAGGGCTTTCGTGAAATCTTCGTGTAATGATTGAAATTTGGTAGACATAATTATCCGGGTTGAAAAATAAATTCACGAGTATGGGCGACTTCTCGAAACTTTTCCGAAACGGAGGAAAAATCAACAATATCAATTTTATAAAGCGTCGGGATCTCGTCTATTTCCTCAAGAATATCATCAATGACTCTTTGCGACACGGGATTTTGGCCTTCAATGCCGACATCAATATCGGAACGGTCCGTTCCACGCCCTTCTACGCGAGAACCGAAAAAAAACACCGAATAAGCATTCATGTTGATATGTCTGCCGATAATGCCAAGAATCTCTTTCTTCAGTTTTTCAACACCATAATGCTCAAGTTTCATGAGTGTATGTTACCACAAAAACGACGAAAAACAAATTTTTATTCTCGAATGAGCGCCAGCACTTCGCCCCGCTTCTCCGCCATCATGACCTCTGTTTTCGCTTCAAGATTGAGCCTCAAGAGCGGTTCGGTGTTTGAGGAGCGGACGTTGAACCACCAGTCGGGATAGGAGATTTTTATACCGTCGAGTTCGGTGAGGGCACCGTCTTTGTATTTTTCTTTAAGTTTTGCAACGATAGCGGGCGCATCTTGTACGGTGCTGTTGATTTCTCCGGAGTGGAAATATTTTTTCACTTCCGCGACGAGTTCGGAGAGTTTTTTGCCGGTTTTTGCCATGGCGTTCAAGAGGAAGATGGCCGCAAGAGTGCTTGCTTCGGCGTAGGAATTTTCACGGAAGTAGTAATGTCCGGAAAGTTCCCCCGCAAAGGCGGCGTCTTCCTCGCGCATTTGTTTTTTGATGTTTGCATGCCCCACCATGCACTCAAGCGCCTTTCCGCCAAGGCTCTCGATAGTTTCTTTGACGCTCAGAGAAGAACGCAGGTCGTAGAGGATCGTTCCTTCCGGATAGCGCTCAAGCACGGGGCGGGCGAGTATCGCGGTCATAAGATCCATCGGAATAATCGCGCCCGTTTCGTCCACGAAGCCGATGCGATCCGCGTCGCCGTCGTAGGCGATGCCGAGATGCGCGCCGGTTTCCACCACCTTCTTGCGAAGTTCATCAAGCGTTTCCGTTTTGAGCGGATTCGCTTCGTGTGCTTGAAACGGATGCGCGAGGTCGTCGTAGAGAGTAACAAGTTCGATATTTTGTGGAAGGGCTTTGTAGAACGGCAATTCCAACACACCCATGGCGTTCGCGGTATCAACAATAATTTTGTATTTTGTATCTCCGAGTTTCCAAAATTGAGAAAAATGCTTCATGTATCGGTCGGTGAGAGCAAGGGGGATTACGTTTCCGGTGAGGAGCAGTTTTTTGAAATCGCCTTTCATAGCGCGTTCTTTGATTTCATTCATGCCGGAATTTCCGCCGATCGGCACCGCATCTTTCACGGTGAGTTTGAATCCGTTGTATTCCGGCGGGTTATGCGAAGCGGTGAGCGAAACGCTTGCGTCAACGCCGGACTGGCGGGACGCGAAATACACCATTGGCGTCGTTGCGAGCCCGAGGTCAAGGACATTACTGCCGCCCTCCGTGATCCCTTTTGCAAGCGCGGCAAACAGCGCGGGAGACGATTCTCTGGCGTCGCGCCCGACGGCGATGTTGTCCGCATTCACATATGAAACAAGAGCCCGACCGATGGCGTAGGCTGTTTTTTCGTCGATTTCGGAGGGGTAGATTCCGCGAATATCGTATGACTTGAAAATATTTGCATTCACCCACTTATCATCGCACACTTTCTCCTTCCCGAAAATACTTGACAGATATGTTTGTATGGTATATAAAAGACCTGTATCCGTTGTACCTTATGCCCAAACAAGGGCGGGAGTTTTTTGTGGGAAAAATTTTATTGTTCATAGTCATCATCGCCGCCGGCGGTTGTCATGATGAAAAGAAAAATGTGTTCGTGGCGGAGGAAGCGTATACCAATAGCGCTACCACTTCCGCTGGCGATGAGTGCGATGCGGGTGTCGGCTATAAAGCCACACCGACTGGTCAAAAAACAAAGGACGGTAAAACCATATACCGTCTGGATAAAATCGGAAAGCATGCGACATGTCCGAAAGGGCTTCTCGTCTCGAAATAAAAGAACCATATTGCGTTGCGCCCCCGGCAGTTTTGCTTGGGGGTTTTTGTCGGACACGGTCGCGGAATGCTTAAACACTTGATTATTTATCTATATACCTGTTATTCTTAAACAATATGAAAAAGACAATTAAAAAAGCCATTCTTCCGGTTGCGGGAATGGGAACACGGTTTCTTCCGGCGACGAAAGCTCAACCAAAAGAGATGCTTGCGGTGGTGGATAAGCCGGTGGTGCAATACATCGTCGAAGAGCTCGTCGAGTCCGGCATTGAGGAGATCATCTTCGTCACCGGCCGCGGAAAGCGCGCCATTGAAGATCACTTCGATATTTCCTATGAGCTTGAAAACATGCTCGTGGAAAAGCAGAAACACGAACTCATCGAGCAAGTGCGGAAAATCCCGCACCTCGCCCGTTTTTCCTATGTGCGGCAAAAGACAGCGCTCGGCGATGGCGACGCCATTGATCAGGTGGCGCACCTTGTGGGAGAAGAGCCGGTACTCGTGGTGTTCGGCGATTGTCTGTATGACAGCATTATTCCCGGCTCTCTTCAGCTCATTGAGGCCTACGAGAAATACCAAGCGCCCATTATTGGTCTTGCGGAGATACCGATGGACGAAGTTTCAAAATTCGGAGTTATAGATGGCTCGAAGATTAATGAAAGAGACTGGAAGATCAGCCGCTTCGTCGAGAAGCCGAAAAGAGAGGACGCGCCTTCGAATATCGCCGTACCCGGGAAATATGTTTTGACGCCGGAGATATTCAAAAAACTCAGGACAATGACGAAGTGGAAATCGGGAGAAAAGCGGCTTGCCGATGTCTTCGACGCTCTGCTTGAAGAGGGAAGCCCCATCTACGGCCGCATTCTCGAGGGCACATGGCTTGACACGGGGGATAAATTTAATTTTGTAAAAGCGACGATACATCTCGGGTTGAAACATCCGGAGATAGGAGAAAAACTGCGAGCATATCTCAAGGGGCTGGAGATATAATAGGTAGGGCTTTTATTCTTTTCGGTTTTTGTGGTAAGAAGAGGGGAGACTTCTCAGCTAACATACGAGGTATAAATTATGAACCGGCGAGAATTTTTGTCGCTTTTTGTGGAAAATACAAAGAAACGAAGCAGGACATCATCAGGGGTTGGCGAAACGTCAATAAGTCCAATGAAGAAAGGGTTGTTAAAGGCGGGCGAGGACTTGAAGCGGCAAGTTCACGAGAATACGCTCATGCTTGCCGAAGAAATATGGGGGGTACCATTCGTATATTTTGAAGCTTCTCGCATACGCTCCTTGTTGGAAAATTGGTTTGATATCATTCAAAAAGATATTTTCGACAGAGAGGCGTGTTCCCTCGAACGATCTCGGCAGGGGAAACATTCCGTTACCATGCTCCATGGTTTGAGTTGTCGGTCCAACAACAAATATCGCTTCTGGGAAGTGAACTATGCGTTCCCTGAACACAACCCGCCGCCGGAGTATCTTGAGGTGTGGATGGATGTTTTTTATGCGGAAATTGTGAAAAAAATGATACAGACTGACGGTACATCGGTAAATTCGGTCGCTAAGTTGTTGGCGTGGGCGGACAGGGAAATGGATTTCATCATTCACCCATGGAGCGATGGATGCGGACGAATGTCGACCGCTCTCGTCATGTGGCTTGCGCTTCGGGTATCGAAAGTCGGTTTGCCAAAGTTTGGCAAACGAGAGAAACATTACAAAACAATAAAAACAACCACGAAGCATACGGAGTATTTTCTTAAATGCCTCAAGTCGTAAGCGGCTCACGCGCCTTGTCCCCTTGTCGGACAAGGCGCTTTTTGCAATACTGAAAAGTAATGACCGAAGACAACACAGAAAAAAACGACAGAGAAAAAATTCTTGCGTATATAAAAAAGAAACACGATGGGCAGATGCGCGCCGAGAATGTTCCGACGTGGCATCATCTCGCCCGGGTGGCTCATATTTTGGAAACCGTTTTGGAAAAACACAAAGAGGGGACGGCGGAGGAAAGGCAAGCGATAATCCGCGCCGGTTACGGACACGACCTTTTGGAAGATACGAATGCCACGGAGAAAGAGCTTGTCGAAATTTTTGGTACAGATGGGGCGCGTATTATCCACGGGGACACAAACGAATGGGGCGATGACGATGTGCGTCCGTATGTGGAGAAAATGCGCCATGAGCCGGAGAGTGTCCGCCTCGCAAAACTTGCCGACCTCTATGATAATGTCAGCAATGTCACCTATTGCCTCTCCGCGCTTGGAGCGGAGTGGGTAACTTCATATTTTCTTCGCGTTGTGACGCCTATGTATGAAATGGTTATTGATTCACCGTTTACTGTCTACGAAAAGTCCGGAAATGAATTAAAAGCAATGGCTCAAAACGCTTTTTCGCTCCTTCATGACGAATTTTCGCGATATGTCTCCTCGTTGCCGAGCGGAATCCCTCGTTGATTTTTGGCATTGCGCATGCTACTCTCCTTGTAGGTTTGAAAATCTAAGGAGAATACCATGTTCCAGTCCATTCCGCTTGAAATTTTTCAAGCACGAACCGGCATATCTCGAGACATTATGACGCCGACATGGGCGCAAGCGTCCGAAGTTGTTTCTCTTCGCGATATTGTTTCCGTTTCTTCCATACAGGTTATGTCCGAAGAGTATTTGAGAAAACTCATTTGCAGTACGACCCTTGAAGGCGATGAGCACTCTCTCGTGTACGAAAAGTGTCATATTTCTCGCGCGAGAATTGACCCGCATAATATCCTTGTGGGTCAGGCGTTTGTCGAGCGCGCGAAATATCAGAGGATGATTGAAAATCTTTCGAGGGTGTTTGAGGGGTTTTGCGTAAATCACGGCTTTGCCAAAAGTATCGCACTTGTTGTTTTGGGGAAGATTGCCGATGGCTCTGTCGGGATTGCACACTACGTTCCTCCGATTGTGGAACAGCACCATGGCGGACTCTATCTTCTTGATGGCGTTCACCGTAATTTTCTGGTCGGTTCGGTCGGTACTACCATTGAAGCGATTATTTTGAAAAATATCCAGATACCCTTTCCGTGCGATGTGCATACATGGTCGTCGCTTCATCCGGTTGACGAGAAACCGCCAAGAGCCGAACGATTCTATAATCTTCGTCCGGATATTTTCCGTGATCTCAAACGGGTCGGAGTGGATGGATAGGCGCGATACATATTTTTGAAAGCCCGCAGCGACCGGGCTTTTTTCTTTTCGGTTTTTGTGGTAAGAAGAGGGGAGTTTATTCTTTTACATCGCAACATAAGGGAGGCAGTACTATGATTTTACACTACGACCAACTGTTACAGTTTGCATTTCCGCCAAGCGGACCAAGCCTTATTTCCGGGGAAGTTCCTCTGAAGAGAGGGCAGATGCAGTCCGAATCGGTGGACTGCCGTTTGGGCGATCGAGTATATCGCATGCGTTCATCGGCTCTTCCGCGAAAGAACGAAACAGTCGAGCAGCTGATAAATGATTACTGCATGTACGATTTTTCTCTTCCTGAAAAAGAAGCGCGGGTTTTGGAGGCCGGGGCGTGCTACATTATTCCGCTCCAAGAAAAAGTTTTGATGTCTCCGGAATATTCGGTTTTGTTTTCTCCGAAAAGTTCCACGGGAAGATGTTTCGTTTTTGTGAGAGTACTCACGGACAACAACACCTATTACGACTGTATCAAGGGCGGATATTCCGGTAATTTTTATCTCGAAGTTTTACCGCTTGCTTTTACCATAAGCGTTCGGTCAGGGGTATCGTTGACGCAGTTTCGGCTGAAAGATCAATTTGAGGATAAATTAACGACTGAGCAGATTCGCTTTATTCACCAGATGAAACTTCGGACAGGGGACGGGCTTGTTTTTTCAAAAGAAGAGAAAGCCCTTTCTTTTGATGAGTTTGCCATCTCAAACAGCCGCCTGTATTTTACCCTCGACCTCGCCCGTTCGATTGTCGGCTTTGAAGCAAAGCAGTCATGCGTCACGGAACTTCATATGGATAAAATGGATTATCATGATGCGGAAGATTTCTGGCTTCCCATTACCAGACCGAAGAACGGACAGATTATTCTTGAGCCGGGGAAATTTTACCTGCTCTCTACAAAGGAGCGGGTAAAAATACCGTCAAATTTGTGCGGCTCCGTCGTGGATTACGATGCGCGCGCCGGAGAGTTCCGGACGCATTATGCCAGTTGGTTCGGCGCCGGATTCGGCGGAGAGACAGGAATCCCCGTGGTTCTTGAGGTTCGCGGTTCAGACGCGCCGTTCCGTCTCGTGGACGGCCAACCGATATGCGGTATGGAATTTGAGCGTCTCTTCGGCACCCCATCGCTTCTGTATGGAAAAGAAAGAAATTCAAACTATGTAATAGGTGTACCGTCTCTTTCCAAGCATTTCAAAAACAGAGAGAGTGTTTGGGGAGAAATGATTTAGAAATATTATTGATGCAATTTGTTTTTGCAAAAAAAGGCGCCGTAATGGCGCCTTTTTCCTATCATACTTTTTTAACAATATCCTGCTCGCCGCGCTTGATGTCGAAGCGTCCGATTTCTTTGGCGGTGTGGACTTGAAGTCCATATTCGCCGAAATTGTCCGTTAAGAATCCGGCTATTCGATGGGCTTGTTTTTGGAGCGTCGGGTGGACGAACGGCGTTGCGCGAAGTTCGGCAAGGTAGACAAAAGCGGGTAAGTCTCCGGTGATACGGTTCGAGACACGGTATCCCATGGGGATATAGTATTGAGCGTCCAGAGGGGAGATATCGCTTAGGAACGAGAGCAAATCCGTTGTTTTGAGGAGTGCCACCGCCTTCTGCCGGATGTCTTCGGGAAGTTCATTGAGATACCACGGCTCGAATCCGTGTACGGTCGTGAGAAGCGGCATGCGCTGTACGACAGCCCTCTGTCGCTGAATATCTCGGAACGAACCGAAGTCAAGGAGGAAACGGAACCGAAGCGAAGATGCTTGCGCCAAAAATTTCGGGAGTTCGGTTTTTGGCGGTCTTGCGACAAGCACCTGACGGTGTTTATTCAGTTCGTCTTCATCTGTAAAGAGAACAGTTCCTTCGAATTCCGGACATTCGCCGTCAAATAAATAGTAATATTCATGCATCCACATCTCGTTATAATTTTCCGTAGCCTCGTATCTTTTGTGTGAGAACGAGCTTGGGAAAGCTTCTCTGAGTGCCGATTCCATAGCTTCCGCGACTGTCCGGACCTCTTCAAGCGGATGGTGGCGCAATATCGCGATTTTGTCAGCCGTTTGGCGGAGGTTGGCGTGCCACGAAAGATTGGTCATAGCGCCACCGGGAAGAAAGCTGCGTAAAATGTCAAAGGCTCTCGCCGCGATGGCCTTTTCATATTTTCCAGAATCCTCCTGCTCGGGTCTTGGAAACCGGAACCGCAAGTCTTTTTTGAGTGGCTCCAAAGATTCAAGATAAAACATCCGCAAACATTCATGAAGGTTTTTCGCCCATGAGAAACCGAGGATGTTAATAAACAGTTGTTCGGCGAAATCCACGTAGCGTGTCGAGACTTCTTGCCCCGAATACAAAAGCCAGTCTTGAATCGCTTTCGCTACGAGCATCGAAACGCCTTCAATAAAAATGGTGACCGAACCGCAGTCGCCGATGGATTTGTGTCCGTAGCCGACGTAAAATTGCGCCATGAATTTTTCCGCGCCTTTTTTCGCAATCTCAACCAAGTGTTTGAGCACGCTTCCGGGAGAGCGCGAATAGAGTGCCTGAAGCATCGCTTCGGCTTCGGGGCCGATGAGGGCACCGGTGTTTAAGACGAGAACCATTCCGCCGTTTGGAAGCGGGCGGATGGCGTGTTTGAGTTTTTCAAATGCGCGATATTTTTGCCATTGACTGAGCAAAGCCGAGGCTTTTTGGAAATAGGAAATCATAGAGTGCCTGCCCTTTTTTGTGAAAGAAAAATGTATCCATCTTCCACACTAAATGAATCGGGCGATAAGTCAACTTCCGTTCGCGCGCAGTTTGTGATTAAATGAAAGAAGATAATTTTTTGGAGACAATATACCATGGCACACAAAGGCAAATTTATCGCGCTTTATGGCATTAACAATATCGGCAAATCAACGCAAATAAAGAAATTGCAGCAAAAGTTTCATTATTTATCCATTGGCTGTTATTTTGTTAAATACGGGGTGTATGACCTCATCCCGTCGGGTCCGGAACTCAATGCGTATTTGCGTAAAGGAAATCCGGAAAATCTCTCTCCGCGCGAATTTCAGCTCATTCATGTCATTAATCGAGCTCAGTATGAGCCTCGCATTGGAGCTATTCTTTTCGGTGGGACTCATGTAATCGCCGAAGATTATACCGGAACAGGCATCGCTTGGGGTATGGGGGCCGGGGTCAACAAGGAATTCCTTTTGCGCATGAACAGTCATTTGCGCAAGGAAGACCTCGCTATTCTTATGGACGGCGAACGATTCTCAGAGAGTATCGAAGTTGGACATGCGCATGAAGAAAAAGAGGAGTTAGTAAAAAAGGTAAGACAAATCCATCTTGAACTCGCGAAAGAGTTTGGCTGGCATGTTGTGAACGCGAATCAGTCGGACAAGAAAGTGCATAATGACATTTGGCGTATCGTCGAGCCGATTTTATGAAAACAATCTCCGTCCGCAAGGCGGAGATTTTTGCTATACTGTTTTTATGACACTCATCCTCAAAATCAAACGCCTTACGGAAGACGCGAAAATTCCAAACTGCGCCCATCCGGGGGATGCGGGGCTTGATTTGTATGCGACGGAGGATGTAACGCTTGTGCCGAACGAACGCAAGGCTGTTCCGACTGGAATCGCGATGGAAATTCCCGATGGTTATGCGGGTCTTATGTGGGACAAAAGCGGGCTTTCCATAAAACACGGACTAAAAACTCTCGGCGGGGTAATAGACTCCGGTTACCGCGGAGAAGTGCTTGTCGGCATTATAAATTTGTCCGGCGAGGAATACACGATACGAAAAGGCGAAAAAATCGCGCAGATGATTATTCAGAAAAAAGAAACCATTGAGGTTGAAGAAGCGTCGGAATTAAGCGAAACCGCTCGGGGAGAAGGGGGGTTTGGGAGTACGGGGAAATGATGAAAAAGTCCTGTCTTTGTGCTAGGATAACCGAATGAAGATGAAAGAGAATAATTACGCTTTTATCGACAGCCAGAATTTTGAAATTCACTAGTGATTGGCGCCAAACAAAAGTGCCATCGGACAAGCCAGACGGCACTTTTGTTGGTAGGTCTACATAAGGACGAAACCTTATGCCGACCACACCGTTACCCATGGGGATAAGTTTATATGGTAACGGTACAGAAAATAAAAGTCAATAGCGTATGGTAAAAATTATTCTCGAAAAAGCAATACGGAGCATTCTTGAGGCGCAAGGTATTACTGTGCCGAGTTTTATCGTGGAGAAATCGCCCACTTTTGGCGACTATGCGACGAATGCGGCACTCGTTTCGGCAAAAGAACTCGGAAAGAATCCGCGTGAAGTGGCGGAGCTTTTGGTTGCGGAACTGGAGAAGTCTGATGATGTGAATGAAGCGATTTTGAAAATGGAAATCGCGGGTCCCGGTTTCATAAATTTTTTTGTAAAAGACGAAGTCATCCAGAAGCACATCAGTGAGATAGTTTCTCTCGGCGCAGGGTACGGGGAAAACAAAACACTTGAAAGGCAGAAAGTGATGGTGGAATACACCGACCCGAATCCGTTCAAGGAATTTCATATAGGGCACCTCATGTCGAATGCGGTGGGGGAATCACTCTCGCGCATCGTGGAAGCGCAGGGTGCGGAGGTGAAGCGGGCGTGCTATCAAGGAGATGTGGGAATGCATGTGGCGAAGACCGTTTTTGGAATCAAGAATCAAGAATCAGGAATCAGGAATGTTGCCGACCTCGGCCGGGCTTACGCTTTTGGGGCGCAGGATTACGATGAACACAAAATGGAAATTCAGGAGATCAATAAAAAGATTTATAACCGTTCTGACGCAGAAATAAATGAGATATATGACGCGGGGCGGAAAATATCGCTGGATTATTTTGAAACTATTTATCAAAAGCTCGGGACGAAATTCGACTGCTATTTTTTTGAAAGCGCGACTGGCGTGTTTGGAAAGCAGATTGTCGAAGAAAACACCCCGGCAGTATTTGAGAAAAGCGACGGGGCGGTGATTTTCAAAGGGGAAGACCATGGACTTCACACGCGCGTATTTATAAATTCCGAAGGCCTGCCGACGTATGAGGCGAAAGAGTTGGGGCTTGCGAAAATGAAATATGACACATACCCGTACGATGCGTCCATCGTGGTGACTGGCAATGAAGTGAATGATTACTTCCAAGTATTGCTTCGCGCGATGTACCTCATTTTTCCAGAGCTTGAAAAGCGGACGAAGCACATTTCGCACGGCATGTTGCGGCTCCCGACCGGCAAGATGTCTTCGCGCACGGGCGATGTGATTACCGCCGAATCGCTCATTTCGGAAGTGAAAGACATGGCGCTTGAGAAAATGAAAGACCGCGAGCTTGAAGGCAAAGAACAAATCGCCGAACAAATAGCCGTCGGCGCGATTAAATACTCCATTCTGAAACAATCCCCCGGCAAAGACATCATCTTTGATTTTGAAAAATCACTCTCGTTCGAAGGCGATTCCGGTGTGTATTTGCAGTACGCGTATGTCCGCACGCAAGCCATTCTCCGAAAATCCGAGTTTACACAGGGTAGTCCTCAGGAGAATCTCCTGAGGACTACCCTTGGGGAAACTGGGGGGCTAAGTGAGCTTGAAAAACTGCTCTTTGAAGGATTGCCGAATGTGGTGAAGCTCGCGCACCACGACCTTGCTCCGAATTATATTGCTACTTACCTCATCAATGTTTGCCGTGCGTTCAATGCGTACTATGAGCAAAACCCGATACTCGGAAATGAACATACGCCCTATCGCCTCGCGCTTGTGGAAGCGGTTGGTATCGTTTTGAGGAATGGCTTGTATCTGCTCGGCATCGCCGCGCCGGAACGGATGTAGCGCTCATTTTCAAAAAACATTTCCCGCACCACTTCCTTGCTTGTTCTCCCCTATAGCTTTTTCTAGCATATGCTAGAAAAAGCTATAGGGGAGTTTGTTCAGACGGTACAATGATACAAAGATAAAAAAAGTACGCACCGTTTCGGCGCGCACTGGTCTAAAGAACAAATCATTTCCATATTATTTCTTTCCCGATTTCGACGGACATTCGGCGATAAGTTCAACCTTGTCGTCTTCTTTGACCGCCTCAATCCGCACCGGACACTGCCAGAGCTGGAAGAGGTGTTTGAGCACTTCCGCCGCGCTTTCTTTGTGGAGCGGAACGCGATTGCGTTCCGTATGCCGCAAAGTAAGCGTGCGGTCGTTGCGCAAATCAACGTTCCATATCTGAATATCAGGTTCGATGGCGCCGATGTCGTACTGACCGGCAAGCGCTCGGCGTACATCGCGGTACCCGTCTTCGTTGTGGATTGCATTCACAATATAGTTTGCCGTGTCGAGTCCCGGGTAGTCTATTATATGCCACAGCCGCATGTCGCGCATGACTTTCGGAGAAAGATACTGTGAGATAAAGCTCTCGTCTTTGAAGTTTTCCATAGTGAACTTCATTGTGGCAAGCCAGTCCGTACCCGCAATATCAGGGAACCACTTTTTGTCCTCTTCCGTCGGATTTTGACAGATGCGCGGAATGTCGCGAAACATATCGAAGCCGAGAGCGTAAGGATTTATTCCGGAATAATACGGCTTATCCCACGTCGGCTGAAGAATCACATTTGTATGAGATACCAAAAATTCCAGCATAAAGCCGTCGTTCACGTATCCTTCGTCGTAGAGATCGTACATGAGCGTGTAATGCCAGAACGTCGCCCACCCTTCGTTCATGACTTTCGTCTGCCGTTGGGGATAGAAGTACTGCGCAATCTTGCGAACGATGCGCACAATCTCTCTTTGCCATGGTTCCAGAAACGGAGCGTTCTTTTCGATGAAATACAGGATATTTTCCTGCGGTTCGGTCGGGAAACGCTCCCGCCACTTTTTTTCCGCCTCCTTTTTGATCTTTGGCACCGTTTTGTCCCAGAGGTCGTTTACCTGCGACTGGAGATATTCCGCGCGTTCTTTCTGCCGCGCCCTTTCTTTTTCGAGCGAAATCGGCGCGGGGCGCTTATAGCGATCAACACCATAATTGCTTAATGCATTGCATGAGTCCAAAAAGAACTCCACTTCCTCTCGCCCATATTTCTCTTCGCACTCCGCGATATAGCGTTTTGCGAAGAGCATGTAATCCACGATAGCATCGGGGCTCGTCCACTGACGGAACAGATAATTTCCCTTAAAGAAGGAATTATGTCCGTAGCAGGCATGGGCGGTGACGAGTTCCTGCATCGCGGAAGAGTTCTCTTCCATAAGGTAGGCAATGCAAGGATTCGAGTTGATAACGAGCTCGTAGGCAAGACTCACATCGCCTCTCATGTACGCGCGCCTCGTATTTTCCGCTTCTTTTCCGAGAGACCAGTGATAAAACGATACCGGCAGTCCGATGGATGAATACCGATCTATCATTTGCTCCGCGGTGATAATCTCAATCTGATTCGGAAACGTCTTGAGGCCGTACTTTTCGCATGCGATCCGCCCAATCACTTCGTTTGCTTTTTGAATATCCTCAATGGTCCATGCGGAAGATTCGGTAATTAACCGTGATATGTTGTGTGACATTACGCATTCTCCTTTTTTTTGAAGAGTTCATGAAACACCGGATAGATGTCCTTTTGTTCTCGGATGAATTTCATCGCGAATCGATCTTTAAATACGCTCTCTTCGGCAATCCGCAGATAGTTCGCCCAGAGTTCATCTTGCTTCTCTTTTTCAATCTGAACGTAAGCGAAGTAGCGGAGCACAGAAAGAATTTCATTTACCAACATATCTTCGCAGATGTTGGAATCAAGCGACCAGTTCTCTCCATCGGAGGCTTGCGCGACATATCTGTTCCAAGAAGAGTCGCTGTATCTTTCGTCAATAATCTCTTTCATAAGGCGGAGCCCCGTGGAGACGACCGTACCGCCCGTTTCCGTGGACTCAAAAAATTCTTTTTCGACCACTTCTTCGGCGATAGTGTGATGCTTGATGAACACCACATCGGTCCGTTCGTAATTTCGTGTAAGGAACAGATATAAAAGCAAGAAGAATCGTTTGGCAATATCCTTCCTGTTTTTGTCCATGGAGATCGAGACATCCATAATACAAAACATCACTGCTTGCGCGGTCGGCTCCGGCACTTTTGCAAATTGCCTGAAACGAAGGTCCGAAGTGTCTATGAACGGAATGCCGCGAAGTTTTTGTTTGAGCAGGGTAATTTCTTGCGCAACGGCAATAACCCGCTCCCTTGCTTTTTCGTCCGGATCAGGCAATGCCAAAAGCAGAGCCATCTCCCCCTCAAGTTTGCAAAGGAGTTCCTCCTTATCTTTTTTCCCGAATACGATGCGCCTTGCAAGCGATTGACGAAAGGAGCGGACAAGGTCGAGGTTCGTCGGATTTCCCGCGGTGGTTATGCCCGCGCGTTTCCATTTGTACTCGTCTATGCCTGAAAAGAGCTCGGTCTTTATCATATTCGGAAGTTCGCAGTCCTCAAAATAGATTTCCAAAAATTCTTTGCGGGTGAGGTGAAAAACAAAATCATCTTCGCCCTCGCCGTCCGGACTGCCTTTCTTTCCGCCCCCGCTTCCTCCTTTCGGGCGGGGGATTTTGTCTCCTGGAATAAAGCGGTCATTGCCGGGGTGCACATATTCCCGGTTGCCGCCTGTTCCGTGCCGGAATCGCGGTTCTTGAATGCCCTTTTTCGGGATGGTTATATCTTCTCCGTCTTTATGCGAATCGGTAATGCTGCCGATCCCGGCTTTTTTCTGCACCGCTTCTTTTATCCACGGTTTCATTCGTTCAATGAATCTTCCACGATTGACGTGGCTGCCTCCTCCTTGACCTCTTCTGTCTACAATAACGTCGCTCATGGCATTTCTCCCATATTACTCTGTCTTTGAAAAAAATAGGGGCGGCGTCGAAACTTCGAACCACCGCCCCTAAGCCTTTGACCCCTTCTTAGGAACTCTTTCTTACCCGCAGGTACCATTCCGAAAGCAGGCGCACCTGCTTGGGTGTGTAACCTTTCGCTCCCATCCGATTCACGAAATCTTCGTGTTTTTTTTGGTCGTCTTTCGACGCTTTCGAGCTGAAAGAAATGACTGGCAAGAGCTCCTCGGTATTCGCGAACATCTTTTTCTCAATCACCGCCCGCAATTTTTCGTAGCTCGTCCATACCGGATTTTTCCCGCTGTTTTTCGATCTTGCACGAAGTACGAAGTTTACCACTTCGTTTCGGAAATCCTTCGGGTTTGAAATGCCCGCCGGTTTTTCAATCTTTTCAAGCTCCGTATTGAGCGCCGTTCGGTTGAAACTTTCTCCGGTGTCAGCGTCTCGGTATTCTTGATCTTGGATCCAGTAGTCCGCATACGTGACATAACGATCGAAAATGTTTTGCCCGTATTCCGAATACGATTCCAGATACGCCGTTTGGATTTCTTTCCCGATGAACTCGATATAGCGCGGAACGAGATACTCCTTGATGAAACGGAGATAGCGTTCCTGCATTTCCGACGGGAACTGTTCCTGAGCGATTTGCTGCTCCAATACATAAACCAGATGCACCGGATTCGCCGCCACTTCAGTGTGGTCGAAGTTGAACACTTTGGAGAGGATCTTGAACGCGAAGCGCGTCGAGATTCCTTCCATGCCCTCGTCCACGCCGGCGAAATCTTTATATTCCTGATAGGATTTGGCTTTCGGGTCGGTGTCTTTCAAGTTCTCGCCGTCATAGGTGCGCATCTTTGAATAGATGCTCGAATTCTGCGGTTCTTTGAGGCGGGACAAGACGACGAATTGCGCGAGCATTTGGAGCGTCCCCGGAGCGCACGGCGCTTCGGAGAGCGAGCTGTATCTGAGCAGTTTTTCGTAGATCTTCACTTCTTCCGAAACACGGAGACAATACGGAACTTTCACGACATACACGCGGTCGAGGAACGCTTCGTTGTTCCGGTTTCCTTTGAAGGTTTTCCATTCCGATTCGTTCGAGTGGGCGAGAATAATGCCCTCGAACGGAATGGCGGAAAGCCCTTCCGTGCCTTTGTAGTTTTGTTCTTGGGACGCCGTCAGGAGCGGATGAAGCACTTTGATCGGCGCTTTGAACATTTCCACGAATTCCATGATGCCGCGGTTGCCGAGGCATAATCCTCCGGAGAAGCTGTACGCGTCCGGATCGTCCTGCGAATAGTGCTCGAGTTTTCTGATATCCACTTTGCCGACGAGAGAGGAAATGTCCTGGTTGTTCTCATCACCCGGCTCGGTTTTGGAAACGGCGCGCTGGTCGAGCTGCGAAGGGTGGACTTTTACGACGGTAAATTTTGTAATATCTCCCCCGTATTCGTGAAGGCGTTTTACCGCCCACGGAGAGGGGATAATGCCGATATATCGGCGCGGAATGTTGTATTCTTGCTCAAGAATTTCCGCATCTTCCGCCGAAAAAAGTCCGAGAGGCGATTCGTTCACAGGGGATCCTTTGATCATATAGAACGGCTGTTTCTCCATGAGCGATTTGAGCTTTTCCGCAAGCGACGATTTGCCGCCGCCGACGGGACCCAAAAGGTAGAGGATCTGCTTCTTCTCTTCAAGTCCTTGCATTGCGTGGAGAAAGAACGCGACGATTTTTTGAATGGTTTCTTCCATGCCGTAGAATTCCGCGAAAGAAGAATATACGTCAATGACCTTGTTTGCATGGATGCGCGAGAGGCGCGGGTCAAGCCGGGTATCAATGGCGTCCGGCGTCCCGATAGCAAGCAATTCACGCTCTTGCGGTGTGGCGTAAGCGCTCGGGTCATTTCGGCAAATTTCAAGATACTCTTCCAGAGAATATTCTTGCGCGCGGGTTTGGTCGTAACGCTCCGTGAGGCGGGTAAATAAACTGGTGTTCATGGCTGTTCTCCTGTGTGTGGCGGTTTTTGGTGAAGCAAAAAGATTGCTTCAATAAATGAAGTTTTTGAGTTGTCGAAGAACAACCCTTTCCTGATTAAAAGTATAACAAAGTTCATCTCTGCCGTTGCTGTGCACAAGTTGTGCATAAGTATTAAGAGCCATTTTGGGTATAGCACCGTCATCTCGTTGTCTTTTTCCGTCCGAGAAGGTACGCTATAAGCAGTACGGGCGCATTCGTCCATTGAAAAAGATTTTACAAAATACAGGAGGGAGACATGGGTAAAATTATCGTTCCGGAAAACAAACTTATTCTGCTCGACCATACTCGCGCCGGTCCGATGGCGGAGAGATTTTACGAATTTGCCAAGACGCGCTTCGTCGGACAGCCGCGCGTTGTTCGGTGGCTCGCTCAAATGTCAGAATCTATATTTCAAGGTTTTTATCCCGCAAGGGGTCCGTTGGGAAGCGTACTTCTGGTCGGACCTTCCGGTGCGGGAAAAACGCTTGCCGCGGAACTTCTCGCGTGGTTTCTTTTCGGCGACCCGGAAGGATTTTCCCGGATCGACGGACAGGAGATGGCGTTGCGAGAAAATATCGCGCGTGTGATCGGCGCATCGCCCGGGTATGTCGGGTATGATGATCCGCCGATGATTACCCAAAAAAGCCTCGATGAACCCGCATATTTGTGCATACTCGAAAACGCGCTTAACAATGCCACTGAAGGAGTTCGTCGGGAGTACCACAATATTCAAGAAGAACGGCGCGGACTTTTGGCGCACATTACCGGGCTTGGAAAGACAAAATCCGACCAGGAAGAATTGGCGCTTGCTGTGCAAAAAATCAAATCACTCAACCATCGGACGAAAGCGCTTGGCATTCCCGAATATGACCGAAGGAAATATACATATATTTCCATACTTCTGCTCGACGAGATTGAAAGAGCACATTCCGCTTTTCATAATCTGTTATATCGGATACTCGACGAAGGAAAACTGCCGATCGTGTCAAAGAACCAAAATATGGGAAGCGGTTTTATTGACTTCAGGAGAACCATTATTATTGCAACCAGCAATCTTGGCGAAGAAGAACTGAAAAATCTTTTTAAGAGTTCAAGCGGCCGTTCACTCGGGTATAGTTTTATGAGGCAGACGTATACCAGCGATGAGCTTGATCAAGCAACTTATCGGATTTGCAACAAAGCGATAGAAAGCTTTTTTCCGATGCCGCTCCTGAATCGTTTCGGAGATAAGATTGCCGCGAGGATACATTCTCGGGAAGAACATCTTCAAGTTCTTGATATTGAGCTGAACAAGATTCGGGATTGGCTGTTTGATCCGGAGGGATGTAATTTTCCGATTGTAATTCGGGTTGAAGACTCGGTCAAAGCATATTTGGCGGACGAAATGTCGGAGAGCCTCGAAAAAGGAGTTCGTTTTTTGCAACAAAAGCTGAAGACACATCTCGTTGATAGAATTATATCACTCAAGGCGACAGGACAGGTTTGCGCGGGAGACATACTCATCGTGTCCACCGACCCGATTTCGAAAGAGTTTGTTTTTCACAAAGAACATAATCCCACCGCCGCGGAAAAGATTATAAAAACCAGCTGACGTTTTCTGTTCCGACTCGCCCGTACCATATGGGCGAGTTTTTATTGTCGCAAGGATTGTTTTTTTGCCCTATCAGGAGTACTGTTTAGGGCAGGAAAGACAAATTAGTCCATTGAAACAATTTTTCTTAAAAATACAGGAGGGGAGCATGGATAACCGCAACACAAATTTTGTTCGTCTTGATCATCTGAAGCGAGGACAAACAGCGGAGGCGTTTATGGAATTTGCCGGCACAAAAGTAATCGGACAATCGCACATTATTAAAACTATCGGTCAGACGATTGAACAAGAGCTTGCCGGATTCAGCAATCCCAAAAAGCCGATCGGCTCTTTCTTTATTGCCGGTCCGTCCGGCGTCGGCAAGACATCCATCATTAAAGCGCTTGCGGAGTTCTTATTTGAAGACGAAAAGGCAATGACCCGTCTTGAGGGACAGGAATTTTCGGAGCCGCATTCGGTAGCGAACCTGAAAGGATCGCCGGCGGGATATGTCGGATTCGATGAACCGCCGAGAATTACTCAAGAAGGACTCGATAAATACGGGTTCAATGCGATCCTTGATGATTTTTACTCGCGCTTGTTTCCGGGAGAGGAAGAATTCTTTCAAGAGAAAGAGGCAATGATCCGAACGCTTGTTTCGGAGATAAATTCATTGACTCAAAGGGATGCTCAAACGGCGAGCAAAAGAGAATCCTGCATGGAGAGCATAAAGGCGCTACAGAGAGAACTTGCCGCAAGAGGGTATCCTCTTTATGATATTACGGGTTCTCGTTCCAAGTATATCTCCGTTTTCCTTATAGATGAAGTTGAACGGGCGGACAAGGCGCTTTGGAATCTTCTCTATACCCCTCTTGATGAAGCGTATCTCCCCATTAAGGGGTATAAAAGATGGAACGGAAGTGTCGTTGACAAAATACGATTTAACAGCACTTTTTTCTTTGCGACCTCAAATGTCGGCGATGATGTTATCCGCGAACTCTTGAACGTCCAAAGCGGCAAAAGTACGGGTTTTAAGTTTCATCATTCGTCCGTTTCAAAAAATGTCGCGCAGGAAGTTTACTCGTCCTGCAAAAAGGAAGTGCGCAGGCATTTTCAGTCCAGTTTCATCGGCCGATTTGACCATTTTTTCGTTGCACAGCCATTGTTTCGCCTTGAAATCCGGCAGGTTGTGGACTTGAAAATTTCAGAATTAAACAAGCGGTTGGCGAATAAATTGAATTTCCGGCTTTCTCTTGATGTTGATGAAAAGGCGCGCGAGTTTATTGTTGATGAATCTGCCGATGATCCGACTATCGGCGCCCGGTTGGTGGAACAAAAGATTAAGAGGCGGTTGACGGATTCGCTTGTTTCGCTTACGGCAAGCAAACAAATAACAGACGGCGACCGTATTTTCGTTCGTCTGGAAACGCTTCTTGACCGTCCGGTTTTGACCTTTTACAGAGAAGAATATGCGGCAAAACCGCTTTTGGTACAAAAAGATTTAGCCGGGGGCAGACCATGATTTTTCACCCTCTCCTTAAACTTTAAGTTTCGGGAGAGGTTTTTTATTTTTTGCAAACAGCCTTAAAAATGGTATATTTTCCCTATGTTAGAAGAACTGAGGGCTCACCCACGAATAAAATCCCCGTCTCGCCTCCATATTTCCGCAATCTTTTATTTTTTCTCTCCGCCAGCTGGCGGACACAAATCTCTCATCGTAGCTCACTATGCCTCAAAATTTTCTCAATCAAAAAAATAAAATCTTACAAAAATCTGGAACCGAATCCGGGGAAGTTATTCGTGGGCGAACCCTTGAAAAATCTAAAATCGCCGAAAGCGAAGAAAAAACCCTCGCTTTTTGGCGCGAGAATAACATTTTCCAAAAAACGCTTGAGGCGACGCGCGAGGGCGAGCCGTTTGTCTTTTACGATGGGCCGCCTTTTGCGACTGGGCTTCCGCACTATGGGCATCTTTTGCAGGGGACAATCAAAGACACCGTACCGCGATACCAGACGATGCGCGGGCGATATGTCCGTCGCGTGTGGGGGTGGGACTGCCATGGACTGCCGATTGAAAATCTTATTGAAGGAGAGCTCGGGCTGAAGCACAAAAAAGACATCGAAAACATCGGCATCGCGAATTTCAACGAGGCCGCGCGAAAAAGCGTGCTTCGCTACGATGAGGATTGGAAGAAAATCGTTCCGCGGATGGGGCGATGGATAGACATGGAGGCGAGCTACAAAACGATGGATTGGCAATACACGGAATCTATTTGGTGGGCGTTCAAAACGCTCTACGACAAAGGACTTATTTATGAGGGATACAAGCCGATGCATATCTGCCCGCGATGCGAAACGACGCTGGCGAACTCTGAAGTAACGCTCAATTATCAGGATGTGAAAGATATTTCCGTAACGGCGAAGTTTGAGCTCGCAGATGAGCCGGGAACGTTCGTGCTTGCGTGGACGACCACGCCGTGGACGCTGCCGGGGAATGTCGCGCTTGCAATCGGTGAAGTTATTGAATACGTAAGAGTAGGAATTTGGAATCAGGAATTAGGAATTAGGGAAACGTATATTGTGGCGAAAGAGCGGGTGGAAACGGTATTCGCAGGCAAGGAGTATGAGATACTTGGATTAGTGCATAATCCGGATTTGATAGGCAAAAAATACAAACCTGTTTTTGACTATTACACTGGCGACGAGAAGCTTCCAAACCGCGAGAACGGCTGGAAAATAGTTGTGGCGGAATTCGTGACGACGGATACCGGTACGGGCGTTGTCCACATTGCTCCGGCGTTCGGAGAGGAAGACATGGCGCTCGGCATCGTACAAAATTTGCCGTTCATTCAGCATGTCGGCATGGGCGGGGTTTTCAAACCCGAAGTAACAGACTTTGCGGGAATGCCGGTGAAGACGAAAGGCGACACGCAATCGGCGGATGTGGCGGTCATAAAATATCTCGCGGCACACGGCACGCTGTTTGCAAAAGAAAAAATAGAGCACTCCTACCCGATGTGCTGGCGGTGCGACACGCCGCTTTTGAATTACGCCGCGAGCTCGTGGTTTGTGAAAGTTACCGCGCTTAAAGAAAAGATGCTTTCAGAAAATGAAAACATTTCGTGGGTGCCGGAGAACATGAAGCACGGTCGTTTCGGAAAATGGCTCGAAGGCGCCCGCGACTGGGCCATCTCCCGCTCGCGATATTGGGGCGCGCCGATTCCGGTCTGGAAATGCGACAAATGTGAAAAACTTGATGTTATTGGTTCTGTGTCGGATTTGCGCAAAAACATCAAGCCCAAAAATCAGTATTTTGTGATGCGGCACGGGGAGGCGGAACATAATGCGACCAACACTGTGAGTTCGAAGCCGGAAAATCCAACACACCTTACAGAAAAGGGAAAAGAGGAAGTTAGGGTGGCGACGGAAGGACTAAAAGATAAAAAAATTGACTTCATTTTCGCGTCCGATTTCGTGCGCACAAAAGAAACGGCGGAAATGGTTGCGGGAATGCTCGGAATTCCAAAAGATAAAATCGTGTACGATGAACGTTTGCGTGAAATAAATGCCGGTGATTTCGACGGAAGACCGATTTCAGAATACCGCGCTTATTTTCCCAGACTCCTTGAAAGGTTTACGAAGCCTGCACCGAACGGCGAGAATGTCGTTGGTGTCAAAGTGCGGGCAATGGATTTTCTTTCGGAAACCGACGCGAGAGAAGCGGGAAAAAATATTTTGCTCGTTACCCATGAATACGTGGCATGGATGCTTGCCACCGGAGTGAAAGGGCTCTCAAAAGAAGATTCTTGCCGCGAGAAAGAGGGGAAAGATGATTTTATCGTAACCGGAGGAGTGCTTTCTATTTCTTACGCGCCGTTCCCGCACAACGCCGATTACGAGCTCGACCTGCACCGACCCTACATAGACGACATCGTGCTTCCGTGCAAATGCGGCGGCGATATGAAGCGCGTGCCGGAAGTTTTTGACTGCTGGTTTGAATCCGGGTCAATGCCGTACGCGCAGTTTCATTACCCGTTTGAAAACGAACAAGAATTTAAGCGCAATTTTCCCGCGGATTTTATCGCCGAAGCGGTAGATCAGACGCGCGGATGGTTTTACAACATGCACGCGCTTTCCGTCGGGCTTTTTGGAGAACGGGCATTTAAGAACGTTATTACGACCGGACTTATTCTTGCGGAAGACGGACAGAAAATGTCCAAGAAGCTCAAGAATTATCCCGACCCGATGGATGTGGTAGAAAAATACGGCGCGGACGCACTCCGGTATTACCTGCTTTCTTCCCCGGTGGTTGTCGGAGAAGAGCTTCGTTTTTCTGAAAAAGGCGTGGACGAGGTGTACAAAAAGATTGTGATACGCCTGCAGAATGTCGCGGCGTTTTATGAACTGTATCGCGACGTATCAGGGAACAGTATCAGTATCAGGGAGATGACGAATGTTCTTGATGAGTGGATTTTGGCTCGGCTCGCAGAGTTAGTTGCTGAAGTGGAAGCGGGGATGGAGGGTTACGAGCTCGACCGCGCGGCTCGGCCGTTTATGCTTTTCATTGATGACCTTTCCACATGGTATTTGCGCCGTTCTCGCGACCGAATGAAAGGGAAAGAGGGAAAAGCCGGCGAAGAAGAAGATACGAATAATGCCCGCGCAACACTCCGCCACGTGCTTTTGGAGCTCTCAAAAACCCTCGCGCCATTCATGCCGTTTCTTGCGGAAGATGTGTACAAACGCGCGGACGGGGAGAGGGAGAGTGTACATTTGGAACAAATCACAAATCCCAAATCCCAAATTCCAAACGCAGACGTACTTGTCCAAATGCAGGAAGCAAGGAAGGTTGTAGCAATGGGACTTGAAGCACGCGCAAAAGCTGGGATTAAAGTGCGTCAACCTCTTGAAACGATCAAAACAACCATTACATTTTCCGGCGGCGGTATCATTATTTCTGATTTATTCGGTACAATAAAAGCTGAACTTAATGTCAAGAATGTTTTGTTGGGACAAGATAAAGATGAGTTGGATACCGTTATAACCCCAGAACTCAAAGAAGAGGGAATGGTACGCGAATTCATCCGCCACGTGCAAGAGCTTCGTAAAAAGGAAGATTTAAGCCCCGCCGATAAAGATCGCATACTTCTTGTTTCCACCGACGAAGAGGGAGAAACATTCCTTAAAAAATTTGAAGCGGAGATAAAAAGAGCAACGCTTTTCGCCGCCGTGGAGTATCGGGAACCAAATGAGGGAGAGCAGACGAAAGTAGAACATATCTTATTCTCTCTCGCGATAAAAAAGTAGAAACTGTTTACTGAAGGTAGTCCTCAGGGGCATTTTTCATTGCATTTTTTGGGTTTATGCCGTATAAATGAAGAAGGCTGGTATTCGTAAATTCTTGGAATTATTTGTGGGGAGGTTGTATGGCTGTTTTTCTTGATATGGCGCTGAAGGGTTGTGTATTGCTGGCATGGGGTTTTTTGATATGGGGTATGATAAAAGAGTTGAAAGCTCGCAGGCCGGAACATGCTAGGGATCGCAATCTTCAAGTCGGAACTTTTTGGGTGTTCTTTTTCGGGAGTATTTTGTGGCTTATCATAGGTACAGCGAATGCTTTCTTTGGAGAACCTTTTTTACTGGAGGGTTTCCTCACGATTCTTCTTGGGCACAGGGCGTATGCCCTGAATAAAACAATTAGAACGCTATAGGACTTACGCGTTTGGCGACATACTTGCCAAAATCTGCGATAATTAAAATCCACGAGATTAAAGCTCGGGGATTTTTTGTTTTTCTACTTCTCAATCTCCCGTATCACCTCTTCGCTTTGCATGAAGCGGTAGAAGAGTGCCGCGACGATGAAAGCGATGATCATCATGACGACGGCGTACTTTCCAAAGACGTTCGAGCTTTTGCCGAAGTAGTAGCCGATGCCGAGAAAGGGAAACGTCCAGATGATGGAAGTGATGAGGATAACTCACCTTACGCACGATTGTGATACCGTACGGTTTCGGCGTAGAATTTTGGTCGGTTTCTCCGCCCCTTGGCGGTGGAACCGCCAAAATAGAGCGTCGGAAGCGGAAGATTTGGCGGAGAGACCGCCAAAGGGCGGACTCACCGACCAAATCTTTCCCGTCGTGCGTAAGGTGAGAGGATAATTGGTATGTAGAGCACGCGGTTCATTTTGGAAAGTCCGGCGGAAAAGGCGATGGCGCTTTAATTCCGCGGCAATGCATTTTTGAAAGCCTCAAGCGAGTTCGGGTCGGAGTTTATGCGCCAATCTTTTTCTTTGTTTTCATTGAACCATATCCATCCTTCGATTTTCGGGTATTTTGGGATTTGCTTGGTGAATGTGTCGCTCACCCACGCCGCCTTGTTTGATCCTTCGGCGCTGGCGAACGAAAAAATGTATATGGGTTTGTTGTAATTTGCGAGTATGGCGAGCGGGGCGGCGAACATCTCGTCAAAGGTTTTCCACGGGTCGCCGAAGTTAAAACCGTCGAGTCCGACGTAATCCGCGTACGCATCGCCCGGATAGTATTTGTCGAGGCTGTTTTCGGGTGTGTTGGGGACGGATTCATTATTGGGCGCCCAGCCGAATTTGACGTTTGGTGCATCCGAAAAAATATCATGAACGCGGCGGTAGGCGAGAATCGCTTTTTCCGGGCTGTTGCCGTTTTTCGTTCCCGACCACGGAAACCAGTCGCCGTTTGCTTCGGAGAATGGTATCAGTATGACCGGCGCTCCGTACGCTTTCGCATCCGCGGCAAACGAGCGCATGTATTCATCCCAGTCGCCGCGAAGGATAGCGTCATAAGAGAATCGCGGCTGTTCCGCGCCGCCCGCCGCGTAGTCGGTGGCTTCCCAGAAAATAACCAAAGTTTTTCCGCGGTCTTTTATCGTGTGCACGAGATAAAAAGGAAACCCGTTTTCATTTCCCCAATGAATGAATACGGCAATCATGTCGGGACTTTTCCCGAGAGTTTGTTCAAGGGCGAGAATTTTTTCGGGTTCGGAGCGGTTCTCGTAGAAGCCCCACTTCTGCGGACGTGGCAGCGGCATATTTATTTTTGGAATCGGAACGATGACGGCGGGGACACTGGTGATTGGTGACTGGTCACTTGTCACTGGTGCGGACGCCGGCAGAGGCGCGGGTGTCGGGCTTTCGGTCGTGTTTCCGGGGACGGCATCACTTTTCGGCAGAGAAAAAAAAGACAGACCGAAAAGAATGGTACAGCCGAAAAAAAGAAACGCCGAAGTTTTTTTACGCATCAAGTCTATGGTTCCCACAGCTGTTCTTCCCGCCTGATTTCGTTGTTCTCGTAACTTACCAGTAGAGGAATTCCAAAACTTGCCAAAAGGAGCGACAGTCCCAAAAAGAGCATGGTGCGGTCGGAAAGTTCGCCGTTTTGGTTTTGGAGAGAAGTTATCGCAGTCCCGAGCGTCGATCCCGAGCTTTCTTTCAGTGAAGCGTTTTTCGCAGGTTCTTCTTGCGCATGGGCAGAATACGCGAGCGGTGAAGGTGTTTCGTTTATGGTTCTCAAAACCGCCACAAGAGCCGGAATCTGGAGATTTTTTTCAGCGCTTGGAGTCGGTAGTGGTGCGGGAGGAAGAGCGGCGGCGGGCGCGGGCGGCGTTTGCCTGCCGGTGATATAGGAGAGCGGGACGGCTCCTCCGGCCACAGACATCGGAGGCGGTGCCGGCATTTCTTGCACGGTTGCGGTAAGCGCCGTCGGCGCGGGGAGGCGGATGAGGGAAACGTTGTCAATGGAAAGCGACCCTATTTCGCGGACGAGATGAAAAACGGTCAGCGAAACCGCACCTTCCGGAATCAGAAAAGGGAAAGTTTCATATCCGGTCCATTCCGGCGATATGACGGATGTTCCGAGATACGCGTACCGATACGCCCCATCCTGAAGCGTGTAGCGGACGACGACATCCGCCGGAACATTCGCAAGATAGTGCCCCGAAAAAACGTATCGTTCCATCGGCGCCACAGGAATGTCGTCGAAATACCACTTCGCGTCGCCGCTTTCGTAGGAAGTGATTTCTACTTTCGCGGCCCTCGTGCCATTCGGGCCAAGCACGGGATAGGTGAATACGGCGTTATTCGTGCCCCAAAAGCCTTGACTCCAATACTCGGGAACGCTTGCGTTGCCCGGATCTGCCACCTCAAGTCCCGGATTGGCAATCGGGTTTTGGGCGGTGTCCGCGTAAGTTAAAAAAGGCAACAAAAGAATTCCGCCAACAATCATGGCCGATACGCTTGATGTAAATCGCAGTATGTTTTTTTGCATGTTTGAAAATTTGGTTTATAAACTTTTCTTTTTCTTTCGTATCGGTTGCATCATCGCTTCTTTCACCCCGCCTTCAAGCCGCGGCGGCCGGGTAAGATGGTCTTGTTCCCGCAACAATCTTTTCTTATCCACGATACGTTCGTTTGCTTTCTTTGTTTTCATGGCGGTTATTTCTTAATCTCTATCTTCACCGCTTTTTCTTTCGCCCCCGCAATTGCCGGCATCGTTACGATGAGTTCGCCGTTTTCATATTTCGCATCGGCGCGGGAAGCATCAACAGACTTCGGCAGGCGTATTGAACGCGAGAAAGAGCCTCTTCTAATCTCTTTGCTGTAATAATCTTTTTTTTCCGTTTCCTTTTCCTCCTCGTGTTTGCCGGAAACCGTGAGTATGTCTTCCTCAAGCGAAATATCAAGCTCCTCAGGTTTTACTCCCGGTAAACTCATCTTTACTGCGATATTGTCTTTTTCTTCATATACATCCGCCGCAAAATCCATTCCCAAACGAGGAAATGAAGTAAACGGCTGTAAGAACCGGTCGTCGAAAAAGCGATCGATTTCTCTAAAGGGATCCCGTTTGATTATTTGCATAGGGGTGATTGCATTAAATTGATTTTAATAAATTTCCTTAACGTGATGCTACCAAGCATTTCTGAAAACTTCGTGAAGAAAAATCCCCCCCGAGGTGAAGTCAAGCAACAAAAACTTGAGTTTACTTGCTGACCGATGTGTTTTGCATTTTCACCCTACGGATTCATCCGAGAGACGCCTTGCGCGACCGTCACCACATCCACATTCGCGGTCCTCACATAGTCCACTATTTGCTGAAAGAATGCGGGAGTAACGCCGAGGTCGTGTTCGGGGTTGGCATCTTCTTGGTGGAACATGAGAATGAGCCATTGTTTGTTCGCCGCCGCCTGCGCCACCCACGTTTGCACGTCAGTCATGGTGGTGGTACGGTCCATCTGCTGTATTTTCAGTTCGTATTTGTTCGTGCTTTTCGTATTGAAGCCGCGGTCAACGCTTCTTGCCGCGATAAATCCCGCGTTTTGCGCCATTGTTTCAACTGAGGCGTTGTAGTCTCCCAAGGGATACGCCATGGTGTCGGGCGTGGTTACGCCCATTCCGAAAAGGTCGTTTCGCGAGCCGACGATTTCATTGTTCGCCGCGACAGGCGGAACGTTTGTAAGTGAAATGTGCGTTTGCGTGTGTCCGCCTATTTCATGTCCGGCATTTTGAATTTCAAGCATTTGGTTTTGATTGACATATATCGGAACCATTTTTAGAGAATAGTTGTCTACGGTGAGGGAGCCGTTATTCCGAAGCAAATGAAAAATCGTGACGATGGCAACATTCGCGGGAATGTTTATGGTCTGTGAAAAGTTTTTCCATACCCCGTTTGAAGGCGGAAGGGAAGCTATATCGACAAACTGCACACTATCATCAAGATAGGTGTATCGTACCGTTACGACCGAGGCGACGTCTGATTTGTAACTCTCGGTGAGCACGTAGTCTTCGTTCGGCAAGACGGTCGCGTCTTTGAAATACCACTTCGCATCGCCGCTCGCGTAATTCGCCACATCAATTTGCGCGGCCTTACCCCCATCCGCCCCCGTTACCGGATAGGTGAACGCCGCCGTATTCGTTCCCCACCCCCCGCGGAACCAGTTTTCCGGGTCGCCGTTTGCACCGGCGGTTTCGAGGGAAGAGTTTTGTATTCTCTCGGTCGGTACCGCCAAAAGTGTTTCTTGACTGACAATATAAAATGTTCCCTTGAGTCCCGCGGCGTTCAAGATGGGAAGCGCATCGTTGTACTGCGTAATCCACCCGTCATCGAACGTGAACGATACGAGTCCGCGCGAGAACAGGTCTTCCGGCGGAGGCGGCGTTTCTCCCGGCGCTAGAGAATAGTTATCAACGGTCAGCATGCCGTTCGTGTTGAGGGCGTGGAACACCGTCAGTGCAGTTGCTCCCACCGGTACGGTAAGATTATAGTTTGCCGTTTTCCACACGCCGGACGCTCCGAGGGATGCGATGAATTGATAGATGAAACCGCTCGGTGTTTGGTATCGGGCAACGAGTTCGGTTGGCGCGGTGGATTTGTATGAGTCGGTGAATGAATAGATTTGCCCGGAACTCACCGGCACATCGGCAAAATACCATTTCGCATCGCCGCTCGCGTAATTCGTCACGTTAATTTGCGCCGCCTTTCCGCCGCCCGCCCCCGTTATCGGATAGGTGAAAGTTGCGCTGCTCGCTCCCCATTCTCCGCGGAACCAGTTTTCCGGGTCGCCGTTTGCACCGGCGGTTTCGAGAGAAGGATTCACAATGAGACCCGGCGGAGCAGTCTTTTCCGTCAAAGAAGAGTTGTCGGTCGTGAGAAAACCAACCGTTTCAATCAGGTGAAAAACCGTTATGAAAGCCGCATCGCTCGGGGTGGTGAAAGTGAATTGCTTGTCGGTTGCAAGAGATGTCGCCGGCACCGTTCCGAGAAACACATACGAGAATGTTCCCGATGTGCTTTTATACCGAATAGTATAACTCGTTGCGGCATTGGAAACATATCGGTCGGAAAAAACATATGTTGTGGAGGGGCTTACCGGCACATCGGCGAAAACCCACTTCGCATCGCCATCGGTGTGTGCGCTCATCTCCACGCGCACCGCGCGCGCCCCGACAAGCCCCGCCGTCGGATAGGTGAAGGCCGCGGTATTCGCGCCCCAGTTTCCCGTACTCCAAGAATCGGGGAGCGTCGCGCCGGTTTCCACGGAAGGATTTATTATGAGATTTTCTCCCGCCGCAGAAGCGATACCGGAATACAAGAATGAAACAAAGAGAATCATTGCGGCAAGAGACGATATTCTTTTGTCGGCTTTTGTGTTCGCTTTTGTTTTCATACGGAAGTTGAGTTTACATGAGGCGGATAATGATTGCGTGAAGTTATGAAGTTAGTTATTCACCACAATGTTAATAATCTGCCGTTCATTGTTTCCCGCCGCATCCGTTGCGGTCGCTTTCAGCGTGTGGGCGCCATTTTGAACGGTGGTGGAATCCCAATCAATCGCGTATGGTTCGGCCGTCATGATTGGCCCGAACGGGTCGCCGTCAACGGCAAAGAAGAATTGAGTGACGCCGACATTGTCGGCCGCATCCGCGGTAAGCGTTACTGTTCCCGAAACGGTGTTTCCTTCAAGCGGATTCGTAAATGCGACGGTCGGAGGGACAGTTTCCGCCGGGGTGCATGACCCGCCGGCAGTGAGAGAAACATCATCAAGAGAAAGATTTGTTATCGTGCTCAAAAGATGGAAGAGGGTAATGCTTTTCGTTCCAATGGGCGGGCAGAATGAGCCGGTGTTAAACGTCCAGCCAGTGGTCGGCGGCAGTTCTTTTGTGAGACCGAAATAGTGCTGTGATCCGTCGTCCATGGTGTACCGGCCGATGACATCGGAAATCGTATTCGCTTGGTATCGTTCCGCGTAGGTATAGAGCGTCCCCGGCGTCACTGGCACATCGTCAAATACCCATTTGGAATCGCCACTGGTTGCCGGATATGCGGTAATTTGGAGCCCCACCGCTTTTCCTCCGTCAAACCCGGCAATAGGATAGGTGAATACGGCGGTCTGATCACCCCATCCGCCGCGAGTCCAGCCGAGAGGGTTGCCTCCCGTTCCCGCAGTTTCAAATGAGCCGTTCGCGATGAGGTTTTCTCCTATCGGCGACGGCGGAGGGGGAGGAGGAGGCGGAGCGCCACTGCCGAGGGTCAAAGAAAAGTTATCCGTTGTCAGTGTTCCGTTGCCTGCAAGCTCATGGACAACGCTGAGTCTTTGCACATTCGCGGGGATGGTGATGGTACTTTCAATGCGTGTCGGTGTCGTGGCGGACGGAAATGTTCCAAGGTCGACGTATTTATACGTGCCGTCCGCAAAACCGAATTCGGCGGTAAGGCTCGAGTTCGTATCGGAAGTGTAGTAGCCGGAGAACTGATAATTTTCACCCGGAGTTACAAAGACCGGGTCATGATACCAATGCGCCGTACCGCTCTTATATCCGGTTACTTGAACTTTCCCGGCTTTTGCGCCGTCAAACCCGGGAACAGGGTAGGTGAATGCGGTATCATTGTCGCCCCAAAATCCTCCTGTCCAATAGAGCGGACTCTCGGCATTGTTCGGGTTGACGATTTCCATGGAGGCATTTTTGATCAGGTTTCCGGAACCGCCGGCGGTGCCGTTATTGAGATAGAGGTTAATGCTTCGCGAACCCGTGAGTTCCGCGCCGTCCGTTACCGCAAGAAGAACTTCCGTGTACACGTCGGTTTCGCCGCCATGATCCGGTGCGGTAAATGACGGACTCGTCGTGTTAAAAAATTCCTGAAGGAGGTGCGTGTGCGTATTGTGATGAAGGATAATCTGCCAATTGTAGGCTGACGCGGGAAGCGCTCCGCTTTCGGAATCCGTTCCTTGCCCTTGCAATTTGATAGTGTCGCCGACTTGATAGAGCGATCCGCTCGCGGGGCTTGTGATATTTGCCTGCGGCGGCTGGTTGCCTACTGTTATCGTAACGCTTTTAATGTCAACGCCGCCGCGGACGTCGGAAAGCGTGAGTACCGCATTGTACCTGCCGTTCGCGGAGTACGCATGAGTCGGGTTCGCGAGAGCGGATGTCGCGCCATCGCCGAAGTTCCACGAGTAAGCGAGCGGGTCGCCGTTCGGGTCGCTTGAGCCGACGCTTGAGAAACTCACGGAAAGGGGAGTGAGTCCCGCCATTGGCATCGCACCGATAGAGGCGATGGGATTTCTGTTGCCGGTCGTATAAACGAGTCGCTTAAGTTCGCCGGTATAAATGGCGATGTAGTACACATTCCCGTCTGGTCCTGTCGAAAGATCCACCGGCCCGCCCGGATTATCCATCACGTCTTGTTGTACGGAAAGGACATTGTTCGCGCCGTCCAAGACAAGGCGTTTAATCCAATTTTGCGCATAGTCGCCGAAGAAAAGCGAGTTCCCATATTGGGAAGGATACGCTCCGCCCGAAGGAAACGCTCCCGCGACAACCGCTCCCGCAAAGGCGCTGTTGTGCTGATAGAAGTAAAGCGGGTCGGTTGCGCCCGGAGCATCGCAGATGTAACCGGGACCGCCGCTTGCGGGCGTTGAGCGGGACGTCCCTTCAAAGCACGGCCAGCCGTAATTTTTGCCGGGAAGAATAAGATTTATTTCTTCCCACCTGTCCCAGCCGACATCGCCCAAAAAGAGCGCGCCGTCGGAAGGGCGAAAGTTGAAGCGGAATGCGTTTCGCACGCCGTAGGCGTAGACCTTTGAACGGTTTGCGTTCGGGTCGCCATTGTAAAACGGATTGTCTGCAGGCGCGGAGCCATCGGGATTTAAGCGCAGTACTTTTCCGCCGAGGCTGTCTATATCTTGCGCGCGAAGAGCAAGCGGGTCTACGCGGTCAAAGCTCGCCCCTTCTCCAAGCGTCGCGTACAGTTTCCCGTCGGGGCCGAAGCGGAGTCCTCCGGCACTGTGGCTCGGCGAGTCCGACGGAATGCAGTCATCGGTAACGAGAAAATTCTCGCATGAAGGACTGGCCGCGTTTCCGTCAACGGTTCCGACGAGTATTACTTTGCTTGACTCGCTCGCCGTATCGCCGATGACCGTCACGCGCGCGATGTGGACTGTTTTCGGTCCGGAGAAATTCGCCCCCGGCGTGTTTTCGTACGTATAAGAAAGATACAGGTAGCCGTTTGCGGAAAAGTTCTGGTCAATGGTTATGCCGATGAGTCCGCGGTCGGCGTAGGTGTTTACGTCAGTGAGCGTAATGACCGGCTCAGGAAGAAGCAATCCATTCTTTACCGCGCGAACCGTACCGCCTTTCTCGGCGATGAAAATGCGTCCATCCGGCGCGAAGGACATCGCGGTCGGAAGCACCAATCCGCTCGCTACGGTTTCCGCTTCAAATCCGGGAGTTATCGGCGGATCCGTGTCTGCGGACAAAGAAAAGTCATCCGTCTCAAGCACTCCGACGGAACGGAGAAGGTGGAAAACCGATACCGCCGTGGCCTCCGCAGGAACGGTTATGTTGTGCGTGAAAGTCGTCCAGTCGGCCGCAACAGGCACGCTTCTCAGAAATTGGTATGAGAAACCTGTCCCCGTGCGGTATTGCGCGACGAGTTCGGTGGCGACATTCGCTTTATATTTTTCGGTGAAAGCATACACTGTACCGGCGGTTACCGGAACATCATCGAAAAACCATTTGGCATCGCCATCGACATAAGAGGTGATTTCCACTTTCGCCGCTTTGTTTCCGTCAAGTCCTGTGGCTGGATAGGTAAAGACCGCCGTATTCGTCCCCCAGCCGCCTCGTCCCCAGTTCGCCGGGTTTCCCCCGATTCCGGCGGCTTCGTACGAACCGTTGTTGATGAGATTCCCCGTTGTCGGAGGAGGAGGCGGCGGAGTGCCGGCATCCTCGGTCAGAGAATAATCATCCGTAATGAGATACCCGACTTTGTTGATTAAATGAAAAACAGTAAGAGAGGAAGCATTCTCAGGCGTTGTAAAGGTAAATTGCGCCGTCGCGTTCACGGCTCTAGCCGGGAGCGTTCCGAGCGAAACATAACTTGTCGCACCGTTCGTCGTTTTATACCGTATGACCGCTTCGGTATCGACATCGGAGATAAACCTGTCCGAGAAAATATATTTTGTTTCCGGCGAGACCGGTACATCCGCAAAAAACCACTTGGCGTCGCCGCCCGTGTGAGCGGAAACATCAATCCGCATCGCCCGCCCGCCGTCAATTCCCGGAGCCGGATAGGTAAAGACCACCGTATTCGCACCCCAGTTTCCCGTACTCCAAGAATCGGGAAGCGTGGATCCGTTTTCTGCCGAAGGATTCGCGATAAGGTTGGACGGCGCGGCAAGTGCCTGAAGCGGTAAAAACGAGAGTGGCGATAAAAGTGTTTCCGCAACAAGCAGCGCGGAGAGAACGGATTTTTTAATCATACGTTTTATTTTTAATGAATAATAATGATGTACTCCACACAATCTTTGTGAAGCCTCTGTGAAAGATGGATAGAACAGATTCGCCGAACATTCGAAAAAAACGCACCGTGTTTCAGGTGCGTTTTGGTTCCTTACTTTCTTCTCACCGACTCTTCGCGATGATTTCCGTCATTTTGATTCATAGCGTCTTTTTCTTCCGTGCCGTTTGAAGAAAAGAAAAAACGGTTTCCTTCGGGATTCCTTTGAAACCATATTGAAGACGGACAGCCGGGAAAAAACTGGTCGCCCGTGCCATCTTGATAGTATTCGGTGAGATAATCGTCGTTATCGTTTTGCATTTTTATTCTCCAAGAGCGTTGACCGGATTCTATCTTCTTCTTTGAAGATGAAGAGAGCGTTAGCTTGCGGTTTCAGACTTCATGCCCCATGTCAACTTTTTTTATTTTTTCTTCTTCATAAATGTTTTACACGCGCATGAAGTCTGTTAGGGTTTATGAGGGTTTGCTGAAGTATTGAGAAAAGATGAAGTTTTCGGTTTTATTGCTCGGCATCATTTTGCACTCATTTTGAACAAGCGATTTCGGTGGAAATGCGCATTGATTCTCATTTTGAAATGACTGCCCGCGCAAAAAACCGAAAACTTCAACAACCTCAAACTTCCCGCACCGCACTCAGGTAATTTTGGCCTAGAAAAATTTCTCGGTGGAATATTAAAAGACGAGAAATTTTAAGGGCCAAAATTACCTGAGTGCGGTGCGGGAGCAAACTCTCTAACAGTAACATTAATAATATATGAATTATAAAAAAATCAAAAAACAAATATTTTTTGTCGCAACCGCCGTTCTGGCGCTTGCCATGAGCGGGCTTTTGTCGCTTGCTACCGCCAATGCCGCGGAAGCATACAACGCAAACTCTCCGGCGTATTATCCGTTCAGTCTTAATGCTCCCACGACGAGCTGCGTGAACGGCGTGTTTCAAGTTTCCCTTTCGTGGGGCGCATCCGTCAGTGGAGTTACCTACAGCGTTTCCCGAAAAAGTCCCGGAACCACCGCATGGCCGGTTGTTGCAAGCGGGCTTTCTTCGCGGAGCTACACCGACGTCCCGACAAGTTCCGGAACATACTCCTATCAAGTCAAAGCGATAAATGCGTACGGCATCGGGTACTCAAGCATTCAGAGCGTGACGATGGTGGCATGTTCCGCTCCGGCTCCGGTTATCGCGCCAACGCCGACTCCGGCCCCCGCGCCTGCACCCGCTCCGGCACCGAGCCCGACTTCCGTATATATGGCAACCAATCCCGCTTTTGTGCCGTATGCTCTTAGTGTTCCAATTGCGAGCTGTGTGAACGGACAGCCGCAAGTTTCCCTTTCATGGGGCGCTTCCGCAAGCGGAGTGACCTATAGCGTTTCCCGAAAAAGTCCCGGAACCACCGCATGGCCGAATATCGCAAGCGGACTTACCGCCCGACAGTACACCGACGCGCCGGGAACTGCCGGAACATATTCGTATCAGATTAAAGCGATAAACTCCGCCGGTACGGGGTACTCAAGCATTCAGAGTGTAACGGTGGGGACGTGTTCCGTTACGGCTCCGGTTATCGTGCCAACACCAACACTGACTCCAGTGCCTGTGCCGACACCGGTCAGTTCTTCGCTTCAATGGGGTTTCACCGCCGGATGGCAGCCGGAGAGCATGACAGCGCTTGCGCAAACCATCGGACAGCAGCCGGACATGATTGCGGTGTTCACTCACTTCGGAAACGAAAATCAGTTTCCTCACTATCTTGCCCCGACCATACGAGACACTGGCAAAACAATGGTCATCTTCTGGGAGTACACTGACTATAATGTCGCGAGCCCTTACCAGCCGAGATTCTCGTATGACGCGATGCTTCGCGGAGACTGGGATTCGTACATGAGAACATTCGCCGAGGAAGCGAAAGCCTACGGCGGCCCCGTCATCTTGATTCCGTTTTCCGAAATGAACGGCAACTGGTTCCCATGGTCGGGAACGCTCAATGGGAATACGCCGGCAAAGATGATTCAATCGTACCGCCACATCCACGACCTGTTCGCGGACGCGCCGAATGTGAAATTCGGATGGGCGCCCAATAACGGCTCCGTCCCCGATACCGCCGAAAACAGCATACAGAGCTATTATCCGGGAGATGCGTATGTAGACTATGTCGGCGTCGACGGATTCAACTTCGGATACCCGTGGGAGACCTTCGACCAAGTCTTCGGACGCCCGCTTTCCATTCTCTCCGGCTACAATAAACCGATTTATATCTTCTCCATGGCATCCGCCGACGGTCCGAACAAGGCGGCATGGATTACGGACGCGTTCAAAGTACAGATTCCCAAGTATCCGAAAATCGCCGGCTGGATCTGGTTCAACGAGAACAAAGAACGCGATTGGCGAGTAAACTCCGACCCGAATTCTCTCGCCGCATTTCAGGCGATAGTGCCATAGCTTGCAGTGAAGCAATAATCGAAAAGCAATAAAACCCAAAACCCCCTCCGAGAAATCGGTGGGGGTTTTGGGTGAAAGTTTTTTCGGATTTTAGCGATAGGGGCGCGTGTTGATCGGGCCGACATGGCCGTAGGTATCATCCCAAACGCTTTCCATGTCGTAGAGTGAAAAATCAAGTTTGCCGCGGAATTTTTTGTCGTATTGCCGATCCTCATATTTGAGGAACTTGTCTTCTTTTTTGTATTTTCTCATAGAGTTATGCAACAGAATTATGCGTGGTAATTTTTTGCCGTGCGCTTTGCTCGGGCGGAGAAAGAATCCGGTTTACAATTTTTCTTTCAATTTTTATCGTCATTTCTTCTTTTTCTATCGGTATGATGAGAGTTCCATGAGAAATCAAAATAGCAAATCCTAGCATATACGTAATAGCCGGATTAATTTGGTTGATAGCGTAGTCGTTTTAGTTCGGTAGCGTAAGCATTTTTTTCGTTTTTTTGAAACAATTCGCGTGTATAAAAAAAATACATGCGAAATCATCGTGTTGCGAGCTTAAAATCGTTCGTTTTGAGGAGAGAAGAAGCCGGTGTACGAGGCACATTACCTGCAATCCGAGTTGATTATCAACCAAATTAATCCGGCTAAGTGGCATATACTAGAGTTTGCTATTTTTGCGGAGTATCGGATTTGAGTTCGGCGGACATTATTGCTTTCGGCGTTTCATATGCTTGCAAGTTGCCCAGCGCGCTTTCTACGAGATCAAAAGTATTCGGCTTGCTTCGGTAGCTTAATCCTATGGAAAAAAACGCAATGCCGGCAATTATGGAAAAGATTGATCCGATGGTCACTGCCGGGAGAATGGTTTCATTGCGGGCGCGGACAAGAAGAGTAAGATTTTCATCCGTTTTCTTTTTGAACCCGAAAAACAATCCGCGAAAGAAACGCAGTATTTTATAGAGGAGGCAGATGAAGAGATGTGTTATGAGCGACATGCCCGCGAATGGTGATAGCATAATGTTAAATATTGATTATTTATATGATCTTCCTCTCAGGCTTGAACCAATAAAGATTTTTTTTGCGCAAGATGACTTCTCGCACCATTTGTTCCAGAAATATGTAAGAGTTTATATACATAAGAATGAGATATGCCGGTGAGATAAACACGATATCCCATCTCCTTTCTTTTAGCCCCGAATAGACCGAGAAAACAGTGGTAAGAACGAGACAGGAAATCATAAATTGAAGAAAAAAACGGACATTGATAAACGGGAGGAGAAAAAGCAATGTTGAAAACATCACGCCCTCTCCATACGAAAGCGAAAGTTCAAGCGCCATGTTGAAACGACGCACGACGAACCTGCGATGTTTCATCAGGTTCTGCCATCCGCCACCGTACCATCGGCGCATTTGGTTTACATAAGCATGTAGCGTCATCGGATCTTGGGTGTAGACTATCATTCGTCGATCATAAGCGATCCGCAGTCCGTATTTGTGAAAGCGATAAGTGAAGTCAAGATCCTCCGTCAGCGTGTCATGATCAAAAGAAATATATTTTTTGAATGATTCCGTACGAAACGCGCCGGCGGCACCCGGTATGACAAGCATAAATCCAATGTAGGATTGCCCGAGTTTGTAAAGGTTTTGCCCGATGGCGTATTCAAAAGCGCGGCACGCGGTTATCCAGTTATATCGCATGCTTCGGACATATCCGCCGACGGCGTGAATATCGGGATTCTCAAAATTTTCCAATGCGTATTCCACAAAATGCGGTTCAAGAACAGTGTCGCCGTCGGTTGCGGCAAATATGTCGGTCGTGACGAATTGCAATCCGTATTCCTGCGCATGGCTTTTGTTTCCCGTTGCGGTCGGAATGGCAATGACCGTAATTTTATTCCCGAATGCTTCCAAAATTTCGGCAGTGCCGTCGGTGCTCCCGTCATCCACCACGATTATTTCATCCGCAAGCCTGGTTTGCCGAAGACACGAATCAATGGTCGCTCGGATGGATTTTTCTTCGTTATGGCAAGGGATGAGGATGGAGATGGTCATGTGGTGGATATTTCATTCTGTGCCCGTGAAAATTCTATGAAAAGCATTTTTGCAATGTTTCTTCACAAGGAAATCATTTGAGGCGCGTATGATTTTACTTTCACCACGCGCATATTCTATGTCAAAAAATGTAATATTCATTGCCAATTGGTTCAAGAAATGGCGCGACCTCGCCGAAGTTTTTTTGAACCCGCTTTTTATCATTTCTGCGGGGATAGCAGTGGTGACGCTGTTCTTTTATCACACGATCCGCGACAACCATCTTTTTGCGAACACGATGCTTATCATCGGGAGCTTGTTCGCAGGCATTGCCGGCGTATTTTTTAAAGACGAATACGACGAGCATACCGGAAAAGGAGTTTTGGAAAAGAAGGGGCGTTCCGCGCTGCGCAATCTTGAGACCATCAGCACCCAGCTCTATATCATCAAAACGTGGGCGGAGGTGTTTTCACGCGATGTTCCCGAAGGCAAAGAAAACAAGCGCGCTTTTGAAGAAATCTCGCGCCATATTTTGGCGATTGAATTGAACATCGCTTCCGGCATAGAAGATTGGGTCGATATTATTCCCGAAGTGAAGTCGGGAGGACAGCCGGAGTTCGCCATAGACAAGAAATATAAAGAAGTGGCGGAATCCATCATGGCGGAGCTGACCGAAAAAAAACAGAATCATGCCAATAGAGCAAATGGGGAAGCAAAACCGTAGATTGACAGATAACATACTGTATGGTAGTATGCAAAAACGCCAAAAAATCGTTATGAATTTCATCAAAACTTCATAATTGGATTGTTATCTGGAGAAACCTTTATCCCCGTATCCCAAAATTTTTTAGCGAAAATAAAAAATAAAACATATGAGAATATTGATTGTTGAAGACGAAGAAAAATTAGCGCAATCCGTAAAGGTGTATTTGGAAAAAGAAGGATACGCTACGGATATTGTTCTTGACGGAGATACGGCAGAACGGCGAATCCGCATGTCAAGGAAAGACTATGACCTCGTCATACTTGATTTGATGCTGCCGAAAAAAAGCGGATATGAAGTGTGCAAAGCGGCACGGGCCGCGAAGATTGATATTCCGATTATCATTTTGACCGGAAAAGACGGCGTGGAAGATAAGACCATGCTTCTTGATTCCGGCGCGGATGATTATTTGACCAAGCCGTTTCATCTTCCCGAGCTTTTATCCCGGATACGCGCCCTCTTGCGGCGACCGAAAGAAGTCTTGCCGATAGAGATCAAAGTCGGCGACCTCAGGCTCAATTCAACTACGCACGCCGTGTTCCGTGGAGAAAAATCCGTTCCCTTGACGCTCAAAGAATTCAATCTTCTGGAATACCTTATGAGAAACGTAAACCAAGTGCTCTCTCGCGACCAGCTCACCAATCACGTCTGGGACTTCGCGTTTGAATCATTCAGCAATATCGTGGACGTGCACATTATGAATATACGAAAAAAGATAGGAGACCCGAAAGGCAAAATAATCGAAACCGTCCGCGGGGTTGGATACTGGATACGAGCGTAACCTTACAAAAAAATGGACTCACAAAAACACCAAAAAAACAAAGAAGAAAATCTGCGCCAAAGCTTGCACGATATCCGCAGTCACTTGTCGGTAATTTTGTCCGCGTCGGAGCTTGCGATATTGGATGAAGCGACCATCACCCGCGAAGACGCGCTTGCGGTGATTAAAACCGCGATGGCGGAAGTGGAAGCCATTATGCGCATCCTTTCGGGAATCGGGAAAAGCACTCTATGAATCAAACAAAACCGCCTCTCGAACAAGAGTACAAGAAACGCGCCATGCTTTTTTACGGCATAACCGGCGTGTTGTCGGCGGTGTATGCAGTGTCGCTGTTTTTTCAGCCGGATCAATCCGTGTCCGCGGCGTTCACGCTCGGCGAAAACGCACGGAAGATTCTTCGGATAACTTTTACCGTCCCGATCATGCTCATTTGGTTTCTGGGAACAGAGTCGATTCTATCGAGTTCTTTCTCTGCCAAGAAGGCGCGTTCCGGTGCGGAGAAGTCGCTGTTCCGCGCTCTTTCATGGGGCATCGGCATTCTTCTCGGGGGTTTTGTTTTCGGCACATTTGTGGGACAGCTCAAATCCTACTTTCCGGACAATGAGTCTGTCCGCCGCATGACGACAATTATCGTGAACTATACGTACGTTTTTCCGCCCCTTTTTGGATTTTGGATTCTCTCCCGCGCCGTGAATCCTGCCCAGAGAACCGCGACGCGAGAGCGGGAATATAACGGCATGGCGGTATTCCTCGCGTTCCTCGTGGGAACATTTTGGGCGGCGCTTATTTTCACGAATACGGGAAGGCAAGTCTCGCGCGGGGTCGGACTGCCGCCGTCATTTTACATAAGCGACATTCTTATCGTTGCGACCATAATTCTGCCGACGCTTCTCTCGTGGTTCTACGGAATTGCGGCGGCTTTGCGCTTGTCTGATTTTTCGGCGGAAATAACGGAACGGGGGCGCGAACGAGTGCTGTCTCGGCTGGTGTTCGGCATACAACTTCTTATTTTCAGCTACATTCTCCTTTTCGGACTTCTTTCTCTGGGAAGCACCCGTCTTATCGGCTTGGGCCTCGTTGGGGTGATTATCGCGCTGTACCTCTTTATTGCCGCTCTGCTTGCCGCGCATTGGCTTATTTCCGCTTCCATAAAAAACTTAGGCGCTGTAACAAAATAATTTCCTTAAGTTCGATTTCAGATTTTTGTAAGATTTCATTTTTTGGATTGAGCAAATCTTGAGGCGTAGC
>CAYPFT010000003.1:0-59162 GCA_964410165.1 uncultured Candidatus Saccharibacteria bacterium
CGCCAAAATTCAGCGCCAAAATCGGAGATTTGGCGGAGAGACCGCCAAAAGGGCGCGACCTGATTTTCTTGAGCGAAGCGATTAGAAAATGGAAGTACCCGTGTGGCAGACTCACCGACCAAATCTTTCCCCAGTGCGTAAGTCCTATTTAAGTTTGGTGCTTTTAACCCTGCACTCCAACCTTCTTCCTCACCTCTAGCATTTTCGCGCGGGCAATCTCTTTCGCTCTTTCCCCGCCTTCTTTGAGAATTTTTTTGACAACGGTTTCGTCTTGCGCAATCTCTTTGCGTTTTTCCCGAAGCGGCGCGATGAAAGTTTTCATATTTTCTATAAGTATGTCTTTGGATTCTTTGTAACCGATGCCGCCAATCCGGTATCTTTTTTCGAGACTTGCGAGCATTTCCGCATCGGCAAAGAGTGTATGAAGCGCGAAAACGTTATCCTGTCCCGGGTCTTTCGGCTCCTCGACGCCCTGCGAATTGGTCGGGATGCCCATGACCGCTTTTTGGATTTCATTGTCTTCCGCAAAGAGGCCGATGGTATTGCCATAGCTTTTGCTCATTTTTCGCCCGTCAGTGCCGGGAACGGTTTTGACGGATTCCAAAATAAGCGCGGAAGGGAGTTTGAAAGTTTCGCCGAAAATTCGATTGAATTTTTCCGCCGTGTCGCGCGCGTATTCAACGTGCTGTTTTTGGTCAAGCCCGACGGGAACGACATCCGCGTCATGAATGAGAATATCCGCCGCCATGAGAAGCGGGTAGTCAAATACGCCGACGTTTATCTCCGCGTTCTTCGCCTGCGCATCTTTATACGCGTGCGCTCGCATGAGATACGGCATCGTGGTAATGCAATTAAAAATCCACCCGAGCTCGCACACTTCAGGGCACTCGGACTGTTTGAAGAGAAGCGTTTTCGCGGGGTCAATGCCGATGGCGAGATAATCAAGCGCGACGTCAAGCGCATTCCGGCCGAGTTCGCCCGCATTTTGCACGGTTGTGAGCGCGTGATAATCCGCGATAAAAACCCGAGCCTCGTACTCTTCTTGCAAATCCGCAAACTGCTTCATCGCGCCGAAATAATTGCCGATATGCGGCCGCCCCGTCGGCTTCACGCCGGAAATGAGAATTTTCTTTTTTGGTTCCATCGCCTTATTCTACCAGAAAAATGAAAAACGCGGCATGTTGACAACAATATTGCTATGTGGTAAGCTATTTTTGTAAAGCAGTACCTTACATTTTTTCACACAACCTAGGAAATAAAAATGGCGGAAACAATACTGACAATAATAGATGGGATGAAATCAAGTACTATTACCTGCACGCACTGTGCAGAAAATTTTAAACTTACCGGGGAGCATCTTGACCTGCTTAGGGGATATTACCCTGCCATTCAGACAATAAGTAAACTCCTTGTCATTCCGGTGAAATGCCCAAAATGTAACGAGGATACGCTTATGGAAATTAGAACAATTTCCGAGGAAGAATATCTCGCCGCGAGTTAGTAAAAACGGGGACAAAATCCCCGTTTTTTTATTTTCCGTCTTCATCCACGCCGAGCATTCCGCGCAGAACGTCTTCGGGGATCTCTTTTGGCGTGCGGGGTTCCGACATTGATGAAGATCGGTGCGGCTCTTGCCTCGCCTCCGGCTTCTTTTCTTGTTCGTCTTTTTTGGCTTCTTTCAAAATTCCGGAAAGCGCTTCTTTCAAAGTGTTTCTGTTCTCCGTCGGCTCCGGTGATTTCCATGCTTTCTCTCTTCGAAGCGTATCAAGCGATATCGGCGCCGGACGAGGAATAGCGGGAGCGGCCGGAATATCAGCCTCGGGAGCTCTCTCCTCTCGAGGAGGGGTATTTCGCGGTGAAAAACGCGGTTTCTCAGTCCATCCGGTTCTCTCTTCCGAAAACGCAGGGTGCGGCGGCGTTTGCCTCAAATCCCGCGAAACGGCGGAAGAGCCGCCCGCCGCGTTTCCCTCCCGCCGCATTTCACTGCGGTTTTCCGTTCGAGGAGGAAAAGAACGTTCCCGCTCTCGAAAAGTATTTCCTCCGGCGGAAGCATCTCTTTGTGCGCTAAAATTCGTTCTCTCGTTTCCCGCATTTCCGAAGCGGCGAAAGGGTTCCGCTCTCGGAGGAAATGCCGGCGGCGCTCCTCTGTGCGTTTGCGACGGGGGACGGCTTGAAAAACCGGAGGATGGTGCCGGTGTTCGCAGAGGAGCAAAAGCGGCCGCCGGCGGCGCGCTCATTTTCGATCCGGCCTGTTCCGAAACGGAACTTGGGGGAAGGCGTTCAGGTTTCGGCTCCGCGAAACTCATTTGGTGCCACGCCACGATTTCTCCTTCCACGTCGGCCCGTTTCCTTCCGAAAAATTCCCGCGAATGCGCGATGATGTGTTCCTTGAATGAATGCACCCCGTGCGGTATCGGCGGAAGCGCTACGGCGGAGAACGGCTTTGACCCGACGCCGTCAATCATGAGCCGAAGATAGAGTTGATATTTATCGAGATTGACGATGTCCTCGGCGGAAAATGCCGGCAAAAATTCCTTTTCCAACACTTCGGCGTCAAACGCTCCGACGCGAAATGTAATCATCGTTCCGACGTTCCCGAACACCGCCGCGCGGACTTCTTCCTGCATCTGCTCGATATATTGGTGTGCTATCGTCAAATTCAAATGATATTTTCGCGCTTCGGAGAGAATGTCCGCGAAAGATTCGTTTGCAAATGATTGAAACTCGTCAACGAAAAAATAAAAATTCGGAAGATTTGACATTTCCTCGCGAGAAGCATCGGCGCGCGACATGGCGGCGAGATATATTTTTGTGATGAGCATGCTTCCGAGGAGGTTGGTGTTCTGCTCTCCGACCTTTCCTTTTGAAAGATTCATAATGAGAATCTTTTTTTGGTCCATCATCTCGCGGATATTGAAGGTAGACTTCGGTTGTCCAATGATATTTCTGATTAATGGATTTGAAACAAACTGTCCGACTTTATTTTGGATGGCCGGCGTCGCTTCTTGCGTATAGCGATCGGTGTACTTCGCATACTCATCCACCCAGAAAGATTTAATGGACGGGTCGGTGATATGATCAACCACTTTTTTCCGGTAATCTTTATCCGTAAACATGCGGTTGACGCCAAGCAACGTCGCGTCCGGATATTCGAGAAGCGCGAGGATCGTGTTGTTCAAAATATATTCCATGCGAGCGGACCACGCATCCACCCATATTTTTTTGAACGCGCTCATAAGGCCGTTCGCCACGAGATGGCGCTTGTCGTGCCCCACGTCTTCCATGATATTGAAAGACACCGGATAATCGGTATCAAACGGCGCAAAATATACCACATCTTTAATGCGGTCTTCGGGGACGTAATCAAGCAGAAGCTCGGCGGTGCTTCCGTGCGGATCAATGAACCCCATGCCTTCTCCGTTCCGGAGGTCTTGCACTGCCATGTTTTCCAAGAGAGTGGACTTCCCCATTCCCGTTTTCCCGATGACGTACACGTGCCGCGTGCGATCCGGCGCCTTTATGCCAAAAGGGGTGAGCTTGTTGCGGTAGTCCGCCTGCGCAAAATAGGTAACCCTGTTTTCGTTTTGCATAAAAATATAGTACCACGAAAAGAAGCGGGGGCATATAGGTGTCAGGGTAACAACTTTCAAAATCTTCGGCATGATGGAATCGGCGTCCGATGACGCCGACTCAAATTCCAAAAAGTATTTTTAGTTTTTTCTCAACCTCTTTCCGCACCGCTCCGTCAATATTCCCTAACTCTCCAAAACAAGTCTTCTTATCCAAGGTAGCAACCTTGTTCACTTTAATTACCGAGGAGGTTTTTAACCCCGTTGCCAAAAATGATTTTTCTCCTTCCTTCACCGGCACATCAAACGCGCCAATTTTTCCGGACCGAGAAGAGATAAAAGCGACGATTATGTCATCGCTTTTTATCGGTGCCGATGAAAGGATGAGCGCAGGGCGAAGTTTTTTGCCCGACAAATCGGTAAACGGAAAAGGGATAAGAACGACGCTTCCTTTCTTAAACATAGCGTTTTTTGAGATCTTTTACGCTATATAACTCCGGGTCATCTTTCAAAAAATCGAATGATGAAGAATTGGCGTTAATGTTCGTTATTTCAGTGAGCTTCGGGTTAATGTTTTCGGGATATTTCATTACCACCACTTCAATTTTATTTCTTCTGCCGATACCGATAACGCTATTCTCACGTTTTATCTGCTCGACAAAACCGGCGATGTTTCTCCTCACCTTCGTGGTTGTCATGAATGTGATTGCCTTGTTGGTTGTTTTGAGTTGCATAATTTTAGTTTACGTACATTTTGTACATTTAGCATAACAAATCATACGTTGTGGTCAAATTTGACAAACAAACTAAAATAAGCCTTTATCCTTTCGCTTCGCCACTCAGTTCTGCTGAGTGGTTTTGTTTTGCGCCGCTTCTTCCTTTGCCACTTCGAGAATCATCGGCACGATGGAATCGGCGTTCAAAGAGACGGAATCAATGCCTTGCGAAATAAGAAAACGGAGAAAGTCGGGATAGTCCGACGGAGCCTGTCCGCAGAAGCCGATGTACTTGCCACGGCGGTGGCACGCTTCAATCGCCATCGTGATGAGCGCTTTCACGGATTTGTCGTTTTCGTTTGCAATCGGCGCGATGACGGCGTTGTCGCGATCCATGCCGAGCGTGAGCTGGGCGAGGTCGTTTGAGCCGATTGAGAAGCCGTCGAAGATGTTGAGGAAGTCGTCGGCGCGAATGATGTTCGTCGGTATCTCGCACATGACGTAAATTTTCAGGTCATTTTCATTTTGCGTGAGCCCGAAACTTTTCATGATGTCCACCACCTTTTGCCCTTCTTCCGGAGTACGGCAAAACGGCACCATCGGCTGTATGTTCACCAGACCGAATTTTTCCCGCGCACGCTTGATGGCGATGCATTCGAGTTCGAAAGCGGGCGCGAAATCGGGATGCGCGTATCGCGATGCCCCGCGCCAGCCGATCATTGGATTTTCTTCTTCGGGCTCATACGCTTCCCCTCCAAGGAGCGTGCGGTATTCGTTTGTCTTGAAATCCGAGAAACGCACGATGACTTGATGCGGATAAAACGCCGCGCCAATCTGCGCGATACCTTCCGCGAGTTTTTCAATATAAAATTCGCGCTTGTCCGGAAAGCCCGCCGTAATCTTCTCAATCTTCGCTTTCAGTTTGACATCTTTGATAGCTTTGAAATTCAAGAGCGCGAGGGGGTGCACTTGGATATGGGAAGCGATGATGAATTCCTCGCGAGCAAGCCCGACGCCTTTGTGCGGGAGGAATGAGTGCGAAAACGCGCCTTCCGGAGAGCCGACATTCAGGCAGACTTTCGTTTTCACTTCCGGAATATGTTCAAGATCGTAGGAACGCTTCTCGAATTTGAGTTCGCCTTTATAGACGCGCCCGACATCGCCGAGCGATGCGTCCACGGTAATGATGTCGCCGGTTTTTACTTTTGAGATAATCCCCTCCGCGCCGACAACAGCCGGAATCCCGAGCTCGCGCGACACAATCGCCGCGTGCGAAGTGCGTCCGCCTTTCTCGGTAACAATGGCTTTCGCAATCTTCATAATCGGCTCCCAGTCCGGGTCGGTAATTTTCGTAATAAGAATCTCCCCTTCCTTGAACTCCGTGAGTTTTGCGGTTGAAAGAATGACGCGGGCTTTTCCGATAACGATTTTCTTCCCCACTGAAACGCCTTGCGCGAGGTGTTCTTTTTGTTCTTTCAGCGCGTATTCTTCCAGAGTGAAGCCTTTTTTCTCCGCCTGTACGGTTTCCGGCCGCGCCTGCACGATGTAGAGTTCGTTCTTCACTCCGTCTTTCGCCCATTCAATGTCCATCGGCATCGGATGTCCGACGCGGGCGGTATAGTGCTTCTCAATCGCCACGGCCCACTTGGCAAGCGTGAGTACTTCTTCATCCGAGAGCGAGAATTTGTTGCTGTCTTCTTTTTTCACTGCAATTTCTTTCACCGGCTTGACGCCCGCCGCATAAATCATCTTCACGGTCTTTGAACCGAGGGATTTTTTTATGATGGAAGCAAAACCTTTTTCGAGCGCCGGCTTAAACACGATAAATTCATCGGGGCTGACTTTCCCTTGCACCACCATCTCGCCGAGTCCGTACGAAGCGTTAATCTCCACCACATCGCGGAAGCCGGTTTCGGTATCAAGCGTAAACATCACTCCCGACGCGCCCTTATCCGAACGCACCATTTTTTGGATGCCCACGGAGAGCGCAATCGCCATATGATCGAACCCTTTATCCGCGCGGTAAGAAATGGCGCGATCGGTAAAAAGGGACGCTATCGCCTTTCGGACGGCGATCATGATATTTTTATCGCCTGAGATATTCAAATAGGTTTCCATCTCGCCGGCAAACGACGCCCCCGGTAAATCTTCCGCCGTTGCTGATGAACGAACGGCGACATCGGTATTTTTTTCTCCCGAATCGGCGGAAAGCGTATGGTACCCTTCAAGAATCTGCTCTTCCAAATCCTTCGGAAACGACGCTTTCAAAATCATTTCCCGAATCTTTTTCCCACGCTTCGCCAAATCTCTTAAATTTTTCGTATCAAGTCCATCGAGCGTCCCGGTAATCTTTTCCTGCAGTCCGGAGTTGGACACAAAATACCGATACCCCGAAGCGGTCATCACGAGAGCATTCGGAATGCGAATACCTTGCGGCGTAAGCGCGTTGTACATTTCTCCGAGCGAAGCGTTCTTCCCGCCAACAAGCGCGACATCGTCATTTGATAAATCCGAGAGCCATAAAATATACTTGCTTGCTTTGTCGTTCATGCGTTTAAAAATGAAAGAGTAAAGGGCTTCAAAGAGCCGCTTGTTTTTATTATACCAACCCAAACTCACGCAGGCAAAAATTATAGTGCGGTCATAATCGTGCATATGCACGATTATGACCGCACTAGTTACTGACCTTTCCATATTAGGTTAAGGAAAAATCTGCTATTTTCCCCGAGTACTTGCCATTCACCGAAAAAGCCATTTCACTGTACTGCCAGTACAGCTTATGCCTTTTTCGGCTCCATGGCGTCATACTCCGGAAAAATAACAAAATTTTACCTATTAACCTAATATGGAAAGGTCAGTAAATGTTAAAACAAAAATGACGAGCAAAAAAATTGCCGCCCCTATGGACGGCACTTCAACAACGCCTTTCAACATTAAAAACGCTTACTTTATTTTAAATGCGTTAAATCCATACGTTGGGTAGTCCCCAACCATATTACAGCAAACGCGAATAAGATAAAACACAAAGCGAGTATTTCCCGCCAATACGCAACAACTATTGCTCCGATCAATGCGCCTAAAGCAAGTACGATGATTGTTTTGACCCAAAACTCTATCGGTCCGGAAAGCGTATCCTTAGCACAGTCTTCGTAGAGATTATCTCGTACAACGTCATCCCTTTCCCAGTTGCGTTTATTCCCCGCAATACAAATATTTTCCAGCTCAAAACGCTCTTTAATAAAAGCCGTGCGCCGCTTAAGTCCGCCTGGAATAAACCAAAGAACATCTTGCTTAAAAAGCTGAAAAATAAAGTAGGGATTCCATCCAATATCGCCATCATTGATCGAATATTCCAATCTAAAGTAAAGATACAACAAAACAAACGCGCCAATCGCGTGATATATGTGCATTTTCTTCTCCTTTTCAAAAGTTTATATTACAAGCCGCCAAGAAAGATAGTACTATATGAGGGTTTAAATGTCAAAAATTACCCCACCAACACAAAATAAAAATCCACTACATTCGCTCCGGTTCGTCCGGTATCAATCTGTCCGCCGGACCAAATCGTGCGTAAGGCGAGTTAATCACGTAATTTTTCCGTGAGCATCCTCGGTATTTTTCCTTTTGCGTCAATGTACAACAGGCTCTGAAGTATGAATTCTTTCACCTTTTCGGTTTTCACATGCCCTGATTTGGAATATGATTCAATAAAACGTTTATAATGCGGGGAACGCTTTTGTAATTCTTCTTCGGTTGGGAATGATTGTGTTTCTATGCCAAATTCCTTGAAGATTTTCTTTGCACGTGCCACTTAGCCGGATTAATTTGGTTGATAATCAACTCGGATTGCAGGTAATGTGCCTCGTACACCGGCTTCTTCTCTCCTCAAAACGAACGATTTTAAGCTCGCAACACGATGATTTCGCATGTATTTTTTTTATACACGCGAATTGTTTCAAAAAAACGAAAAAAATGCTTACGCTACCGAACTAAAACGACTACGCTATCAACCAAATTAATCCGGCTATTACGCACGTGCGGTATGAGATTCGGTTGTCATGAGGGCAAGTTTTTGCAATTCAGGATTTTCTTTTATAATTTCTGCTATTTTTTCCGCGTTTCCAACGGTGTCGGTTGATTTTTCTTCAAGAATAATTGCCGTTTCGGGAATATTGGGATATTTTTCCCTTAAATACACTGCCATTTGTTCGCTTTCCGATGGATATTCTTTGCCGGCAGTTTTTCCTCCTGAAAAAATAATCTTATCAATGAGACTCTCTTTGAACATTTCTCCCGCCGCAAGCACGGACATTTTTGCCTCAAGACTGAGGCGTAACTTAAATTCTCCCATTTTTTCTTTAGGAGGATATTCCCGCCAATTTTTCCCAAGAACAACGAGTGCATCAAATCGTTCGGGAAACTCTTTCGCTTCCTTGTTTTCGAGAGAATTAAAAGTGTGTGATTCAATTTTATTAACCATAACCAATGACAATTTATAACCACAAGCGAGGAGAAAACGAAAGATTTTCTTTCATTTTCTCGGAGTGCCGTGGTTATATACCCAAAAGATTCGCAAACCTGTGGCTTTTGGGTATATAATGCGTGAGGCTGACAATAGCGAGCGTGGCGATACCGAAATCTTACCACAAATAAAGGTTAATGGCCAAAAAAGCTTCCATTGCACAGAACTCCCTTATTCAAATTACACCGTACATTTTTCTAAACAATGGTGGCTTTGTTCCCTCTCGGCATTTGACCATATTTCATTATATGGTATAGCGAGAGTCTTTAGGTATATGATTACAGTATATACTAAAGAGTAAACGCATCCTGCGCAGAAGTTTCCATCGCAGTCAAAAACGCGTTCTTAGTTTTCTGTGGTACGCGATTGCGAAACGATGCGCCTCCGCGTTGCCGAGGAGAATTTCTTTTTCATATTTTCTGGCAAGCTTCTGGTCGCCGATTATTTTTCGCGGGCGATGGCGTTCGTCTTTCACCACACCGAGGACGGGAATGACGATGCCGTATCGGAAAAGCGCCCCCTCCGCCGCATTTTTCTGTGCGACTCCCCCGTCAACGGCAATGAGATTCGGGAAACGCCATTCGGGGTGCCCAAGCCGCCGCTCCAGAACTTCTCTCAAGTGCGCGGTGTCGTTCACGCCTTGCGCTTTTTGGATTTTGAATTTTCGATATTCGCTTTTTTTCGCTTCGCCGTCTTCCACAACCGTCATCGCTCCAACGGTAAAGGCCCCGCTTATGTGCGCCACGTCATAACACTCTATCCGAAATTGTCTACTGTCAAACTTTGCATACGCGAAGTTTGACCGCGCGTTGTTTTTCAGAAGCGATACGTCGCGGATATGAGAAAGAGCAAAGAGCGTTTTTTTAATTTCCGCCGCTTTTTCAAATTTTTCTTTTTTTGCAAAGTCTTTCATCTCGCGCTCCAGTTTTTTCACCAAATCTTTTTTGCGCCCTTTGAAGAAGAGGGCAATGTTGCGAATGGTTTTCGCGTATTCTTGTTTTGTGATTGCCCCCGAACACACGCCGGGGCAAAGTCCGATCTGGGCGTTCCAGCACGATTTCCCCTGTCTGCCCGCCGGCGGAAGCGCGCACGTATCGCGAAAAGGGAATATCTTGCGTACGAGCTTCATCGCTTCGCGGAGGATTCCGCCATTCGGAAACGGACCAAACTGGTAACTGATAACTGGTAACTGATAACTGGTTACCAGTGTGCGCCCACGCACGAGCAACACGCGCGGAAAATCCTCTTTCGTAATGACGACAAAGTTGAAGCTCTTGTCGTCCTTCAGATCGGTGTTGTGTTTTGGTTTGTGTTTTTTGATAAGCTCGGCTTCAAGGAGGAGCGCTTCAAGGACGGAATCGGTTTGGATAAAATCCACTTTCTTCGCATTCTCGAGCATCGCCGCAAGAAGCGGTCCGCGGGTACTCATAATGTCAGACGAAAAATAACTTCGCACCCGCGAACGAAGCGATGTCGCTTTGCCGATGTACAAAATCCCGCCTTTTGCGTCTTTGAAAAAATACACGCCGGGTGTATCCGGAAGTTTTTTGATGTTTTTTATCATATTTTACCGCATTCTTTTTTTATTTGTCGAGAAAAAGTGTTATACTCTCTTCAATAAGCCGCCGCGCGGACAACATGGGTTATGATACCAGCGAAAAAAGCAATTATCAAAGTGGCCATTGTGTGTCTCGCAATAGCGGCGGGTTCCCTCCTTTTTGACGGGCGGCCGGAAGCGGCAGACCGAAACGAGCAAATCACTTTTGACTGCGGCGACCGAAAAAATTTTTCCCGTGATGGCTACGAGGCGCATTGTCTTGCAAAAAAGGAAGGAAACCAAAACGAGGGATACGTGAAAGGTCTTGCTTTTCTCTCAACGCCTCTTCCCGCGGACAGCCTCTCTCCCGCCGCCGGAGCGTGTGCCTATCCTTCCGAAACAAACGTGATTCGCGTCGAAGTGAGCGCCGACGCTCCTTCTCCGCAATGCCAAAAAGTTTTCGCGAGAAAACAGCTTGCCGTAAAAAATAATACCGATCGGGAACTTTCTCTGTGGTTCGGCGAACAAAAAGATGTTTCCTTAAAAATTCCCGCGCAAGAAGAACTGCTGATACCCAAAGTGCTCGGGAAATTTCTCGGAGACGGCGTGCATGTACTCCATGGCGAACCATACCAAGGGCCGGAGATATGGATGACCACGGAAACCACACCTTATTTATACCAGTTCGGAGACCACCTCGTCCCGGAGGAAGACATGTTTGCCGGCACGCCCGCCGATGTTTCTTTCGGCGCTTTTCCGCAGGCAAAAAATTCCGCCGCCCAAATTGAAAACGGCGCGCGGTTTGGCCCAAACTTTGCCGGACATTACACGGTTACGGAATGGGGGTGCGGGACATCCTGCCAAACATACGCCATAGTGGAGGTAAAAACGGGTGCTATCATACACTACGGCGACCTCAAGAGCGTAATCGGCGCCGAGTACCGCCTTGATAGTTCTCTTCTCGTTATAAATCCGCCTTCGCACAGGAAAAAAACCGAAAAAAATCTTCTACCGTCAGGGGATGCCGCCACGGAGTATTACGCGCTTATCGGCGGGCGGCTGATATTCCTTGACCGTCAGTTGCCGGGAGAAAAAACCGCCGCCGCAGTCGACCGATGAAACAAGCGAAAAAAAACTATTTCTTTTTCTTCGTTTTCACGGCAAGTTTTGCGTATTTTACCGCGAGACGTTTTTTCGTCTTTTTGGAACGCGATGCTTTATTCTTCGTATTAACACTCATTCTTTTTGCCATAACCTTTATTGTGTCTTATCCGGACGATTTTGTAAATCTTGCTTTCGCCGTACTCAGCGTGGTATCATAAACACAAGATTACAAGATCATAAAATAAAAAAAATTATTATGGGCTTTTTTAAACCTGAGGGCGAGACCGTTGCCCCACAAAGCGAAGCGGAAATAAACGCTCTGCAAAAAGAGCTTGCGGATGTTCAATTGGGCATAGAAAACATCGGTTCATTCCCAAATGAACCGCATCGGGATGACGGGAAAAACCTTGATGCGCTCCTCACACAAGAGGCGGGTCTTATGAACGAATTGGCGAAACTCGGCGTTCAAACGCAATCAGCATTTAACCCAAAACAAAAAGTGGAGCCAAAAGAAGGAGAAGAATATCTTCCGCCATCTCTGCGACAAGGAGGGATTCTCAATTAATCTGCGTTTGCGTGGTCGGCCGGAGTTTTTATTTGATCGGTTACTCTTTTTACCAGATCGTCAAGACTCCAATCCACTTTCACCAGAAAATCGTAAACTCCGTGAGCGACGGCGTCCGAAACTTTGTCCGAATCGCTCAAATTCGTCAGAAAAATAACGTTTGCGGTCTTCCCCCACGCATCTTCGCGAATCTTCTTTAAGGCGCTCATTCCATCCATTATGGGCATAACGATGTCAAGAAGGATCATGTGAGGATGATGCAAAAGCGCAAGTTTAACGGCTTCCTCTCCGTTTTCCGCCGGAAAAACCGTAAAGCCTTCCTGCGTGAATCTGTCTTTCAGCCCCCGGAGCAAGGGTGTTTCATCCTCCGCAATAACGATTTTGTATGAGTCCATGTTCATGATTTTAATACCCTTTGATAATCGACAAAAACTTACTTTCTTGTCTTTCAGTATACCACATATATCAAAAAAATAGGAACCGGAAAAGATGCCGGACGCGCTTCACTCCTGATTCTTTATCGTTCTCTTTTTCCATTCCTCAATTTTCTTATGATCTCCCGTGAGCAGTACTTTCGGAACGCGGTATTTTTTATTTTTGTATTCCAAAATTTCCGGACGCGTATACACTTCATGGCTTGAAACGCGGCCATCTTCAAGCGATTCGAATTTCCCCAGCACGCCTTTGATCTGGCGCGAGACGGCGTCCATAAAAACCATCGCCGGAAGCTCCCCCCCCGTCAAAACATATTCGCCGATGGACACCTCCTCCGCCTTGAGTATTTTTTTTACTCTCGCGTCTATTCCTTCATAGCGCCCGCAAATAAGAATAATATCCGTATAATTCTTTTCAACAAGATTTTTGGCGAAAGCATTGGTAAAACTCGCTCCTCCGGGCGAAAAAATAATGGTCTTCCATTTTTTTTTCTTCCCGGTTTTCCCTTTTACTTTTTCTACCGTCTTCAAAAGCGCCGATGCGAGTAAAATCATTCCCGGTCCCCCGCCATAAGGACGTCCGTCAACTTTTTTCCACTTCCCTTCTCCGTATTTTCGGGGATCATAAAATTTTATGCCGATGAGCTTTTTCTCCCGAGCGCGCCTCAAAATGGATTCGTTGATGTACGAATCGAAACTGTGAGGAAAAAGAGAGATGATATGGAAAAGCATAAGGCGGTATGAATATCTCCGGCGTGGCGGCGTTATATCCCCAATTTCCCATAACATGCTATCTCTTTCTTGATCATTTCTTTTTTGGCATCAGACATCGTCTTGAGCGGCCCGATGCGCGAAACGCGAACCGGCCTGTACCCCGCAAAGCCGAGCGTCGCTTGTTTTATTTCATTCGCGGTATTTCCAAAAAGGAGTTCGGCGATTACCGGATGGTTGTCCATCGTAATGACCACGCGGGCGCTTCGACCCTTCAAAAGTCTGTCCCACCAGAACTTTCCCTTTGTAAACTTAAACGCGAAACCGGGAATGAACATTCGATCAAACATGCCTTTCAAAAGCGCGGGCATCGCTCCCCACCAATTCGGATATACGAGAAAGAAGTGATCCGCCCATTTCATGTTTTCCTGAATAAGCAGGAGATCCGGCTCAAGAGCTTGAATGACTTTATATCCTTTATGCAAGATGGGGTCAAAGGTAAGCTCGCCGAGATTGAGGCGTTTGACTTCATGCCCCGCCGCTTTTGCTCCCTCTTCATACGCATTCGCAAGCGATCCGGACATGCTCTCCACATCCGGATGCCCGACGAGAATGAAAATTTTCTTTTTTGCCATTTTTGTTTTTTATTTATCTTTATCTAAACAGTGTAACAAGAAAAAAGACAAGTGTACAATTTAACACAACAAACCCCGCCTTCTTACGGGCAGGGTTTGTATTTCTTTTTCCGAAACCGGCATTTTTGGATTACGGGTTGTCCCAGAAAGGAAGGTTTGCGAGACTCTTTGAAAGAGCCGGGGTCGCTTTGCCTGTTGGAGGAAGAAGAGCGGGAATGGCGTTCCCGTCACCGCTCCCGTTGAATGCGTCAAGAACGGAAACAAAACTCATGATGGTATTCTTATTGGTGCCGGCATAAGCTGTGTCAGCAAGTGCAATCTGCCCTTGAACCGCCGCCGAACATCCGAACGCCGCGCAGTTCAATTTTGCCGCGAGAAGTTGCTGTAAGAGCGCAATGCGCGCTTGATCAATCTGGGTGCGTTTTATGCCGGCGGTCGTCTTTGCTATCGGGGCGTAAAATCCGCCGAATATCTTCTCGACAGTTTCAACGGGACCCTTATGTGTTGCGCCATCTCCTACAAGCATTGTGCCGCCAAGCTGATTAGCAAAGACTGATGTCGTAAAGTCCGTATGCGTCTGCCAGAATCCGATTGTGCGAGTGGTACCGATAACTCTGATGACTATCGAATCCGCCTCAGAGGCGTACCCCGTATCCGGAGAAATATCATTTCCGAGTAAATCGTCTCCATGACCGGCAACGCTAAACGTCGTATTCGCGCTAATCAAGAACTCCAGCGTCCAGACCCACGTTTCGCCGGGATCCATAACGCCGTCGTTGTCTGCGTCTCCAGAGAAGTTCGGACTGTTCTCATCAAGAACAATCGTGTTTAAGCCGTAGGTCAAGACGACCGTGTTTCCCGTAAGTGGCACTTCGCCGTCATTCGTGTCAGAAACAGTAAGGAGAACATTCTCACCGGGAAGAGTTTCGTATACGTCCGCCGTGATCGAAATAGTCGTATGCGGCTGTTTGAGGGTATTCGTTACCGAAGCCGTTCCTTGCACTCCCGCTTCCACATTCGTGTTTCCCTCTCCGCTTACCGTCCACGCAAGCCCCGGATCGGTTTCGGTTACGGTATAGGTTCCGGGAATCAGGTTTTCAAGTGTTTGTGTTCCGCTTACCACACCATTCGTTACGATGAAATTAAGCGGCGTGCCGGAAGGATATGACGGACCGGTAACAATAAGCGAGAAACTTCCGTTGACCGGCAGGGTATAGCCGCCCAAGACGAGATTCTTCGTCACTTCAAGCGAGCCGGCAACGTAGGTTTTTACGGCATCAACGGATGAGCTGTTTGTCCCGTCAGTCTCGCGATGCACTATTGTTGAACCAAAAGCGACGTCAACCATTGCGTGAATACTAATCGTTCCCGGAGTCGCGCTGTTGAGTACTATGATGCACTGCCCCGAAGCGTCAGTGTTTGCTCCGACATTGTCGCACGTGCTTGCGGCAGTATCGAGTACCGATACCGCTCCATCCGCATCGGTAAGAGTAAAGCCTACATGTTCTCCTGCGGCGACAATCCACGCGCCGCCATCGTTCTTCATTACCGTAACGGTAAAGGTGTGCGGGCTGTTTATGTCGTTCGTCGCCGTCAAAGGATCAATCGTAATGTTTGCACCGACGACTTTCACGGTCTGGCTGTCTTCGTCTGAGACCGAATTGTTCTCATCGTCCTCCACCGTCACCGAAGCCGTATTCGGATAGGTTCCGGCATCGGTATGATCTACCAAGTAAACGCAAGAAACAGTCTGCCCCGGAACAAGCGTCGTACCGATAAGCGCCAGACATTCCGGACTCAAAGCGTTGTCATCGGTGAGAGAAACAATTTCCACGTCTTCAACCGAGGTATTGGTAATCGTTACGGTGTAAGTGAACGTACCGCCCGGTTCAGGCAAAGCCGCGCTGTCAACCGACTTCACCAAGGCAACCGTCGGTAAGACATCAAGGAAGTTCACGGTGGCATCGTCGCTGTCAGTCGCGTCGCTTCCTTCATTATCAACGGCATGCGCGGTAAAGACATTCGTGTGAGAAGTATTTCCGTTCCCGAGAATCGTAGCCGTGTAATCAAAAGTACAGAAACCGCCAACCGGAATGATAGTGCCGACCTGACAGTCCGCGTCGCCCGAGAGCGTGCCGAATGTGTCGTCGGAAAGGCTGGTGATGGTAACCGCGTCAACGGAGCTTACGTTCGTAACGGTAAAGGTATAGGTAACTGGTCCGCCCGGTTCATTCACTGAAGACACATTCGCCGTTTTATCAACAGTAATCACCGGAAGAATGTTTGAATCGTTGTTCGTGATCGTACAAACCGCTGATTCGCCAAGCCCTAAAGTGATTGATGAGCCGCTCTGAACGCCGCCGCCTACACAGACCCATGCTGAAGGCGTGTAGCCTGCCGGACCGGCCGACTCAGACAAAATATACGTGCCGGCGGAAAAACCCGCCCCGCTTACCACATCCGCGTCCCCGGATGCGCCGGGGCCGGATAATGGAGTCGGGCCGGAGGCGGAAAGCGTCCATGCGGATTCGGGGGTATTTCCATCTTCATCATTAACAACAATCTTGTTCAAGGTGAGCGACGGCGCTTGGTTGTCCGGAACGAGAATATCCGCGCCTTTGATTTGATTGTCCTGGCTTCCGAGAGATCCTCCGTCAAGAAGTTTGAGGTTGAAGTGGTACGGCCCGCCGTTGATTTGCCCCGACCCGTTTCCCGCTCCCCACGACATGCCGGCGCCATCGCCCGATACCGCCAAGTGTCCGCCCATTTCAATAAGCACTTGTGTGGAAGCGGATGTCCACGTCAAAACGTAATTTATATCAGAATCTCCGGTATCGCCAAAATTTGCGACAGAGTGAGCGAGCGTAAGAGATGCCGAAACAATCGCCGCGTTTCCGTAAATCCGTATGGTTCTGTTGCCATTGGCTGTTTCATACGCATTTATGCGATCTTGGGTCGAACCGTCCGCACTGACGAATGCATCATCGGGAACCGAGACATCAAGGAAAAATGATCCCGTCTTGAGAGCCGTACACGTTGCGCCAAGAGATCCGGGCGGCCCGATTGAGGGATCGCAGGCTTGCCCGTTTAAGTCGGTAAAAGCCACCCCCTCCGAAGCGGCGCTGGCAATCGCTTGATCGTAAGAAGTCAGCCAATCGTACGCATGAATCCCCGCCTTTGACGCTTGATGGCTGAAATTCAAAGTGTGCACATTGCCGGAGGTAGTGCCGATATTCGCGAATACCGTTCGTTGCGGAACACTCATTCCTTCGTAGTATTTTGAATTGCTTTGCTGAATGATTCCATTAATCCACTTGCAATCGCCTAAGGTCGAATTTTCATTTGAACACTGCTTGAAATCTACAATTTCCTGCGCGTTCGCGACCGCAACCGCTCCGAAAGCTCCAACGAAAAGAATTTGTGCAAGAATGACGGTGCTTGCGAAAAGTCGTTTATACTCGTTCATATGTTTATCTGTGCTTATCTTGATAATCCCCGCATCAATTACTCTGATCACTGTAACGCCAGCCGGGTAGCTAATAAAATTCAGTCAAAATATTATGGGAAATGGTATGCTTTTCGGCGTAAAAAGTCAAATTTTTGTATAAGGCCACTCCATTCTTAACACAAATGTCCACTGAAATTCGGCGGGAAAGGTGCAGAAAAAAACCTTGCCGAAGAAGATCGACAAGGTCTTTGAAAAATGCGACATTCTACCCGCCGCTTACCATTTCCGCCTTTTTCCGAAGCGGCAGGGTTTCTTTGAGGAATTTTATCAAAGCGGAAGCCGGGACGCCGCACGCTATTCCAGTGCTATCGCCTCTTGCGATCATCCCATTCACTTTATCCGACTCAAAATTATAAAGCGCGCCGCCGGAATTTCCTGAACTGATGAACATATCAACCAGAAAATATTTATGTCCCGGATCATTGCAATCATTGAGTCCAACTTTCATGGCGGATCCGGTGCGAAGAGTGTCCGATATGCCAAACGGGGACCCTGATAACCCGAGAAGCGAAAAGGAAATTTCGCTCTCATCTTGAAGAACAAACCCTTCTCGCATAGGGCTGATTTTTTTGTCAAACCGCAAAAGAGCTATATCGTCCGTCGTGGATACTGCCACGACGAAAACGAGAAAAGTAATGCCGCTTACATCAACTGCTTTATAGCTCTCCCCCAAATGAAGGGTTACTCCTGGTGGAAAATTGACGAGATTGCCGATGGCGTCTGTAGCTTCTTTTTTTATTTTATTGGAATCAGTAACATGCTTGTTTGTCAAAAGGTATCTGCCGTTGCACAATTCACATTGAGGAATAAAGGCTGTTCCTTGTTTCCACCCCAGTTCCGTTACTTTTCCTTTGTTTTTTCCAGATTCCCCCGCGGTAACAACTGAATTCGGGATTGTGTAAAGAGTAAAACTGAATTTTCCAGAGCCGTTTTTATCCATAAGGGCTCGGTGCGCATCACCGATGGCTTTTAAGACTTTATGTCCTTTCAGCATCATTATGGGCATGCGCGGTCGCAAAAAAAAGAGAAAGGAAGCAGAACGCGAACAACGCGGTAAATTTGTAAAGGTATGATGTTTTCATGGTACGATAACTCCGAAAAATGTAGTCTGTCCTTACTATACTCCTTTTCAATGTACACAACAAGGAAAGAGTGCCAATATAGTTATGTGCGGGTCCGCCCGGACTCGAACCGGGAATAGCGGTTTTGGAGACCGCCGTTTTACCATTGAAACTACAGACCCAGATGAAAACAAAAAAACAGCCCCGATTATGGTGCCATTTTATCACGATTCCTCCAAACAATCTACTTTTTCGCCTCTTTATGCGGGGTGTGTTTTCGGCACCACAAACAATGCTTGGAAGGTTCAAGCTTCTTTTCCACGCGTTTTTTATTGCGCGTGGTCCAATAATTCACATGTTTGCATTTCGTGCAAGCCAGTTTGATAAGATGATCCTGCGACATGGTAAGGAGAGTATACTATGCGCTTACAAAAAAATCAAGCGCCTTCTTTCAGGTATTCCGGCGTATTGACCGCCATCCAATCCACCATCTGCCGCATCACATATGGCGCGCCGATGGGATTATGAAGCGGGCCTCGCTCCATTACCAGAGCGAAGGCGTATGTAGGTTTGTCGAACGGAAAGAAGCCGATAACCCACGAGTTTACGGCATCTTTCTTCGCACCGAGCTCGGCGGTGCCGGTCTTCGCGGCAATCTTCACGCTGTCCACATTCAAGGCGACCGCCGTACCGAGAAGCACCCCGCGCCGCATCCCCTCTTGAACAACCTCAAAATCCGCCTTCGGCAAGGAGAGTTGTGTTTTCGGCGCTTCTGCGTCAACCGCTACATGCGGCGTAACCAGCGTTCCGTACGAGGCAACAGAACTTACCGCCCGCACCGCCTGAAGCGGCGTTATCTGAAAACCGTATTGCCCGATGGACGTGTGGTACGTATTACCGAGCAGCCACGGCGCTCCGTCGAAGTTTCGCGCTTTCCACTCCGGGTTCGGGATCACGCCGCTCTTCTCTCCCGCAATATCAACGCCCGTAGTCGAACCGAATCCGAACATTCTCATATACTTTTCAATATTTGCAATCCCCAGACCCTTTTGCTCATTTTTGTATCCGCCGCCGATTTCGTAAAAGTAGACATCGGACGACACCGCGATAGCGTCGCGCATATCAACATACCCGTGCGCTTTCCAGTCCTTAAAAATGGTCGGCTTATCGGGAAAATACGGATTTGGTATGGAAATGGATCCGGTGGAAAGTATTTGTTTTTCCGGTGTAATGACATGCTCGTTGAGCGCGGCGAGCGCCATAAACGGCTTTACGATGGAACCCGGCGTATACAGTCCGGACACGGCGCGATCCAAAAAAGGCGTTCCTTTATCCGTTTGATATTTTACGATAGCTTCATGGTCATCTCCGTCGGTCAGTATCTGGGGACGGTATTCCGGAAAACTGGTGAGTGCAAGTATTTCACCGTTTTCCACGTCCATGATAACCCCCGCTCCGGCACGAAACCCGACTCTTCCGGCTGTTTCAGAAATAAGAGAATACATTTGTTTTTGCACGCGCGAGTCTATGGTAAGAGAGAGATCTTTTCCTGAAGAGGGGGGGTTGATTACGCTCTCGGACTGCACGCGAGAAAGCGCGTCCACTTCCTGAATTTTCGTGCCGGATACCCCGCTTATCTTCGTATTATAGACCTGCTCAACGCCGTCTTTCCCCTCGAAATCTTTTTTGTAATAAAATCCCGAAGAATCTTTTGCCGGATAACTCAAATAGCCGAGCAAGTGTCCGAAGCCCGGGTCCTCAGTATATCGCCTGAGCGGAAAATCATTGAGCGAGCTTCCGTCTTTTGCTTCTTTCGACGAAGCATCCGTCCGGTTCGTTTGCGTTTCCGGAAGCACATTCCACGCAAGCGGCACTTTGTTGCGATCGTAAATGGCGCCGCGGCTGCCAAAAATGAGCGAATGCTCAAGGCGGTTGTTTTCCGCGCGAGCGCGAAATTCCTGTCCGTGAGTAATCTGCAAAAGCCCGACTTTCCAGAGATACACGCCCTGTGCAAACAAGAAGAAAATACCGACGAAAGCGATCGTCAGCTTCGATATTGGCTTTTCAATCCGCCCTTCGAACTGATGCACATTGAAATTCGGCAAATTGCTTGAATCGAGGAATATCTCGTTCGGGTCGAGGTTTTGTCTTCGCTTTTTTCGGAAAATTGTTTTCATGTTTTTTTCATATTTTTAACAATAGGACTTACGCACTGTTGCGACAGCGTACGATTTCGGCGAGGAATTTTGGTCGGTTTCTCTGCCACACGGGTACTTCCAATTTTATACTCCCTGCGGTCGTTAAAATTTAGGTCGCGCCTCTTGGCGGTGGAACCGCCAAAATAGAGCGACCAAATCTTTCCCCAGTGCGTAAGTCCTAAACAATACAAAAATAGAAGAATGGGGAAAATAGAAAGATAAAAAAACGGTTATTTTTTGTATTTTCTTATTTTGTATGTTTCTATTTACCTTACACCCGCAACTTTCCTTTTACAAACTTCGCCGCAAAAATAATAGCGAGAAAAACGGAAGAGAAAATAAAACGAAAACCGTAGAGGCTCGCGATAGGGACGCCGTAGAGCATATCAAACAAAAGACCGAAAAAGAACGCTTCGTAGAAATTTTTAAAATACCAGACGCCGAAGAAAAGAGCTACCGCGACAAGCCACCCCGGCGCATACAGCACGGAAAAAAAGAGAAACATGTCCGCAATCACTCGTTTGCGAATTGAAGTTGTATTGCTATTCATTTACCGAAAGATAAGGAATAATCTGCACATACTTCAGTTCAAAGATATTAACCGGGCTTCGCAAGTAGAGTTTCTGGAAAAAATCGGCAAGATTTTCTTCTTTTGACTCAACATGCGCGAGAATGAACCCGTCCGATCCGGGGAGAATCGCGGCATCACCTTCCCGTATATCAAGATCGCGCGGAAGCTCCGCCATGTATGCCCCCCCTCCGAGACCGGTAAGCTGTGCCGGAATATTTTCAGGACCCAAAAACACGTCCGTTCTTTCTCCGGTAGAAGAAAATCCTTTAATTTTTGAGGAATGGGAGTACGTTTCCACCACCTTCCCGAGAGCAAGATTTTGTCCGCTCAAAGCGATATCTCCATTCTTTATCCCTGCCGCACTTCCAATATCCAACAGGAAAGTGTCAAAAGGAAGATGCCCGCCCGGATGTGCCAGAATTCCCGCGAAAACGCTTGACTCCTTTTTCCCGAAGAGAAGTTTTTTCAATTCAAGATTTTCTTGCATGGAGAAATCATACCCTTTCAAGTCTACTGTAAGCGCATTGATTCTCTGTTTCAGCGCTTCGTTCTCTTTTGCGAGTTCTGTTTTTGAGCGAAACACCCCCCCGGCCGGCGGAAATGCATCGGCCACGAGCCCCGCCGTATTCCAAAAAGGCACGACGCCGATGTTAAGCCATGAAGATACGGCGCGAAAAGCACTGTGGTTTGCCCCAAAAAAAATAATGAGAAAAAGCGCGAAGAGGAAAAACAGCTTCCCGCCGTTTTTGTTTTGTTTTTTGCTTGGAATAATTGGTCGCATGTGTTGGTATATTTTTATTGCACTACCAGAAACAGGATTGAAACCACTTGCACGAGACGGGAATTTTCGATGCAATGTGCTTTTATTTTTCGAGGGGTTCGCGGAGCTGTATAGCAATACTGCTCCGCAACCCCGCAGAAAAATAGAAACACAGGGCGCGAAAATTACGGCGCGGGCAAAAGTATGGCACACTACGATGGTGGCGATTCGTCATCCTCATATATGAATGCTTCCCGATAAAGGTCAAGGCGTTCCAACACCATCCCTGTGCCGCGGACAACGCAAGTAAGCGGGTCATCGGCGATAAAAATCGGAATTTTCAGTTCTTCCGCCAAGAGCGCGTCAAGCCCGCGGATAAGCGCTCCTCCGCCGACGAGCACGATACCGCGATGCATGATGTCAGAGAGGACTTCGGGGGGAGTTTCTTCAAGCGTTTCTTTTATCGCTTCCACGAGCATCGCGATTGACTGCGAAATAGCTTCTCTGATGTCGGAATCGGTTATCACTACTTCCCGCGGAAGCCCGGTAATAAGATCGCGACCGCGAAGCGGCGCTTCAAGCGGCGCGTCATTTTTGATTACTGAGCCGATGGCAATTTTTACCGCTTCCGCCGTTTTCTCTCCCGTCAAAATCTTAAACTCATTTCTTATGTAAGAAACGATATCGCTATTCAACTTATCTCCCGCGATGCGAAGATTTTTAGACTTCACAATACCGCCGAGAGATATGACCGCAATATCAGTCGTCCCGCCGCCGATATCAACCACCATGCTCCCGATCGGCTCGTTTACGGGAAGACGGATGCCGATTGCCGCCGCCATCGGTTCTTCAATGATGTACACCTCCCGCGCACCGGCATTCCGAGCGGCGTCTTTCACGGCGCGAGTTTCAACATTGGTGATGCCGGACGGAACGCCGATAACCACGCGGGGGCGCGCCATCTTGTGCGATATGGCGTTCGCTTTATTGAGAAAATACGAGAGCATTTCCTGCGTTACTTCAAAATCGGAAATGACGCCATCCACGAGCGGGCGGATGGCGACGATATGAGAAGGGGTTCGTCCGACCATTTCTTTCGCCGCGTGTCCCACCGCCACAACCTGCCCGGTCTTTTGATTGAGTGCCACAACGGACGGCTCATTGATGATAATCCCATGCCCGCGCGTATACACCAGTGTATTTGCCGTACCGAGGTCAATACCGATATCGTTCGCAAACATTTTCCTGAGTTTTTCGAATCGTGCCATAGTAGCCCAATTCTACTGGAAAGGGGTGTGTACGTCAAAAATTTGACACATTTACTTTTGTATGATACATTATACTTCTGATTCTAACTCAGAAGTTGGTACATTATTATGATGAGTATATTAAATGAAGAAATGGTAATTGAGGTTTTAAGCACGCGCGAACAAACTATGAGAGAAATCATGGATAAGCTTGAGCGTTACCATAAAAAAGAATTTACATTCGGGGTGCTTTATATGATTGTGAATGGACTGGAAAAGCAAGGAATTGTATGTGTTAAATTTCCTGAAACTCAGACGAAACCGCGTACCCCGATGAAAGTTCGTCTTACCGGAACTAAAAAATCCGAAAACAAGGACAAAGTTGGTATCATGGAGCCGGTGTTTATGTAGATGCGTTTCCCTGTTAGGGGGTCGGTTCAAAGCCCAGCATATATGATGGGCTTTTTTTATTTTAACGACTTAAAAAGTTCATCCTCCGAAACCATCTTCACTTCCCCGCTTCTGCGCTCTTTGAGTTCAAACTTCCCCGCCGCGACGGTTTTCTCACTCACCACGATGCGGTACGGGATGCCGATGAGGTCGCTGTCTGCAAATTTTTCGCCCGGGCTCGTTTCCCGGTCATCGTACAAAACTTCCACTCCCATGCGCGTTAATTTTTCATACAATTCATCCGCTTCTTTTTTGGCGCGGATTTCAACGAGGTGTACGACAAACGGCGCGATTGATGCAGGCCATACCAGCCCGCGCACATCGGAGAGCGCTTCAGCCGCCACGCCCATGAGTCTTGAAATGCCAAGACCGAAACATCCCATAATCGGATGTTCGTCCGCTCCGTCTTTATTTCTGAATGTCAGTGAAAAATCATTCGTGTATTTCTTGCCGAGGTCGAAAATATTTCCCACCTCGGATGCCTTTGCGCGCGAGAGTTTTCCCTTTCCGCATCGGGTACAACCATCGCCTTCTTTTTGGTCGCTCACTTCCACGTTGGCGCAATACGAGCATTCATCGCAATACAAAATATCATCTTCTCCGGCATCGGTCAGCACCATGAATTCATACGAGAGCTTTTCGGTAAAACTCCCGCCGGAGGCTTCAGTGGCTTTGGCGACGAGTTCTGTGCGCGTGTAGATGCGCAAGTAAGCCTCTTTCGCTTTCTCATAAAACGCATCGAAATCTTCCTGCGTCTCATGGAACGAGTACATGTCTTTCATGGTAAACTCGCGCCCGCGCATGATGCCGGACTTTGCGCGCAATTCGTCGCGGTATTTCTGCCCTATCTGATATATCGCGAGAGGCAAGTCTTTGTAGGAAGAAATGTATTCTCGCGCAATCGGGGTGACTATTTCTTCTTCGCTCTGTCCGATGGTGTACTCTTTTTCTGTGCGGCTGTTGATCTTGAACACCACGTCCACCTTGTCCCACGCCCCCGTCTGTTTCCACGGCTCGCTCGGATGAAGCGTCGCCATCCGAATTTCCTGCCCGCCGATTTTGTTCATCTCGTCGCGCACGATGTTTTCAATTTTCTGCAATACGCGCATCCCAAGCGGAAGGTAAGAATACACCCCCGCCATTTCTTTATGCACGTACCCCGCCCGAATCAAAAGCTCCGCGTTCTTGGAAACCTCGTCCTTCGGCGCCTCTTTGCGTGTTTTTGTGAATAGATGTGTTTGTCGCATGATGTGGAAAAGTTATGTTGACAAATAAAATGGTTTTGATATACTAAAAGTGTGATAATATTCTAAGGCCGTCCTCAGGGACGGTTTTATGATTTTTACGGAGAGGCATCTTCCCTGCTTATCTCTCCTCTCAATTTTTTCAAGTCTATATATTTATCCGCTCGTTCCAGCAACTCTTTCGAAATATGCCCGCGGGTCGAGCACGCAATAATGGTTTTATGCTCTTCATATTTGAGCGCATCAAGCGGCGTTGAAAAATCACTGTCGCCGGAAAAAAGAATAAGCGTATCGTATCTCTCTTTTATGCGGAACATTTCAAACGCAAGCTCAATGTCGAGATTATTTTTCCATTTATAGGTGCCGTCATGCCGCCTGATTTTCTTGATTGATTTTGTCCTCACGACATACCCGTTTATTTCAAGCATGTCCAAAAACTTTTGCTGCCCCCTGCTCCCATCGTCTTTCCCCGTATAGAGAAAACATTTAACATCGCCGCCGCATTCTTTTTGAAGATACTGAATAAGTTTTTCATACGAAATTTTCCAGCCCAAAGTCCGCTGAGTATAAAAAACATTCTCGGCATCTATAAAAACATATACCCGACCTTTCGTGAATTTTCCTATCATGATTTTATCCTACACTAAAAAACATCCCTGTTGCAAACAGCAAAAGTATGCTATGCTTACAAGTAGCAAGGATGCGGTTCTTTATACGGAAATTCAAACATTTTCAACCTCATAGGATAAGGAGAGTGTCATGAAAAATGACAGAATAATTGCACAACCTATCAAAACGATAATCGCTCCGGCTCGTCGCTTTGAACCGGAGTGTGCCATTAAACCCGGTTTTGGTCCATGCGACCCAGACAACATTTCACAAGGTTACGTCATACCTCGCATTTGAGGGGCAAACTCGCCACAGGACTTTTTGTTTCTGCGGCATTTTTATGCAAGACTGGGATTTTCGACTCCGCGTTATCCCGCCACAAGCTTCATCACGTCATGAAACGTGATGACGATAATAAGGAGTATCAGCGCCGCGAAGCCGACCGCGTGCGCGGTGTTGGCGATTTTCGGTTTTATGGGAGAGCGTTTAATGACTTCTATTAAGAGGAAGAAAAGGCGTCCGCCGTCGAGGGCGGGAATGGGGAGGACGTTGATGACGGCGAGGTTTATGGAGATGAGTGCGGTAAGCCCGAGAAGGTAAACAAAACCCATGCCGCTCGCGTTCCCCACCATGCTGACGATTCCCACGGGACCGGAAACAGCGGACATGTCGGCTTTGCCAAGTATCGCATCATGAAGAAGCGTATACAGTCCTTTGAATGTTTCGCCGGTATATTTGAACGTCAGCTTCCCTCCCCAAATGAGCGCCGAGTACCACGGAAGCCGTACGACGCCGATCATATCCATGGCAATACCAACGGCGGGCTTTCCTTCAAGTACGCCCGATGCCGGGGTAACGGCAATAATTTTTTCTTCGCCTTTACGAACAAGATGCACTTGTATTTCTTCTGCCGGGTGGCTTGCAACAAATGACTGAAATCCTTCCGGGGTCATTTCCGTAAGAAAACTTTGCCCCGAAGAAAGCGAGGATATCTTATCGCCGTACATGATTCCCGCTTTTTCCGCCGGCGATTCTTTTAATACTTCAGTAACGACGAGCGTTGAATCGCTTATGGTTTGCCCCGGAAACGCGCTCTCCACCGATGCGGGAAGTCCGATCATAAATCCGAAAGAAATAAGAAACCACGCGAGAAGCAGATTAAAAAAAACGCCGGCGGCGAGTACTGCGGCCTGTATGATTTTCGGCTTATGAACGAAACTCCGCGCGCGGTCGGGGCCGTTGGTGTTTTCTTCGTCGGGGTTCTCGCCGAAGATTTTCACAAAACCGCCGAGCGGTAGCGCATTTATGGTATATTCCGTTTCGCCGAATTTTTTTCCGTAGAGCTTCGGCGGAAATCCGACGCCGAACTCGTCAACGCGGATGCCGGCTCTTTTCGCCACGATGAAATGCCCGAACTCATGGACGAGAATGAGAAGAGCGAGAATGATGATGAAAAGGAGGATACTCATGCTTATTTCGATATTTCCTCTTCCTTTCGCGCCGCGTGTGCCTCCAATTTTTGATTTATCGCATCAACATACTTCTGCATTTCATCTTTCAGACGGAACTTCTCGTCTTCGGCGATAGTCCCCTCGCGCTCTTCGGCTTGAATATCGCTCCACACTTCGTCCCTTTCCGACCGCACTTTAATGCGCGCTTGTTCCAGTTTTTCACGCGTTACTTTCACAAGCGATGTGCGGCGCTCCGACGTAAGCTCCGGAAATGAAATGCGAAGCCCTTGGTCATCGGTCGATACCGAAAGTCCGAGGTTCGCTTCCATGACGGCCTTCTCCATCGACTTTATTTGCGACTTATCCCATGGGGTCAGGCGGAGAGTCTTTGCGTCTTCAATGGAAATGCTTGCGGCATGTTTCAGGGGCGTTCGCGCTCCGTAGGCTTCAACGGATACGCCATCAAGAATAGCCGGCGTTGCGCGCCCCGTACGCACGGACAAGTATTCGTCCCCGAGCCAGTCTTCAATTCCCTGCAATTGTTTTTTGAAATGTGAAAAATCGTATGACATGGTTTTCTATTGATTGTTATCAGTATAGCAGAAAAAAATTTGCATGGACACCTTTGCGTAGTTTACGGCATATTATTTTTCTATCTTCATCCTGCTTTGTTCAAGCGAATTTTTATTGTCCTCGCTATCGTTCCCTGAAAAAAGCAGGTCGATCAACTTTACCGCTTCTTCAACGGTCGCGGCTTTATATATCTGGCTACTCGAAGATTGGATCAGTGCCCCGAATCCGCTCTTGAGCATTTCATCGTATTGATCGCCGACAAAAATAACGGGCTTTGTCGGGAGTTTCATCATTGCCTTCAGCTTCTGATTGAAATGCAAATTGGCCATTACTTCTACTTGCGTTCCCGTATCTCCGGGCAATACGATGCAGGCACTACTATCCTCAATGAGCTTCCCCAAACGTACATAGACTCCGTATTTTCCCTCAACCGCTTCGGTTGAAACATTTTCACCGGCGGCAATCGGTCCCGGAAAATTTTCCGCGACAATACCCGTCGCCGCCGGATTGAAGAACGAAAGAAATCTCGCTTCGGCAGAATCATTTTTTATTTCTTGTATCGCCGAATCCGCGCCTTCGAGCGCGCCTTTCATGGCGCCGAAATTATAACCGCCGCTTGCAATGGAATACCATTCTTTCGTGAGCGCATGGCCGAGCGTCCGAGCGTCCGATTCCGAACTGTTTCCACCAAGAATGCTCACCCGAAAGTTTACTTTTTTGAACCGTTCTTTCGCATCGGGGTCAGATTCAAAAAAAAGCTCCATCTGTTCTCCGGAACCTGCTTCAGTGCTTTGGTGCAAATTTTCCATATTTTTTTATTTGTTATTCTTTTAACATTAAGATTTTACATGTGTTCTTTTTTCACTTTTTCCAATAAATCTTTCAGTGCCGGACTAACGGAAGGCTTATACTCGTGCGTTTTATCAACCTGCAAAAACTCTTCCGGGAGAAGCGCCACCTGCTCGGCTGTGTACTCTCGTATTTCGTTCAAACCTTTCCGTTCATAAACCAGTTTTCCGTTTCGGAAAATTTCTATCAATTGCGGTTCGCCAAGATTTTCATCCTCAAGCCCTATCACATCGCTTACAAATTTCCCGTTCTTGATAGTTCGAAATACTTGCTTCTTCCCCGGGTAACTTTCTTTTCCGGGAGAAAACTTTGCGCATTGCTTCACGTTTCCGTTTGAACAAATTTCAGCAAGTTTGTAAACCGTTTCAAGTTTCGGAGAATCAGTGAGATTGATAACTTCCGTAGTGACGAGAAAGTTATCTGCCGCAATGCCTCTTGTCATATAATCTTTGATCTTGTATTCATCAAGATTACTTGCGATAGTGATTTTCACTTCCGAAAGCCCCGCCGTATCAAGCATCTTTCTCGCCGTAGCCGAGCGTTCAAAGAGATCTCCGCTGTCTATGATGATATTCGGGAGGCCTTTCTTTTTTTGTTTCAGTTCGTTTGTGACAGTGATGGCGTTCTTCATGCCCTGTTCAAAATCATACGTGTCCACCATGAGATTGATCATCCCTTCAAACAAAGTGGACATGGTTCTCATTGCGTCGATCTCGCTCGGGAAAGATTTGATCACTGCGTGATACGCATTGGTGAGAGCGTGGACGACGGGCAATCCGAATTTTCGCGAAAAAGCAGGGATAGAATCAGATCCAACCAATCCGGCAATATAGGCGGCGCGGCTTCCCTTCATGGCCGTTTCAAAACTCGTCGCGCGGATACCGGCTAGACCGATGCACTTTTTCGGCCGAGCGGCAATGACACACCGAATCGCTTTTGAGAGAAAAGCGGTATTCCCGGTAAGCGCGTTCATAAAAAACATAGTAAAGAGATTCGACTCAATTATCGGAGCCGTTATCCGCACGACTGGACCGCTGCCAGGGAAAAAGACGCTTCCTTCGGAGAGGGCAGAGAGAGAACCGGTAAAGCGGAAAGTTCTCAAGTACTCGGCAAAGTTTGCGGTAATGGCTTTCGCCTCAAGAAGCGTTTGAACTTGATCTTCCGTGTACTTCCAATCAAGAAGCCCGCCAATAATTTCATCAAGTCCGCCGAAAAGAAGAAAATTTCTGTTTGGCGGAGCGTCCCTCACCATGAGATCAAACGTGGCGATATCGTCTTTCATTCCGCTCTCATACCACGCCGCAGATGCCGCAAAAATCTGCGGAAGCTCGTAGAGATTAAGATCCTCTTCAGTGAAAAGATACGATTCCGGAAAGTTGTTATTCATGGTTTTATGGTTTTTATGTTTCTAAATAATTTTTTACTCTTTCGCCAGTATTTCACCCCCATGCTTCTTCTTCACTTCCGCGAGCATCTTCCTCAAGCCCTTGCTGATTGAAACGGGATATATCTTTTGCTTATTCACATCTTTGTACGCATGCGGAAGTTTCGCCAGCTCTTCGTGAAGATACTTCTTCGTTTCTCCCAGCGTCGGGAGCGGTTTTACCAACTTTCCATTCTCAATAAATTTCTGAAGTAGCGGCTCGCCGAGATTTTCATCTTCAAGCCCAATAATGTCGCCGACCATCTTTCCTTTCTTGTCATAAGTACGAAATACCTGTTTTCTGCCCGGGTAACTTTCTTTGCCTTTGGCAAGCTTCGCTTTCTGTTCAACCGTGCCGTCTGTGCGCCGAAGTTCTGCCATTTTGTAAATGATCTCAAGCTTCGGCGCATCGGAAGTATTCACAAATTCTGTAACCGCTACAAAGAGACTCACGGGAATTTTCTTTGACATATAACGAGAGATCGAATACTCATCAAGATTGCTGGCTATAACTATCCCTACATCTTGCATCTTTGCTTTGTCGAGCGTCTTTCGCGCATATACGGCGCGCTTGTACAAATCTCCGCTGTCAATAGTGACGATCACGCGCCGCCAATCATTTTTCCCGATATGTGAAAGCTCTCTTATAAAGAGAGAAAGCCCATGTTCAAAATGATAGGTATCAACCATGACATTCATGCTGGCGGCTCCGGGAAGAAGCTCTTTAAGCGCGTATTGAAACGCTTCTTTTTCAGACGGAAACGACTTGATAACCGCGTGATTAACGTTGACGGTAAATTTTGACGGGGGCGGAAACTCCGGAAATTTTCTCGTAAATATCGGCGCCACATGCGGAAAAGCATCAAAGAAAAACGCCGTTTTAGAAGCAAAGATACTTTGTTCAAACCCGGGAATGCGGGTCACGGCGAGCATAAGCATTTTGTCTTTCGCCGCTTCTTTAAGCCGTGCGCCTTTTGTCAGTACGCGGATGGGATAGCTGAAAGAATTAAGGAGAAAAGCGGTAAGGATATTCGCTTCCAAGAGCGGCGCCGTGATGCGAACGATGGGTTCGCCGGGGAAAAATAGCGTGCCATCGCGAAGAGCACGGACATCGCCGGTGAAAGAAAAACTCTTGTAAAAATTCTTGAGTTCAGGAGAATTCAAAAACCCCATCTTCTCTAAAAGCGCCAGGGCATCGTCGTCGAAACGGTATGCCTCAAGAATTGCCAAGAATCGATCAATCCCATGCATGATGAAGTAATTCCACCTTGGAGGCAGGTCGCGCACAACAAGGTCGAAAGTCGCTATTGCATTGCCGAGGCCACGCTTCATAAAAGCCATGTTGGCCACAAAGATATTTGTGTATTCCATCAGCGGAATATCCGATACATCTACTTGATAGCATTTGAGAGTTTTATCGTCCATGAAATTATTATTACATTTTCATTATTCAAGTTTGGATTGAAAAATACTTCCCTAGCTTGCTACAATGATAGTGAAAATTCCGCAAACAAGCAATGATAAAGGAAGTTCCTTAACCTTTTCCGCGCAGGGATGGAAGCGGCAAGGAATAGATTTTGAAGTCCACCGAAGAAATTGGTAGTCCAAGCGAGCAATGGCGGTGTTTGCTCAGTGGCTTCGAAAACTAACCGGGAGTTTAGTTTGCCAAATACTCAATGGCTTTGCCTTTCTTTCCGTTGGTTTTAATCTTTTGCTCTTTTATCAGCTGTAAAAGATACCGCTCTGCCGTTTTATCCGAAACATGTAAAAGTTTTTCCACTTCGTCATTTGTGATTTTTCCTTTCTTGGTAATTTCTACCAAAATCCGATCAAGTTTCTTTCGTTTCCGAAATTGCAATTTCTCCCTTGCTTGCGCGAGGAGAGAAAGAGCAAAGCTTTTTTTATTCTCCTCTGGAGAAACGACAACCGCCACGGGCGGAACGATCACTCCGCCAGCTGGCGGATGCGTATTTTCACCGCTTCGCGGTTCAGGCGTTACCGCCTGTGAACTTGGCGCAGTCGCGCTTTCAACCGTTTCGGTTTGCGCCGAAATCGGTTCGGAGGCACCTCCCTCGCCCGTGGAAGCTTCCACCAAAGGAGGGAAGGCAATCGGGTCAATTACCCCTAATTGACCCGATTCGCTTGACGGCGGTTCGGCAATTTTCGGTTCATTTTGAGCCGTTTCCGGCACGCTTAGAGCAACCGAAACGGCTTCGCCGTTCGTCGTTCCGGCTTCGTCGGGTTTAGAATTTTCTGTTTCTGGTGACATAGGGAACATTTTCCTGTAAAATTTGGCCGGGCGCCGGCGAGCGATTTTTTGAGCCCTTGCTCAAAAAATTATCGCTCCGCCGTTCAAGCCCTCACGAAAGCCAAGCAGTTGGCTTTCTTCCTCGGCACAAAAATCTCGCTTTGCTCTATTTTTGTGCCGAGGAGAGGACTTGACCGTTACACGGTCAGTACCCGTTTCCCATTTTTTCGCCATCAAAGATGGCTCAAAAATATGGGGGAACGGCTTCAAGCCCTCTCTCGCAAGTGAAGCAGTTCACTTGCTCTCGACACCAAAAATACGCAGAGCGTATTATTTTGTGCCGAGGAGAGGACTTGAACCTCCATGGGTTGCCCCGTCTGCTCCTAAGGCAGGTGCGTCTACCAATTTCGCCACCTCGGCATGAGCAACTTCACTACGGAATTTCTCCCTCGACTAAACTTTTCTACAGAAAAGTTTGTCTGGGCACCGCCTCACCCGTTTTGTCCGACCTCGGACAAAACATGGCTCCGGCGTTCGAATCCTAACGGAAGCAAAGCAGTTTGCTTCCTCTGAGCGACCCTCCTCGCTTTGCTCAGTCCGCCCAGTAGGAATTTCTCTCCTTACAGGAGCAGTACACCTTTTCGACTTGTTCATCCGCCTTTGGCGGACTCACAAGTAACGAAAAGCTCTTCGAATCCTAACGGAAGCAAAGCAGTTTGCTTCCTCTGGGCGGACATTCCGCTTCGCTTCCTGTCCGCCCAGTAGGATTCGAACCTACGACCTTCTCGTTAAGAGCGAGCAGCTCTACCAACTGAGCTATGGGCGGCAGATAAAAAATTAAAATTGAAAAAGTTAAAACTTGTACTCCAAAATTAACTTTCTCTACTATACTGTATTTTCAGATATTTCTCAACTTGTCTTTATAACCTTTTTCATTTTTCACTTTCAGATTTTCATTTAACAAAGTGCGCTTGAAAGGATTGGATTGGAACAAGGTTTGGCAGGAACTCCGCTTTTGGCAGGGAGTTTTGCAGCCATCCTATCAAGCAATATAGTCATTTTATCAGAAATAGACACTTCTTTCTATGACAGACCAAGACATACCAATACAGACCAGTAATACGAAGAAGTTTTCTTTTTACGAAAACTTTGACGGACATTACCACAAGATTGGCGAGATAAGAGAACTTATCCCGCAGTTTAAGGTTTTCTACTATTCCGAGCGGCAAAATGACCCAGAACGAAGCGCTATCAAGATTATCAATGACTTCAACAGGAAAATCTCTCCGCTCACTTTCTTCCCTTGGGAGAAACAATATCGCCTCTGGCGTAAAAAATGGGATGCAGACCTTCTCATAGAGCGGGGCTACAAACAGCAGCAACGTCAGATTATTAAGCTACGAGACGAGCAAAACGGGCTTATCGTGCCAGATGAGCATTCCCTTGAGATTGGGACGCATACCCTCGCTGGGGAGCTTCTGAACGACGCTATGACCCTACTCAAAAGAGACCAGGAGGATGAAAGTTTCTATGATGAGGAAATCTTGGTTAAACGGAGAACCTATATCCTCAACGTCTTCAACTACGTTACAAGGGCTGTTCACGGCAAGGAAGCTCTTAAAATAAAATCTAACGCCGAAAAGCGCGAGACCTTCGGTTTTCTTACGGAACTCATCAATAGGTCAACCGCAGGCAAAATTACAAGCGATGAAATGGCATTGCTAAAACAATCAATAGGTCAGGACAAAAATTAGCCCTGCTTTTGTTCGCCATCCTTCTTTTCAAGCTCATCAACCCATTCTTTCTTGATGGGTCTGTAAATAGCATCGAACATCGTTAGAAGATTTATACCTTCTTCGGCTGCCTTCTCGTCGGAGATGTCCTCGCCAAACTGCTCCTTCCAGATTTTTTTGAACTCTTTTAGTGCTTTATTGGACAGCATAGTATTTTTTATAAACGATGTAGCCAATACCAAATACGATTAAAGATATGCCGAGCGGTGGGAATAGATACAAGATGAGATTAAAAATGTTGTAGAAAAAAGAGATGATGGTATTTAGCACATCTACAATGAACGGAATAATCACAAAATACATTCCGAGTATTAAGCCCCACCATATCAAATCCTTCATTTCGTTATACTTTCTCCAGCCGCCGCGTGTGCCACGATAGAGAGAATAAAGAAACTTATAGAAACCCGTAGCAAACAAAAAAGCGCCGAGTGTTACATAAACCAACGCACTATAAAATAGTCGCGGTAATAATCCTGGCGCTTCTACGGGGTTTATAGATTGCCACTCAAAGCCCTTTTCCGTGAAGAAATGCCATAGCAACACAGCCAAAGCAAAAACGACGGCGAACGCCGCCGAAAATGTAACTTCTTTCCATTTTGTTTTCAAAACATTTCGATACCAGGTCATTATATTGACTATTAAATGTGGAGCTTCTCACCACGTTTTTTGAACGCTTCTCTACCTCCCTCTAATTTCAACAACTCATCTCTGTTTTCTAAATCCTCGATGGTTGTTTCTATAAACTCTGTAATACCAGTTTCGTTTTTAAGTATGAAGATTTTTTCCGAATCTCCGTTCACTACGAAGTTAGCATTGTGAGTTGCAAAAATAATTTGTCTATTATTCTTTTTTCTCCTTATCAACGGGACAAGATAATTGGCAATAAGTGAGCCATCCAGATGAGCTTCTGGTTCGTCAATTATCAGCGGATAATTACCAAACAAAAGCAGGACGACCATCACAGCTGTGCATTTTTGTCCAAAAGATGCGCGTTCTATATCCTTACCGTCATACAACACCTGGATGCGTTTATGTTTTGAAACATCATTGAGGTGTTTATCTCTTATGAACTGGAATACTTTGTAGTTAGATTCGTCCGCAAAAACATCCTTCAAGAACTTCATATACCCAACTTTCTTTTCTTCTTTGGCAAGAAATGAAAGTATTTTTTCTTGGTTTTCTGCAAAGATTTCCTTGTTTTCAACAATGTATCCTTTCAACAGGTCGGTTCTTTCGCTATCGTGGTGTTCAGCGAAATAGGAATAAAAATCGCTGGCGATTTCTTTCCACGCTTGTTGCAGGTCGAAGAAGTAAGCCAAGCCAATATCCTTGATGTCTTCTTTGTCGTTTTCTTTTGCTTGTTCCTCTAATGTAGTTACAAGCGGCTTTATGGAGTCGCCAATAACTTTTTCGTATTCCAATTTAACCCTTTTTGCTTCTTCGAGAATTGAATTATATTCACCCAGCTCTTTCTTTTTATCTTCGATTCTCTTTTTAATTTTAGACAACTCATCATTGACCTTAACGAGTTTTTGTGGAGCACTCTTAACCTGTAAGATGTTCTCATCCGAAAGTCCAGCTTTTTTTAGTAATTTTGAGAGTTCTTTTTCTTGAGTTTCGATTTCTTTGGACAATCCTTCCTCTTTTTGAATTAGCGCCTTAAAGTTTTTTCTATCAAGAACCTCTCCTGCTTTTTCGATGTTTGCTTGAGCTTTGGAATATGCCTCTTGATATTGTTTGGTTATATCGTCAGTGTCTGCCGTTGCTTGAGAATCTTCAGAGTTGTTATCGTTCGATGAATCCAAAACAAAGTGCTGCTCCTTGAGACCGCTTATTGACTCTCTTAACTCATCAACAGCGGTTCTCCAGCTCTCCAGTTGTTGTTTCTGATTACTTTTCTTTGTGATTATTCCTATGATGTCAGCGTATTCCTGGCTTTGTGTTACTTTAATGCTGTTTTCTAATGTTTTCTTTTCTTTCTCTTTGGCTTCCATCTCGGTGGCTGATTCCTTAATGGATTCAATCACAAACTGAAAGGAAGCAATCTTTTTTAGAAGTTGGGAGAGCTTAAGCTCATCCTTCTCAAGCAAGCCATCGCTTAAAATGTTCGCTCGTTCGTAAATTGCATCGGTAAATGCCTCTTTGTTGGTAGCGAAACTTTCAACTTCACTTTGCCCGATGAACTCAAATACCTCCACCCCATCAAATGTAAAAAAGTTTCTGTCCGCAGTGTTGAAAGATGGCTGGATTTTTTCCCAGAAAAAGTTTGAAGAACTGGGGTCTTTTGAGTGCTGACCTAAAAAATTAAGAACAGTGCTTTTACCCGAACCTCTGCCTCCAATAAAACAATTTAGAAATGGACTTAAGAAAAATGTATCTTGTATGTTGGCAAAACAGAACGGCTCCTCCTTTTCAGTGCCATCTTTCTGTTTGACGTTTATTTTTGCCCCCTTTGGTATCTTGAAAGTAATGCTGTCTATTGCGTTATTCGGTTTAATTGGCTCTTTCTCCTGTGTAGCAACGCGCGATTGAGGGTCGTAAATAATTTGCTTAAGTCCTTCGTATGTTTTCTCGGACTTAATCCAAGTAAAGCCATCACCAACAACTGATGCCTGGTGAGCGTCAGAAGTTTTTATTAGGGCAAAGTGGTTTGGGTCGAAACTCCAACTTTTTATAATTTTTATTGTCTCACTTAAATCATCATCGGTTTTGTGGTCGAGAGCAAAATAATACTTTCCTCCAACCGCATTATCAAAGAACTTCTTTCGGTTCGCGCCCGTTGTTTTCTTAAACAGACCTTTGTTGCTTTGAGAATGCGCAAAGATTGGTAAGCCAATATCTTCCTTGTAAATCTTGTCCAGGATTTCGTGAATGTCGCCATTTATTGATTCCGCTTGTCCATTAGCATTAAAAACAGGTGATGATAGATGACATATGTTATTCAAAAAATGTTCAATAGTTTCTTTCCAGGTCTGCTTGCCAATTTTTTCCTTATACAAGGGGTTGAAAACTACGAGTATTTGATAACCCGTATTTACATCTATCTCCACGCCAGCCAAAACCGTAATATCGAGCTTTTCTCCTTCGACAATCTCTAATGCCCTATCAATGGCAACTCCACAGTTATGGTCAGTTATAGCAACAACCGATATACCCTTCTCAATCGCTTTTTTTAGATAATCCCGTGTAGCATTAGTGATTTCGGCGGTCTTATTTGCCAAATCTGAAAACCACTCATCCTTAATTGGCTGAATTTGCAAATCCCACTTTCTCCATTCTGAACCCCTGTTTTGTGATGTTTGACTCATATCATTTTATTCGCCCCACACTTCGGCGATTTTGTTTTCTACTTTATCCTCGTAAAGCTGAATCATCCTTTGAGCTGATTCTATATGTCCCTGTTCGTCTCGAAGTTGTTGCACAATCTGCTTCTGTGTATCTAAATCTGGTAACGGGATTTTGAACTTCTTTATTTGGTCAGTGGTAAGATTCTTAAAAACAGCGCCTATTGATTGTGAATTGTTTAGCTGCTTTTGATTCAAGAACACATAGTATAAGAACTCTGGCAGTATGTCTTTTGAAAGTTCCCTAAACCCAACAAAGCCGTCGTGTATGCACGCGTCAACATTGAGAATTGACGGCAAGCCAGGGTTGCCGCTAACCGCCATAACTACCTCTCCTTTTTTCATTGGTCGGCTCAATTTTGCTCCTTCTTCCGTTAAAAAATCAGTTTGCGGGGTAACATACATTCCATCTCTTGTTACATCAGAAATCATCAAGCGCGGCACGCTGCCCCCATAATAGCGTTTATCTCCTTGTGGTCGCGGCGAACTGCCACGAACCAATTTGCATATACCATCAATCGCAATTTCTTTCCATTCGGGACTAATCTTTATTGTTGGTTTGTGGTGCGTAATGATTTGCTTCGCACCATCAATGACTTTTTGATAGCTATCGAGTTCGTCAGCAATTTCTTTTTGAAGTTCGGGCGGAGGGAGAGGGATTTTGTATTTTGACAACCAAACGGTGCTTAAGTTCTTTTGAGCAACACCATTTGATGATGCAATACACTCATTCTCAAAGGCATCGGCGTTTAGGAGATGAAATAAAAATCGTGTGGTGATTTTTTCGGGATTGACCCGCAGGCAAGCTACTCTTTGATTTAGTGCAGCGGGTAAAAGTTCCCTCGTCATTAGCCCAACCCTACCAACATTTCCCGTTAAAGAAATCAACAGGTCATTTTCAAACAATTCGTATTTTTCGATAGATTCTTTAGAAACAAGTGGATAAAACTTTGGGTTGTCATCAACTATTTCTCCTTTTTGAACGTTGGTTATTCGTATTACGCGGACACCTTTATTAGTATAGTTATCACTCTTAAACGCATATCCGTTTACTATGTCGCAAACATCGCCAAGTTTTACCATTTCCCATTTGTGGTTAAAAACTTTGGCAATGTGATTATATCTATCGCCAGAAAGATTGTATTCTCCGTCTTCAGCGATTTGAGTTTTTGGAACAGCCCACGCAAACAAACTACCTTCTTTGAGCAAATGGTTCTTTTTACCTGTTCTTATTATCTCGTGCTGTGTTTTAAGGATTTCAACGGCGTGTGGTAAATCGTTGCGGTCAATTGGCTTCCGCTGTGCCCCCAAATCAAAGCCATCATTGAGAATCTTGATGAATAGAATATCTTTTGATTGTTTTGCCAGCTGGTTATCAAAAAAAAGAATACTCGTTCTCACGCCAGAGTAAGGATTGAAAACTCCAGCAGGCAAAGACACAATCGCATACAATCCATCTTCAACAAGAAGTTTTCGCAATTGCTTGTAGGAAGTCGCGGCAGTAAAAACAATCCCTTCGGGCACAATGATACCCGCCCGTCCTTTATTGTTGAGATGCTCTAATATGTAATCAACAAAAAGCACTTCAGAGCGGTTGGCTTGCACCATAAAGCGCTTATGTGGACGGATACCGCCTCTTGGTGTCATAAATGGCGGATTTGCCATCATTACATCGAAGCGCTCATCCCACTTTTCTTCGCTTGTAAGCGTGTCGTATTCGTGGATTTTTGGACTTGGGAAGCCGTGGAGATACATATTCACCAGGGAGAGCTTCACCATATCTGGTGATATGTCGTATCCCGCGAGATTTGCCATCAGACGCTTTTTTTCATCAGGAGTCAGGGGTTTGTTCTTGTTGGATTTCAGAATGTGCTTATAGGCGGAAATCAAAAATCCAGCCGTGCCACAAGCGGGGTCAAGGATGGTTTCGTCTTTCTTTGGGTCAACCACTTCAACAATAAAATCAATGATGTGGCGCGGCGTTCGGAACTGTCCCGCTTCACCCTGTGAGCCAAGCACAGACAGCAGATACTCAAAAGCGTCGCCAAGATTCTCGCTGTGGTCGTAAGAAAAAGTGTTTATGTCCTTTAGGAACAGGTTTAGTGTTTCTGGGTCGCGGTATGGCAAAAAGGCATCTTTGAAGACATCACGGAAGAGTTGTGGCAGGTGTGGATTCTTCGACATCTTCGTTATGGCTTCCACATAGAGATTCAGACGCTCCTGCCCGCCAAGTTTCGCATCCATCATTTTGCTCCAAGCGTATTTCTCAAATCCGTTCGTAAAAAACTGCGGCTTGCCTTTTGGCAATGATGCGGCTTGCTTATCCATATCGTCCATAAACTTATAGATAAGTGCCGTGGTGATTTGCTCTACCTGGGCTTTTGGGTCTGGGACTTTGCCAACCAATACATCCCGCGCCGAATCAATTTTCTTTTTTATTTCTTGGGTCAACATAATTACATATAGGCGTTAAGAGACACGTAATCCTTAACATATTCGGGCACACGCTCAATCCAGCCGTTGAGAGCATCAAGGTCAGAGAGGGTTAGTTTTGGATTTGTGGCAAGCCGTGTGTATTCTCCTTTTTCGATAACATCTCGAATCTCGTTATCGGTAATATACGCCTTGAGATAGTTTTTAATCGGCATTACGAATTGGCTTTCTGGTTTGTTGATTGCAATAAACTTCTCAAACTCGTCTTCAAGCAATTCGTCCTTCGACTTGAAATTAGTAATGCCACCGAATACTTTTTCGATAAACTCGCGTAAGCTGATTCTTCGGTCAGCTTTCACAGATTTGCGGAGTTTTTCCAGATTGAAAAAATCTTCGGGTTTATCGAAAATCTTATCCTTCACATAACCCTCGATAGTGTCCAGGTCTCCTTCTTCGTATTTTTGTTTGATAAACGAGTCATCCTTTACTGCCGCCTCAAACTTCTCGAAAAGTTTTCGGTCAATCTTCATCCCTTCAACCCCAACCGCTTTTTCCGCAAATGTCTTTAATGGGTCTGGTTGAGTGATGCTAATTTCGTCAATGTTGATTCCTGGCTCGCCGCCTTCTCCGCCCATCCCCGTTTTAGCAGGTAGATGCAAAACTTCGTCATAATCGTATTTTTCCTCGAAATACTCACAGTTAGCAAAGTAATCAAATAATTTGAACTTATCCTTTGCCACTTGAGCTTGTTGAACATCTCCAGCTTCTTTTATCTGATGAGAAAACTTGTATTTGCGTGTGCCACGACCCTTGATTTGGATAAAGTCGGTTGGAGAAAAAATCGGGCGCATCAAAACAACATTAAGAATATCCTCACAGTCATACCCAGTCGTCATCATTCCAACTGTTACACATATGCGCGTCTTACTTGAGCGGTAGCCATCCAAAAACTTGGTATGACCATTGAGATTGTTGTTGGCAAAACTCACTGTAAAACTCTGGGCATCGGTGATATTAGAGGTAACTTGCACTGCAAAATCAGAATTGTATTTACCAGGGTAGAGTTGGTCGGCAAACTGGTTGAGGATTTGTGTTACTTTCGAGGCGTGTTTTTGGCTTACGCAAAAAACAATACTCTTACCCATTTCGTCCGTTATAGGGTCTTTCAGGGCGTTTTCAAAAAATGTTTTGCAAAAAATCTGATTGGTTTTGTCGGAGAAAAACTTGCGCTCGAAGTCAGTATGGAAAAAAGTTTGTTCCTCCTCTTTGCCGTTTTCATCTTCAACCATCATTGCGTAGCCCTTTTCTGAAAGTAATTCGGTTGTAATTTCCGTGCGGGCATCTGCAACAATGGGATTCACCAAGTAGCCATCTTTAACGCCATCGAGTAGGGAGTAGCGGAATGTCGGCTCGCCAGTTTCGCAACCGAAAGTTTTATACGTATCCAAAAGTTGACGGCGTTCCCACGCTCGCGGGTCTCGTGAATTGAGTTTGGCTGGGTCAATACCCTTGAGATAATTTTTGGGAGTTGCGGTAAGCCCCAACTTATAACCAACAAAGTATTCAAAGACGGCGCGGCTGTTACCACCTATTGAACGATGAGCTTCATCTGAAATAAGCAGGTCAAAATCAGTTGGAGAAAAAAGTTTCTGGTATTTGTTATTGAAAGACAAACTTTGCACCGTTGAGACAACAATTTCTGCCTTTCTCCAATCATCCTTATTCTCTTTATAGATAACCGCGGTGTAATCTTTTGAAAGCCATTTTTTGAAGTTTTTGTGTGCTTGGTCTTCCAATTCCAAACGGTCAACTAAAAATAAGATTCGTTTAGCATTACCGCTTTTCAAAAAAAGTTTAATGACGGCTGCTGAAACAAGTGTTTTGCCCGTGCCAGTAGCCATTTCGAAAAGATAGCGGTCATTTCCAGTTGCGGCGGATTCTTGTAGCGCCTTTATAGCACGTAACTGGTAAGGGCGTAGGAACTTTAGTGCCTCTGCATCAATAAGGTCTTGGCGCTGTGCCTCATCTGCCCAACGCGGGTCGCTTTTATAATCTGATTTTTGTGTAAGGACGATGTAATCTTCATCAACTTTTTCATCAGCTATGCGCTTTGAGTTTGGTTTGAATTGTTCAAAATGTTCAAGAGAATCTGGCGTTGGAAACTGGATTATTACTGTCGGGTTGCCGCGTTCCAAATCCCAAAAATAATGTAGGTTTCCGTTCGACAGAATGATAAAACGAACATTGAGTGATTGAGCATACTTTCGCGCTTGTTCCTTGCCGTCGAGTGGGTCTTTATCTTCGGATTTTGCCTCAAGAACTACATACGGAAATCCCTTTCCATCGAGTAGTAAAAAATCTATGAATCCATTTTTTGTTTTTTCAAAGTCAGCTCCAAACTCATCAACTTCTTTTTTAGTAAGTTTAGTGTTCAGTTCCAGAACAATGTTTGCTTTGCCTTTTTCATTATCAAAAAATCTCCAACCAGATTTCTGGAGTAAGTCGTTTATCTTGATTCTGGCTTTTGCTTCCTTTTGCATAATTTACTTGTGTATGTTGGAGCTACGTCGAATAAAATCTTGCAGGTCTTCCTCGTATATGCGCCATCTGCCGATTTTTGTCGCTTTCAGCTTCTTCGCCTCGATATAGCGATAGACAGTGCGCTCTCCAACCTGGAGTCGCTTTGCTACTTTTTCTATTGTTAGAAACTTCTTTTTTGGCATAGCTACCAGTTATGATTTGTTATGACTTGATATAACGAATCATAACGCTTCATAACTCTTATGTCAAAAATGTTCAAAACTGACAACTGGTTTTTTCTGCACAATTTTATTTTTTTCAGAGCTGTGGATAAGTATTCTATAACTTTCTTATACTCTTATGCACTTTGGATAACGCGCTTATACATCAAAAAACTTGTTGCAATTTTATGAACTGGTAAAATTAAATTGACAGTTACGTAGTTGCCGAGAGAAAACGGCAACTATCGAGCAGCAGAAGTAACGTCGCCAATACAATCGTATCCAGCTGCGATTGTCTACGTGAAAACGTAGCGCGACTCTTTCGATTCGCTGGTGGCGATAAACTTCTGCTGATGCACAAAGCCCGTTAGCGGCTTTGCGGGTCGCCTCAAAGCAGAAGCCCCGCCAAGCCATTAGCGGGTTTTTTCTATGCTCACTGTCGAACAATGTAAAAAAATCCTTGGCGAAAAAACCAAGAATTATACAGACGAACAAATCGAAGCAATACGAGATGAGCTTTATATAGCTGCGAACCTTTCTTTTGAACATTGGAGAAAAAGCCATTGTCTGACTTCGGGAGATTCCAACACGTCTCCCGAAGTGAGCCAACGGCTCGCGCCTAACCCACTCCCTGTCGGAGACCCTGTGGGCGTAAAAAAACAGGGGGAAGATAAGCCAAGATAACGGATTCCTTAGTTGCACTGGTAATTGTGAGGTCTCCAGCTGGAGACGCAGCCGAGCGAGGCGGTAATCCTCGCCGATGGGAAAGAATAAAAAAAATCGCCGTCCGATTTTTCTCAACCCTTTCCCTGCTCCTTGAGAGACACCACCGCGCGTGGGACATAGACCAAGACAGATACAGGTATAGACATACAACAGATACCAGGTATCAAGGACAACGGCTCGTGGGCGGTGGGGGTATGTAATGGCAATAGCAATTAAAGGTCGAGATTATTTAATAATCCAAAAATAACTTTATGAGAGACCAGCATTACTCAAATAAAACAATTAGGATGGCTGATAAAACCTGGGAGACATTGAAACATAAGCGGAAAAAATCTGGCAAAACCTGGAACTTATATCTGCTGGATTTGCTCAAGAAAAAAAGTCAGTCAAAAAGTTTTGAACCAGAAAAATCCGAGTTGTAGAGGGCATCCCCGCCGCCTTCAGAAGGGTTAAAAGGAGAACTACGACCACCCAAATGTGGTTTTACGCAAAAATAGTAAGGGATTAGAAGGGTCTATACCTCTACAAGCCATCACGGTATAACGCGGAATAACCCTTGTAATACGTGTCTGTGTAGGCAAGAGGAGAATTACTACCCCAGACGTGGAAAGCCCAGAAATAAAAACAGCCCTCGTGGGGCAATGGCATTAAATAGACATTTTATTTCGTTCACTCGAATCAAATACAAACTTTCACTTACAAACTAATCATAGCAAAGCTACCCACTGCGTCAAGTGGATAACTTATACAAACTTTCAGCTCATCCTACCGCATTAAATGTCTATTAAGAGAAACGCCAACAAAAAATTATGAACAAGCCATTAGAACAATCCAGTCCACTAAACGCTACGAGCGAAGTCGAAACCATCGGGGTGAGTGCTGTATCAAAATCCCTTGGTGTATCACGCGCTACTGTTTTGCGTTGGATTCAGGCGAAAAAAATTGATGGTTTCTTTCGCATCGGCAGCAAGTGGCTTATTCGCAAGATTGATTTTGATACTTTCATCAATAAAAAAATTAGCAGCTAATAATAAAGTTATGAACGAGCACAACAAAGAGTCAGCTGAAAAAGGAGGTCATTATTTCAAATACGTTATAGGCATTCTGTTTTTAGCTTTTGTAAGTAGTTTAATATCGCTTGCCTTACTGGATACTTTGGGATATGAGGACATCTCTATTTACGTCCTCTGGGGAATCTGGGTAGTGATTTTATCTCTTTATTGCTGGAATGCAGAGCCAGAAAAATACCCGCAATATACGGAGACCCCGTGGGAAGCAAGGGCAAGGTATGTTGGAGAACTTTGTATCTATACTTTTTTTGGATTCTTGGGCACTATCGGGTCGCTGGCTGTATTGGGAATGTTGCTGCAATGGATTTTAGAAATAGACATCAGTGAAATGGGAAATACTTATCGTCTTATTTTCCTTGCTTGGGGCGGGTGGATAATAGGGTTGCACATATGGTTTAAGGAGCAGGAAAAAAGGAAATCTCAAAAACAATGAGTAACTACATCACACAATTTTTACATTACCTTGCCGTTGAACGCGCCTTCTCGCCGCGAACTATTGCCGCATACCAACACGACTTGGATAAGTTCGAGGAGTTTTTAATGACTGAAAACAAAACGGACATTATCCATATTACAAAGGAAGATGTGCGCCACTTTTTATCGCAACAAGCCAAAACAAACGGAGCTGTTACGCGTGCCCGCAAACTTTCTTCAATAAAATCTTTTTTCAAATACCTTGGACACGAGGGAGTTATTGCTGCAAACCCTGTAAGCGACATAGAAGCTCCGAAGTTACCAGAAAAAGAACCCTCTTATCTTACAGAGATTGAATACCGAGACCTTATATCAGCAGTCAGATTCAAAGCAACGCCATACTACCTTCCGCGTGATATGGCTATCGTTATCTTGTTCTTGGGCACTGGTATTCGTTTGTCAGAACTTGTTGGATTGACACTGGATAGAGTAAATCTTGAGGGCAACGACAGAAACATCATAGTGAAAGGCAAGGGCAACAAAGAGCGAACTATTCCTCTAACAAATGAGGTTGTAAATGTTCTTCGGCAGTATTTGAAGGAACGTCGAGATGTAGCAAGTAACCATCTCTTCATAAGTCGGTTCGATGATGAGCTTCACGCCCGTAGCGTATACGGTCTCGTAAAGAAATACCTAAAAGTCGCTGACATCAAAAAGAACAAAGCGGCAGTTCATACACTACGCCACACATTCGGCGCATCTCTTTTGAACAGTGGAGCTAACCTTGTAGTTATTCAAGAGCTTTTAGGGCATAAAAAGCTGGAAACCACCAGACGTTATTTGCATATCAATAACGTTGACCTACGTAACGCGGTAGATAAATTAGTTTTGAACAAACCACAATGAGCCACACACCGACAAAACCAAAAGCAATAATTTACCTGCGAGTATCCTCGAAGGAGCAGCTCAAGGGTAAAAGTATGGAAACCCAAAAAGCCGACTGTAAAAAATACTGTGCAGAGCAAGGGTTTGAGGTTGTAGAGATTTTCATAGAGGAAGGAGAATCTGCAAAGAACGATGACAGAACCCAACTGCAACGCTTGCTGGCATACTGCCGAGAACACAAAAAACAAATCAGTTATCTTGTTATTTGGAAGGTTGACAGGTTAGCAAGAAACATCGGCGATTTCTACGAAATACAAAAAACCTTAATGGCGCACGGAGTAGTTATTCATTCCGCTACTGAAACAGGCATCAATGGAGAAGGTATTACCGCCGAAGTAATGACGGGATTTCTCGCTATATTCGCCCGCATAGACAATAAGATAAAATCCGATAGAAGCAGAACTAATTTGCGGGCGCTATTACGCTCTGGCATATACCCCTTATCCCCTCCGCTCGGTTACATTTCGAGACAAAATAAAAAGCACTCGCAAAAGAAACGGCTTCCAGACCCCATAGATGAGGAGCGATTTTTCATAATCCAGCGCGGGTTAAAAGAGTTCTCCACGGGAATACACACGGTGAAAAGTTTGACGATGAGATTTAGGGAATTGGAGCTGACTTCTCGCACTGGTAAAAAAATCTATCCTCAAATGGTGGATGTGATGCTCACAAACGTATTCTATGCTGGTTGGATTGAAGATAAGCACTGGACACCAGAAGATTTACCAGATGAGAAACTTGTTAGAGGTCTACATACCCCAGCGATTACGCTTGAGGAGTTTCAAAAAAACCAGCTCATTAAAGCTGGACGTTCAGTGAATGCGAAACCACGCTCACGAGCCAATCCAGATTTTCCCTTACGTGATTTTGCACGATGCTACGAGTGTAAAGGCACTCTGACGGGCAGCTGGTCTCGTGGACACGGCGGGCGATATGCCTATTATCACTGCAAAAATAGAAAGTGTGCCCGCTATGGGAAAGGAAACTCAAAAACAGACGTTGAAAAATCTTTTATTACTTTACTTGAAAAAGTAGCGCCAACGGAAGTTGCTCTTACTCTTTTCAAAGAAATTGCCCTGGATGTTTGGGAAACAAATCGCAAGGCACTCAATGCTGATGGTGAGCGCCACGAAAAGAAGATTGCGGAGATAAAAACTCAAATCGCCGAATTGATTACAATGCGAGGTCGTGGTCTTATCACTGATGAGCAATTACTGGAAGGGAAACAGCCGTTGGAAGAGGCAAAAATCATAGCCCAGCTTGCTCTCAATGAAACTCGTATCGAGGAATGGGACATTGAAGCTGCCATTAGCTACGCAACGCAGTTTATGCGTGATTTGCCGCGGCAATGGTTGGATTACTCGCTTGAAAACAAGCAAAGGTTCCAACAAATGGCATTTCCAGAAGGAGTTATTTACGAAAAGGAAAAAGTTTGTCGAACCCAAAAGTTAGGGCTTATTTACGAACTTTTGCAGGGCGTTGATACCCCTAATTTTGATTTGGTGCCCGGGGCGGGAGTCGAACCCGCAAGAGCTTATGCCCACGACATTTTAAGTGTCGCGTGTCTACCAATTTCACCACTCGGGCATTCATTATCTCAAACTTGAGGCCGGGACGAGAATTGAACTCGTGCATAGAGGTTTTGCAGACCTCTGCCTTACCACTTGGCTACCCGGCCGCGGTGTAATCTTATGCTACGTTTCCCGCAAAAGCTCGTCAATGCGCTGGCGGAATTTTTCGCCTTTATCAATTTCAAAATCAACGCGGGGAATGGTTTTTATGCGCGCGTTTTTCTTTATATGCTCCCGCAATTCGGTGCGTTTTCTTTTAGTAAAAGCAAGCGCCGTTTCTGATTGGTCTTCCGGGAAAATGCTTAAAAGAATGACGGCGCTTCGTTCGCGGTCTTGCATCTTTACATCGGTAACGGTGATAAGCGAAGTGCGGTTGGATTCGCGGGAAAGAAACTCGGAGGCGAGCCGCTTGACGATATTTCCGACTTTTTCCTCTCTGTCCGCCATGGTATTTTCGATTATTTCTTTATTAAGACAAACGCTTCCAAAACATCGCCGGGGGCTATCTCTTGCTTTGTTTCCACTTTCGCGCCAAACTCGAGGCCTTCATTCACTTGTTTTGATTTTATTTTTTGCTGTTGGAGTTCGATGATTTTCCCGCGGCCGATTTCAAAATCACGCCGAAGTATTTTTACAGTATCGCCGAGAGAGAGCAGGCCTTCCTCTACCCGGCCTCCGACGATATAAGAGCCTTTGGAACCGCCGAATATACGTATAATTTTCGCGAGGCCTTCTTTCTCTTCGACTTCAATTCGCGGGCGTCTCTTCTCCAGTTCTTCCGCGAGCCATTCCGCGAGCTTGTAAATGATATCAAAAAGCGCTATGACAACGCCGAAGCGTTCGGCAGACGCTTTCGCTTGCGCATCGGGTTTTACGCTGAAACCAAGCACGATCGCGTCCCCGCCGGCTGAAGCGCTCCGAATATCATTCTCGGTAATCATGCCGGCCCCCGCGGCGAGAATTTTTAGCGCCACTCCTTCCACTTTGATTTTTTCAATCTCATGAAGAATCGCATCAACGGCGCCGAGCGCGTCGGCTTTAATAACGATCGGGACAGTGACGCGGCCTGCCTTTTCTTCTTGCGCGGCATTGCCGGAAAAAGCGCCTGCGGCAAAAGCGTCGGTGCGGACCGCCTTTTCGGCTTCTTTCTTCGTTTTGTGCGACGCAAATTCGTCTCCCGCTTTCGGCGGCTCGCCAAAACCGCCTATGCGTACCGGCATGGAAAATTGCGCTTCGTTTATCGGCGCTCCAATGAAGTTTTCAAGAGCCCGTATCGGAGCGACGGTTTTTCCGGACGTAATGAACATTCCTTTTTTTAAGGAGCCGTCTTTTATGAGCAGAGTCGCACTCACGCCTTTTTTCGGATCCACGCTTGATTCAAGCACTATTCCTTCCGCATTTTTTGAAGGGTCGCCGGAAAACTCCTCCATGTCCGCGATGAGAAGCACCATGTCAAGAAGCTCCGACACGCCGGTGCCTGTTTTTGCGGAAACAGCCACGCACGGAACGGCACCGCCGTGTCCTTCCAAATATATTTCGTGTTCCGTGAGAGTTTGCTTTGTCTTCTCGATGTTTGCATTCGGACGATCAATCTTGTTGATCGCGACGACAAAAGGAATGGAACTTTCTTTGATTGCTTTGTACGCTTCCATGGTTTGCGCTTTGACGCCGTCTTCCGCGGAAACGATCAGTATGGCGATGTCGGCCGCAAAGGCCGAATGGTAGCGCATTTTTACGAAGGCTTCATGCCCCGGCGTATCAAGGAAAGTGATTTTTCTTTCCCGTCCCTCCCCGTCCGTATGCACCGCTTCATAGGCGCTCAACCGCTGGGTTATACCGCCGACTTCTTCCGCGACAACGGCGGATTTCCGAATGTAATCCAAAAGAGTGGATTTGCCATGATCAATATGCCCCATAATTGTAACGACGGGGGGGCGTGGAAAAGACTTCTTTTCTTGAGAATTTTTTATCGGCATGGCAAGAATGAAACATCGACTTTTCGATTTTACTTTTTTATTTTTTCGAGTACCTCTTTCTCTTCATCAGAGAGATTGAATTCCGAATTGAAAGTCTTGATGGGTTTCGCGTAGACGCTGACGCTGTCCCGGGCATAGATGCCGGAAACGATGACGCCGTTTCCCTCTTCATCCGTAAATGCGGTAACAAAGCTCTGATTCCCTCCGGAACCGGTTCCCCGAAACGGGTTGAAGCGGACGGTTTCAATGCGGCTTATGCTTCGTCGCAGACGTTCACGAAGATCGGCATATCGCATATCTCCATGTTTTCGCGCAAGACGCAATTCGTCAACGCCGCTCTTTATGGAAAGGATGCTCTCTTCCAAACTTTTTCCGTTTTTTCCGGAAAGAAGGCGGCGTATCCGTACTTCCAAACGAATAACCCAGATGGCCAAAATAGCCGTAACGCCCGCAAGAATAGAGAGAAAACTGATTGTATCCATAATTTTTACATTGTATAACAAAAAACCGTTTTCTGCAAAAAAAATGCCGATGGGATTCACAACCTTTTTTGGAAAAAGCCCGGCATTGCAGAATGTCGGGCATCAATCTTACTTAAAATCCATACGAAACTCTTTTCCAAATTTGAAGAAACCGAGACGAATATACCATGCATGAACCTCCGGCCGCTCGTCCCGGCTTGTAGCAAGGAGTTTGTAACATCCCGCTTCTTTGGCATTCTGTATAACTTGTTCCACAATTCTTGTGCCAAATCCTCGTTTTTGAAACCCCGTATCGGTTTCTACGCCGCTCAAAAGACCAAAAGGTTTTGAGTGTTCATCGTCCCGGCATATAAAAAGATACGCCCTTGCAACCGTTTTGCCTTCCACATCAAAGCTGAATTTTTTCCCTTCGCACCATGCATCGGAAATGCGAGCCGGAGCCGTGTGTTCGCTGTCTTCTTTGGTATGTATTGTCGCCATGCTGTTCTCCTTCGTATGTACCCTGCAAATACTGCTACATTACACACTAACGAAAAGCGCTTCTCATGTCAATGTGCCGGAATGTAAGTCCTCACGCCATAAAAATAAGTTTTCAAAACTTGCTATCGAATCCCGCCTAAACATTTCGGAGCAGGGTACAACCCTGCTCCGGCGACAGGGCGTGAGGAGTTACGCCGGAATGAACATGTACCCATCATTCGCGCCCGTAATAGGCGAGGATCGCCTGTATGCCGGAAAGATTCTCTTTCCATTCAACAGACTCGTGCGTGGTTAATTCTACCGTGATGGCCGGAATGCCGATGGAGGCAAGCCATCCTTCGGAGTCGCCGGTAATCTCATAGGCATCAAATGTTTTCACCGCTCCATATCCGGATGCTTTTGCGTAAGCATTCATAATGTCAAGCGTTTCCGGTAAAATGCCGTTTCGGCATTCCGATGCGTATACGAAGCCCGACTTGCTGTGCCAAAACACCGCCGCCGCCGGCTTATTTTTTAGAATAAAATTCCTGAGAGCGACCGCTTCCGGTTCGGAGAACGGCGCGGTTCCGGCACTTACCGGATTTCCTTTCCATGTACTCTCCGGTTTCCATTTGCAATCAAAATTTCTATTCAAATCAACCGTATGCGCATTAAATCGCCCGGGGATTGCGGCATCCGCGGCTTGCGGAACATCGGCGAGCAAGAAACGCCCTTCTTTGCCGACAACTTTGTACACTCCATCGGGATTAAGAGAGGGGATCACCGTAACGGTTACATTCTTTGGCAGAGCGTCCTGATTCGCGTTCAAGTAATCTAAAAATTGATAGGCGAGCAATACGCTGTTCCATTCATATCCGCCATGCATCCCGCCGGCAAAAACAAGATGCGTTTTGCCGTTGCCATACGCATATGCTTCAATCTTGCGCCCCTCGACGGATACGCCGATGATGTCATATTTCGGGCCGGTATTCGTTGTTGCCGAGAGCTCGACAAGTACCTGCTCAGGAGCTTTTCCAATGGAGAAAAAGAAAAACGCAAACACGCCGGCGAGAAGAAGCGCGAGGAAAATAAGAATGAACAACGTGAGCTTCGAAGAAAGGGGTGGCATTATTCCGCGTAATGTTTTAACAGAGCATCAATCCCCGCTTGGTTTTTGCTCCATTCCGTATCGGTGTGATTCGTGAGGAGAACGCTCACGGCGGGAATTTTTTTCTTGGCGAACCAATTGACCATATCGCCGGTTATTTTATAGAAATCAAAACTTTTATATGCCGGGTATCCGGAAGCGGCGGCGTACGCTTTCACAATCTCGGCCGTTTCCGGAAGCACGCCGTCATGGCAGTTCGATGCAAAGACGCCGCCGGCGGAACTGTACCAGACTACCGCCGCGGATAAACTGCGCGTCTCCGCATAATTTTTTATCGCGAGCGATTCCGGCTCGGAAAACGCCGCGCCCCCGCCACTCACTTTCGCGGTTTTCCACACGCCGGATTCCTGCCAGTCGCAGTCAAAATTTCGGTTCAGGTCAACGCTGTTTGCGTTGAACCGCCCGGGTACGGTCGCCGCTTCCCCTGCCGGCACATCCGATGCGGAGAAACGCCCTTCTTTGCCGGTAACTTTATAGATCCCATCGGGATTGAGCGCCGGGATGACCGTTGCTTTTATGCCTGCCGGGAGAGCGCTTTCGTTTTTTTCAAAATAATCCATCGCCTCATAAGCAACCAATGCGGTGTTCCATTCGTATCCGCCGTGAATGCCGCCGATAAATAAAATTTCTCTCTCCCCTTTCCCGTAGTGATACGCGACAATATCTCTCCCCTCGACAGATTTCCCGATAACCGTTTTTGTTTCATCCGCTATCGGTTCGACAGCCGACGGCGGTTCGGTTTGCGGTGTGCTCGTTTGCCGGTTTAATCTTTTCCCGCCGGTATCCGGCATTGCCACATTTTGATCTTCGACCATTTCCAACGTATCGAATGAACTTCCCTTCCAAAAATACGCGCCAAGACCCAAAAGAACAACGACTATAAGTATGATGATGGTGTTTTTCATATGCTTTTAGTATACCATGCGTTTGAAAAAATATCTCCTGAGATCCTGTTCAGATAGGACTTACGCAAACGGATGAGATTCGCGTTTTTCCGCCCGGATGATCGCGGAGAAGCTGTACGAACCAGTACTGCTTCCCGAGTCGTCCGGGAGAAAAATGCGAAGATCGCCGTTTTGCGTAGGTCCTATTTATGTCGCTTCGAATTCCGCTTTAATAATGCCGCCGTCCGAGGACTCATTCATTGCGGGAAGATCGTTTCCGGGAAGGAAAAATCCGTCGCCGTTATCAAAATGAATCGTAGCGGTATGTTTTTCTCCTTTGAGGAGAGGTTCCCGAAGGGTAATCTCGATATTTTCCGACTCCCCTGCCGGAAGAAGCGCGCTTGAACCGATGATCTTCCCGAGCATTTCGCCATCCATTCGATGCACGATGACAAACCCTTTTCGAGCGAGAGAAACAGACGCCACCATAACCGCACTTCCGGCTTTCTGATCTTTTACGGCAAGAGCGCTCCGCCCTCCGCCGCCGGAAACCGCAGGAACAACGTGGGAATCAATATCACCCGCGGTTGCGACCGCCGCTTGCTCCTTTTCCGCGCTTTGCAAAAATTGCGGCAATTGTATGCCGCGCCGCAAGAGCACCGACGAAGAAAGAAGGATGATGAGGGCGACGGCGCTTACGCGCACATTCTTGTTCATAAATTCTTTATTCATTTTTTTGTCAGCAGATTATTAGTTGCGGGACTAGGAACTCGCCCCATTGCGGGGCGGGGATTTTTTGCCTCGCTTTGCTCAGCATAAAAAATCCCTTCGAGCCCTAGGCGGAAGTGAAGCAGTTCACTTCCTTCCCGCAGGAAAAAACTTCGTTTTTTACTGCGGGACTAGGGCTCGAACCTAGATACTCAGGACCAAAACCTGATGTCCTACCATTAGACGATCCCGCAATGAATTTTTTACAAAGTTCTCGTCTTCACAATGAGGCGTCCGTTTTTGCGACTTCACTCGAACCTACTTTATCAAAAATTCCTGAATGACGAAAGCCCCGCCACCGCCTCGCTCCGCTCGGCAACCCCAAAGAAGTTCTGGGCAGTGTGGCGGGGCTTTAATGCGGACTCGTCTGTATCCCCGCCCGCAGGGTCTGGGGAGGAATGCGGGCGGGGGGTTGCTTCAATTTTTCGATTCTGCGAATTTCAAAATGTATGGATAAACTTCCGCGATTTCACCCATCGTTGATTTGTAGAGGTGTTGAGATTCTACATCGTTGCTCCCAAGATTGAGGTACTTGTATCCAAGAAGTTTGGCGCGCGCCGCCAAACTGAAAAATTGATATTGGATAAGTCCCTCGTACTCAACATCGCAAAAACTGGCATTTACCGCCAAGCAATTTTGATTGATCGGGTATGCCGACGTAAACGCAACAGGTCGGTTATTAAAAAATGTTATATACGCAATTATATTTTCATTATCAACTTTATCAGCGTACTCGTCAATGAAATGTGGGTAGTAGACACCACCCATCCACTTTTTAATCTCTTTTACATCGGCACCCTTTTCAAACTGCTTGGCGGTTCTTTCTGCTATATCTGAACTCCACCGGTCTACCAGTTCACGAAATGACTCTTGTAAATTTTTTGTAAGACTTCTCTCTTGCGCCTCGTATTCTCCAAAAAATATTTTCCTCTTGATTTTTCGTATGTGATTTCTAAAGCTATCCATCTTCACACTCGGAACAAAACCAAATGTGGCCTTGATTATGTCGTCAACGCTACAAACGATTTCAGGATATTTGTCATCATCAAGTTTCTTAAAATCCGTATTGCCGCTAGAAGGCACTTCCTGAAAACAATTTTTGAGCAAATAATCTTTGTTTTCATCACTGTATATTTTCTTCGCAAAAATCTCTTGTCCCAAAACTCCTGAAAGCTCTTTTGCTAAAAACGGAACACTTTGAATTGCATTAACGCCAAGCGGTAGAAAAATATAATTCGGTACGGTTTTGCCCCAATTCGGAGCGATAGTAATAAGGTGTTCTTTTTTCTTATCGAAATACTTAATGCCTCGTCCGTTTGATATTTGCTTGATGAAAACCCAACTGCGTGAATAGTGATAGGGATATTTCTTCCCTTCGGATTTCAAAAACTCCTCATACAATGTCTTGTCAGAGTCAGTGATTTTTGAGCAGTTTGGTATTGAGGAAATTATTTTTTCTATAGTATCCATACTTTTTTGGTGCGGGGGGAAAGATTTGCACTTTCATCCCACGTCTGGAAGACGCATGTGCTACTTTGCACCACCCCCGCGTACATGTTTGATTTTATCATTTTTCTGGCTCCTTTGAAACCAGAAAATCTTGAATAGCAAGGTAGTCCATTTTTGTTCTTTTGAAAGTTATTACCGCGTCAAGAGGCGAGCAAACAATCGGTTCGTTTTCATTAAACGACGTATTGAGCACCATTGGTACTCCAGTGATTTTCTTAAATTCTAAAATTAGCGAATGATATTTTGGATTTATTTCCCTTCTCACAACTTGAATTCTACTTGTTCCATCTACATGTGTTACTGCAGGAACAGCAGCTCTCTTTTCTTTCTTTACGGGAAAGGCAAACTCCATAAACTCTGTTGAGATCGAGGCACAGTTTTTTGGAATTTCAAACCAATCATTTGTATCCTCGCTTAAAACGCTCGGCGCGAAAGGACGAAATGGTTCCCGCTTCTTGATTCGTATATTCAAAGTTTCTTTCATCGTTATATTCCTTGGATCAACAAGAAGAGAACGATTGCCGAGTGCTCGTGGTCCCCATTCCATCTTTCCTTGAAACCAGCCGACGATATTTCCTTCGGAAATGAGTTTTGCCGTTGTTTCTTCTATATTCGCCAATTTTTTATATCGGACACCTTCGGTGATTAAGATATTCTCAATTTCACTTTCGGAATAGTCTGGTCCCCAAAAAGCATGTTCCATCACAAATTCTCTGTTTTGAGATTGTAGGTCATTCCAAAGGTAGTACGCGGCACCTAGCGCGGTACCCGCATCATGCGCCGCTGGTTGGATATAAATATTCTCAAAATATCCTCCACGCATGATTTCAAAATTTGATACGCAGTTCAATGCGACACCTCCGGCAAGACAAAGATTTTTCGATTTGGTAGTCTCGGATAAATATTTAGCGAGATTGAGCACAGCATCATTCGTAATTGCCTGAAGTCCAGCCGCCACGTCTTCGTGTGCAGTTGTCCTTTCGTCTGGACTATTCAATCTCTTTACTTCAAACAACTTTTCTAGTGGTTCATAATCATTCGATCTGAAACGCAAAACATCCTCATCAACTCTAAAATTTCCGTCTGGCTCGATACTGATGATTTTCTGAAAAAGCGAATGGAATCTCTTTTTCTCTCCAAACGAGGCAAGTCCCATTACCTTTGCCGCATCATATTCGGAAAATCCTAGAAACTTTGAGAGTTTTTCCCACAAAAAGCCGATTGAATTCGGATAGGCGATTTCTTTTATAACAGACATTTTGTTTCCTTTTCCCACGCCAAGCCACGTCGTCGTGATTTCGCCAATCCCATCTATTGACAGCACGGCCGATTCCTTGAATGGTGAAACATAGTAAGCACTTCCAGCGTGGGAAATGTGATGAGGAACCCAGATGGTCTTATTGGTTAAATCTATCCCCGCATACTCACTAAGGAGTTTTGGAACATTCATTATTTTTTCGTAAAAAAGTTCCTCGCCGAATTTGCTCCCCCAGTCGCCTTCGGTGAAATATTTATCAATGCCGACATTTTTAAGACGCTCTTTCGGACAAAAAGAAATTCCAATTTTGTCTATTTCAGTAAATGTGATCCCGGCTTTCCGCAAACAAAAATCGATGGCTTGTTTAGGTATCACATCAGGGTTACTAACTAACGCTGGTTTGCCGTGCTTGATTCGCGTAAATCGCTCTTCCTCAACGGCAACAACTAACTGCCCGTCTTTTAGAAGACAGGCCGAGAGTTCATGATACGTTGTGTTGATTCCCAAAATGTAGGAAGTTTTCATTTGCATTCATTGTAGCAAAATTTTCTGGTCTTTGAAATTTCGCCGAACCAAAAAATTGAAGATCGAAGACCGCGCGGATTCCTCCCCAGACCCTGCGGGCGGGGATACAGACGATCCCGCAATGAATTTTCGGAGCCGCTTCTCGGGCTTGAACCGAGGACCTACGGTTTACAAAACCGTTGCTCTACCAACTGAGCTAAAGCGGCACGAACTTTTCCTGAGCCTACCAAAACAGCTAAAGCGGCGTGAACTTCTCCTGAGCCTACCAAAACAGCTAAAGCGGCGTGAACTTCTCCTGAGCCTACCAAAACAGCTAAAGCGGCGTGAAATAATGATGCAGGTGCATAAGTATTTTGTATACGGTATTATACCTTATTCTTCTGCTTCATCCGTTTCTTATGTTCAGCGATATCTTTCAGAAAAAACGACGAGGCGCCTTGCCCTTGCGATCCTTCGCTCATGCGTTTTTTCACAAGCGCCTCTTCCGTCAATGCGATGAGTCGGCGCATGAGCTTCCTTGTTTTATCCACCACCGAAACGCTGGACGTAAGGGACGATGCAAGGAGGCGAAGTGCGGTTCTTTTCCCCTCTTCCCACATCTTTTTTTCCCATACGGCAAAGATGTGAAGTTGTTTTGAAAACTCTTTCCGATCAGGAAACGGGATCTTTCCTTTTTCAAGCTCCCGAAGACGGAAAAATACCATGAAAAGAGCCGCAATGGCGGAAAAAGAAAATATGGAATAGAGAAGATACATGGGAGTCATACTTGCCCCTTATGCGTTTCGCTTATCGCGCGACGGTGAAGCGCGAAAATTTCGCCACTTCCGTTCTTTCGCCGAACTTTTGGACGGCGGTTTCGAGAAGCTGTTTTATAGTTTGGCTTTCGTCCTTAATGAAAGGTTGTTCAAGCAAAACCTTTGTTTTCAAGTAGTCGGAAATCTTTCCTTCAAGAATCTTTGCGCGAATATCCGCCGGCTTGTCTTTTGGTATTTCATTCTCAAGCACTTCGGTAACACGAGAAAGTTCTTCTGCCGGCATGTCTTCTCTCTTCAAGTACGGAGGATTCGTCGCGGCAATGTGCATGGCGATATCGTATGCGAGCTTCTGAAACTCTTCGTTCTTTGACACGAAATCCGTTTCCGAGGAAAGGATAACCATCGCGCCGACGCTTTTATTGTTGTGGATATAAGAAGCGACTGTCCCCGCGCCAAGCTCTCGCTCGGCTTTTTTAGAAGCGACATCCCCGCTTTTTTTACGAAGAAGAAGGATGGCTTTCTCGGTGTCGCCGAGAGCTTCTTCCAGGGCTTTTTTGCATTGCATAACGGACACGCCGGTAATGTCCCGCAGTTCTTTAATTTGGTCGGTGGTAATCATAATCTTAAAAGCCTGCTCCTTTATTTTACTCTCCTTTGAATGCTGAAACAAGCTCGTTCGTGATAAAACGAATGCTTCCGGCAGAGGCATCGTTCCCCGGAATCGGGAAATCCGCATCGTGGAAATTACAGTCGGAGTTGAGAAGAGCGATAACGGGAATCCCCATTTTTCTCGCCTCGGCAATGGCGAGTTTTTCTTTTTTCGTGTCAATGACGAATATGGCCGCCGGCAATTGATTCATATCGGCAAGCCCGCCGAAAAGCTTCGCCAAGCGGTCTTCTTCCCGCGAAAAAAGAAGCCGCTCTTTTTTGGTATACCTATCAAGCTCGCCTTTTTCTTTCTTCTCTTGAAGTTCCTTCATGCGGGCAATGCGTTTTTTTATCTCTTCAAAATTCGTGAAAATGCCTCCGACCCACCGCTCCACAACATAGGGCATGCCGGCGAGCTCGGCCGCGCTTCGCACCGCCATCCGCGATTCATTCTTTGTCCCGACAAAAAGCACTGTTTTCCCTCCCGCCGCGAGCGTCCGCATAAAAGCTTTTGCTTTTTCGAGATATTCGCGAGTTTTTTCAAGGTTGATAATCTCTACGCGGTTCTTCATCCCGTAAATTACCGGTTTCATTGACGGATGACGGCTCGAACGAGAATAGCCAAAATGCACCCCCGCTTGAAACATGGCGTCTAAAACACTTTCTCCGGTTTTGATTTCTTTTTCATTCATTGCTTCCCATCCTAGCAAAAATATCAAAAACGCGCAACATCACGTGAAAAGATTAGCTCTTGGTAAGAAAAACCTTGAGTTGCTCTTCAATGACTTTTTCCATCTCAAATACCGCGTTTTCCATTATCTTGTACGGCGCAAGCTCTTCCGTTTCCGCTTTTAGCGTCTTTTCAAGCGCGTGCCTGAAAGCAATGCGGATTTCGGTACTGATATGGATAATGGATACTCCCGCGAGTATCGCCCGCCTAAAGTCATGGTTCGTGATGCCGGATCCGCCATGAAGAACTATCGGTACGCCGGCACTCTCCCGTATGGCTTTGATGCGGTCGATGTCAAGCGCGGGGTTCGGGCTGTTTTTCAGCATGCCGTGGATATTCCCCACCGCCGGCGCCAGCAAGTCAACGCCCGTTTCTTTCACAAATCGTTCGGCATCTTCCGGCTTCGTGAGTGTGTCCGGAGAGAGGTGAACGTCGCTTGGCAAAATATCATATACTTTTGAGGAAGCGCCGATATAGCCGAGCTCCCCTTCCATGAGAACGTCCGCATTTTTACTTTTCGCGTACTCAACGCACTTTTTCGCCAGTTCTACGTTTTCATCAAACGGAAGTTTTGCGCCGTCAAAAATCACCGCGTCATACCCCGCATCCACGACCTCTTTCACTTTTTCAAAAGAATACGTGTGGTCCGCATTTAAGAAAACCGGATAACCGAATTCTTCGCGCAGGCTTTTTACCAAAGCAACGCACTGCCGAACACCCATGAAAGCCCGCTCCTTTTCCGATGTTCCGATGATAACCGGCACCTTCATCCTCTTTGCCGCATGGAATATCGCCCACATTCCTTCAATATTCGACATATTAAAGTGTCCGACAATGGAATGTTTTTCGTCCGCTTCTTGTATGTATTGTTTGAGGGTCTGCATGGCGCGTGGGTGTTTTTTATGCAGGACTTATGTACAGGTGAAAGATTTGGTCGGTGAGTCTGCCACACGGGTACTTCCATTTTCTAATCGCTTC
>CAYPFT010000004.1:0-51466 GCA_964410165.1 uncultured Candidatus Saccharibacteria bacterium
TTCTTGAGCGAAGCGATTAGAAAATGGAAGTACCCGTGTGGCAGACTCACCGACCGCATCTTTCATCGGTGCGTAAGTCCTAATAAAAACCCCCGTGAACGGGGGCATATTATTTACGGGCTTATTACCGTCATGGCTACAGCCAAAACCTCTTCCCAAGAGTTACCAGAGCGTCTATATGATGGGAAAAATCCCTCTTTGAAAAATCCCTCTTTTTCGATTATAGTCGCAAAGTAACAGTTTTCGTCAAGATATTTAGCGCATTCGAATACCACTTGCGCACCTTTTTGTTTGCCTGCTACGAAATCCAGCAATTCGCCGAGTGAGGGGTGGTACACTCCATGAGAGACACCCAGCCCTTCTCCTGATGTGTTGGGGCAGGTCACGTACATTCCTTCATAGTCCGTGCCTTCGGGTTGGGGCAAACCAAGCGCACGAAGCTGGACGAGCATTTCGGTCGAAATCTTTTGTGTTTTCATTGCATACTCCCGTTGTTTATCACTACTTGCATATGTACACCAGAATAGCGAGAAAGTCAATGTAGAGGACGCCGAACGCCGTGCCTCCTCCCCTCTTTAGAGGGTGAGGAACAGGGAGCCGTTCCTTTTGCATAAAAACAGGTTTTGTGATTAAATGAAATCAGGTCACTACCTCATGGAGGTTTTTATGGATATGTCTCACGCGGAGTTTAGTTTGTTTTTTGTTAAAATGGCTCTGATACTCGGGGTTGCCTACGGGATTGGATGGATTGTCCGGTTCAAGTTTCCCGATGTTGATTTCATTGTCTTCAGGCGGTGCGCGCTCGGTTTTATGATACTGAATGCCATTTTGGTTATCGTGGCGGAAAATGCCGGTATCTCTTTTTTCGGCGGCACGTATTGGTTTTTAGAGATTATAAAGTTTTTGATCGGTTATTTTGCCGCTTGGGCTTCTCTTTGCGGTCTCGAAAGACGAGAACTTGGTTTTCACGAGCTTCTTATGCCGTCGTTTTATTGGACGGGAAATAAAAAGCAAAAGAAAAAGACCGGCGGGAAACCGCACGGAAGAGAGTTTTAAGATATTCGGTCCGCTTTTCACTAAGCGGGCAGAATTTTTAATGCGCGGAGGAATGTTTTCAGCTCTTCTCCTTTGATGGTGCGGAATTGTCTCGGCCCAAGCGAGCCGATGGCGATATTCATAACGCGCACGCGCTTGATGTCGCGGACGACGTAACCTTCCGCGGCGCACATCCGGCGTATTTGATGCTTTTTCCCCTCGGTGAGAATAATGGAAAATTTCCGTTCGCCGGCGCTTTCCGCGTACGCGGGCTTGGTCTCGTACCCTTCAATGTTCACGCCCCGTTTGAGGTGTTTCAGGAACCTTTCCGTTATCGGCTTGTCCACCGCGACGACATATTCTTTTTCATGCTCTTTGTCCGGCGACAAAAGTTTTTCTGTAATGCGCCCGTCGTTCGTGAGAATGATGAGCCCCCTTGAATCTTTATCAAGACGCCCAACCGGGAACACACGCTCATCGATCTTTTCCCGGAGCGTATCTTCAATATCTTTCTCCCCATCCTCCGGGCTGTGAGTGATGATGCCATGCGGTTTATGGTATGCCAAGTACAGATATTTTCTCGGCGCCGCATGAGCAATTTTTACCGCATCGCCTTTTTGCACCATATCGCCCAAAACGGCAATACGTCCGTTTATGGATACTTTCCTCTCTTCAATAAGCGTATCCGCCCCGCGCCGGGTAGCTTCGCCCATGAGGGCAAGGTAGCGGTTGATGCGGACCGGATAGGGTATGTTTTCCATTTCCTCACTCTACGTGAATTTCAGGTTTTTGAAAAGAAGTGGTATAATTCCCGCATGAACCGAAGCGTCGAGAAAAAGATCGTGTCGCTTTAATTTTCGCGCCGCGCACATATTTTCCACTTTTGCCGTTTTTTGTTATATACTGGAAACATGATCATCATTGATGCCGTAAAGATATTCGTACCGACCGCCATCGCCTTTTTTGTGGGCATCGCTCTTACTCCGTTTCTGACCAATTACTTATACGAGCGCAAAATGTGGAAAAAGAAACCGGGCAAAGTGGCGCTCGACGGGAAAGACACGCCTATACGCAACGCGCTCCATAAAGAGAGAGACGTGGGAACGCCGATGATGGGAGGCGTTATTATTTGGGGAAGCGTTCTTATCACCGTTGTCATTATCTGGCTTCTCGCTCATTTTTTCCCGAACGGTACGACCGAAAAACTCAATTTCCTCCATCGGAGCCAGACATGGCTTCCGCTTTTTACTCTTGTTGCCGGTTCCCTCATCGGGCTTTTGGACGACTTTTTTGAAATTATGGGAAATGGGGGACACATCGCCGGCGGGTTATCTCTCAAAAAGCGCCTTGCGGTCGTGTCCCTCATTTCTCTCGTCGGCGCGTGGTGGTTTTTCACAAAGCTCGGCGTTTCGTCCGTTTCAATTCCTTTTGACGGTGTGGTGGACATCGGAATATGGTTCATCCCGTTCTTCGTTCTTGTCGTACTTGCCGTGTACGCGAGCGGGGTGATTGACGGCATTGACGGATTGGCCGGAGGGGTATTCGCGTCAATTTTTTCCGCGTATGCCATGGTCGCGTTTTACCAGCAACAGATTGATCTTGCGGCGTTCTGCACGGTTATCGTCGGAGCGATACTTGCTTTTTTATGGTTCAACATTCCGCCCGCAAGGTTTTATATGTCTGAAACGGGTACGATGGGATTGACGATCACGCTTGCGGTCGTGGCGTTTCTCACTGATGCGCATGTCGGGGGGAAAGGCGTCGCGGTACTCCCGCTCATCGCATTTCCGCTTTTCGTAACCGTACTCTCCAATATCATACAAGTCGTTTCAAAAAGATTCCGGCATGGCAAGAAAGTCTTTCTCGTCGCTCCGATACATCATCACTTCGAAGCCCTCGGCTGGCCGGCGTATAAGGTAACGATGCGCTATTGGGTCATTTCCATTATCTTCGCCATTATAGGAGTGATTGTGGCGCTCTTTAGCGGAGGGTAAAAACTCATTGATATTTCCATGAAAGTAAAACCGTTGGATAAAATTTTTCTCTGGATTGTTCTCCTGCTTGCTTTTGGCGGATTTTTTTTGTTTACTTCGGCGTCGCTCGGACTTCTTGCCCGCGTCGGGGGCGCCGACTTCAGCAGCGTTTTTTTTAATCAAGCCGTTTTCGGGCTTTTCTTCGGGCTTATCGCGCTCGTTTGCTTGTCGCACCTTCACCATAAACATCTCCGGAAGTTCTCTTTTTATTTTTTTCTCGGCGCCATAGTTCTTTCACTGTTCGTATTTGTTCCCGGAATAGGAATGGAGCATGGGGGCGCGAAACGATGGATTAACCTCGGGTTCGTGTCGTTTCAGCCATCCGAATTCCTGAAGCTCGGGTTTGTGCTCTATTTTGCGACGTGGCTTTCCGCCGCGAAAGACCGTGTCCGCACCTTTCGATACGGAACCGGGCCGTTTCTCGCCATGATAGGGATTACGGCATTGCTTCTTTTTTTTGAACCTGATGCCGGAACATTCGGCATTCTCGCCATCGCGGGTTTCGGCATGTTTTTTATCGCTGGCGGAAGAATGACGCATATTCTTTGGCTCGTCATCCTTTCAGTGCTTTCTTTCGGGGCACTGCTTTATTTTCAGCCTTATGCCAAGGAGCGCGTCCTCACTTTCCTTGAGCCGGAACGCGATCCGTACGGCGCCGGTTACCAGCTGAATCAATCCTTGATTGCTGTGGGGTCCGGCGGCGCGTTCGGACGCGGTTTCGGGCAAAGCATTCAAAAATTCAACTTTCTTCCGGAACCGACCAACGATGCCGTTTACGCGGTTGTTTCCGAAGAATTCGGCTTCGTCGGAAGCACGGGGATTATTCTCATGTTTTTGTTTTTTGCGATGCGCGGCTTTCATATTGCGGCAAGAGCGCCGGATGCATGGAGCCGCTTCGTTGTGTTCGGCATCGTTTTTTTGATTATTTCTCAATCATTCATCAATATCGCTTCCATGCTGGGAATTTTTCCGCTTACCGGGGTCCCGCTTCTTTTTATCAGCCACGGAGGTACGGCGCTTTTCTTCGTCCTTGCCGAAGCGGGAATAATTCTGAATATCTCGCGGTCGCGGTAGAGGAGCGACTGATTTATTTCACGCACGCCCCATTGATGCATTGTTTCATGCAAGAAATGGTTTTCTTTTCAGGGACGGCTGCGAGGCTCCAGAAAGAAACTTTTCGGCACGTCATTTCATAGACGGCTTTTTCCGTCGGGGCGCAGAAATCTTCGTCCACATGCTTGCCGTTTTCATCCGTATAGGTAACCGCTCCTTTGATGCGCGCGTTTGAGCCGTCAGAGTCGCGGCAGGTAAATTTGACCGGCGTTTTTTCCGCTGTTTTCGGCGAAGCGCCGTCATTGGTGAAAAATAAGATAATCCCGCCAAGCAGTAAAACGATAATGGCTCCGCCGATAATGCCAAGCCTTCGTCTTTCATGCACGTGTAATCCGGCGAGGAAATGTTTGATGCGGCGAGAAAGAGTACTCATGAAGTTAAGTGTATCCTTTCCTTTTTCGGATGTAAATATCAACCCCGCTTTTTTTAGTTTTTGTGGATAACCTCTTTAAGGTTTGTTTGAATATGCGGTATCATAAACATAAGGGTCTGCCCGAAATTATTACGAACAGATTCTCCGTAAACGGTACGGTTTTCGGTATGCTTCGCATAAAAACAATACAAAAAGAAAACAAGGCGCGTGCCGGGTACGCGGTGGTTGTTCCTTTGCGATCCAAAGAAGATACGGAAACGAAAAAAAGTTTTTTGGGAGGTCATTTCGGCATCTTTTCTCGCTCCGCGTCCGTCTTACTCATCGGACTATTCTTCTTCAGTCCCGTTCTTGATGCGTACGCCGATGAAATCCCCTCGGTTGTAGAGAGTGATGGCGCCGCCGAGCAAACGGCGGGAGAACAAACGGTTTCTCCGGACGAAGCGCCGAAAGCCGCGCAAAGTGAGCCAGCAGAAAAGGACGAACAAGAAACGCCAATCCTTACCGAGGCCGCACTATCGGCCGAAGATACAGAAGATCCCCCTTCGGGTATTTCGGTTTCTGGCGAGACCGCTTCAACTGAAACGCCAGATGGAAGCACACCGATACTTGAAGCCGTAACCGAAATGATTATTCCGGCGGAAACGGCGACCGCTACCGAGCCCGTTATTGAAACCGAAACAATCCCAGTCGAAGCTGCGGAGAACGTCGTTCCCGCTGACGAAAAAGAAGATGCCGCCGAAGAGTCAGAGACGGCGGAAATCTCAGAAATTCCGCCGGAAACCCCCGCGATGGAAATCGTGCGAGAAGATGCGGGAGAAGCGATCGCCAAGCAGGAAGAAACGCATCTACCGAATTCAGTGGCGAATATCATTGAAGAGAAATATCTTTTCAGAGAGAATGAATGCACGCGCCTTGATGACGGGGGATTTTATTGCGCGCCGAGGAATGAAGCGAGTACAACCGCCGCATCAAGCGCTTCGCTGTCGCGAGTCTTCGTTGAGAATGACGGCGATAAAGAGATATTTTTTGAAGATGAACGGGGGAAAAGGCGGATTACCGACAATGATTTTGACGACGATGCGCCATCCTACGATAAACAGAGCGGTTTCATCGCGTGGCACTCGCTCGTGAAAGGCCGCTTTCAAATAATGCTTTATGATTTTTATTCAAGCACTACGAAACAGCTTACCGACGCGCCCTCCAACAGCACCGATCCGAAAGTGCGCGGCAAAAGCGTTGTATGGCAAGGGTGGGGAGAAAACAACTGGGAGATTTTTTACATACAAGACGTTACCGCACCACAGCGCGTCATAGAGCAGATTACCGCGAACGAAAACCCGGACATGTTTCCGATTATTTCCGACAATTTCATCACGTGGCAATCGTTTTTCGGCGACTCGTGGCATGTTTCGGTGTATAATATCGCAAGCGGAGAAACATCGCGGATAAACAGACCTGAAGGAGGGAGGTATGAGAATCCGCGGTTCGCGCTTCTTTTCGAGAAGCAAAATGAGGACGGCGGGGTGGAAACAGTCGGCTATGATGTTTTGACCGGAAAAGAAATACCGATCCGCGCGCCGCACAGCATCCCTTCCGACTCACTGCCGGAACAAAAAGAAAAAGACCAAGCGGTTCCCGTCCCAGCGGGACAAAGCGGTGCAAGCACGACGCCGATGAAGAATCCCGGGAAGGATGATGAAGGAGAGGGGTAAGCGATAAGGCATTTATGAAACAAACATATTTTATGTACACTATCATTTTCATCATTCTCGCTCTCGGGGTTTATTTTTTCGTTTTTCGGAAAGACAGGACAGTGCACCAGGAACCGGCGGGGAGCATTCCGGCGGGTTCTTCCGTTGCGTATTTCGCGGGCGGATGCTTTTGGTGTACGGAATCGGATTTTGAAAAGATTCCCGGCGTTACGTCAGTTATTTCCGGATACATGGGCGGAAACGAGCCGAATCCGACTTACGAACAGGTATCCGCGCACGTAACGGGACATCGCGAGTCTATCAAAGTGTATTATGATCCCGAATCCGTTTCCTATCGGACACTCGTGGAGTATTTCTTCAAACATCATGACCCAACCGATGCGGGGGGTTCGTTCCACGACCGGGGGCATTCATACACGTCCGCGATTTATTACTCCACGCCGGAAGAGAAGACCATTGCCGAGAATGCGGTAAAAGACCTGGACGCGCGGCATATTTTTCCGAAACCTATCGTAACAAGCATCGAGCCGGCACAGACGTTTTGGAATGCCGAAGAATATCATCAGGATTATTACAAGAAAAATCCCCTGCGGTATGAGTATTACCGAAAAGGCTCGGGGCGGGATGCGTATATTGAGAGTATTTGGGGAAAGGCGACAGACGGGTATCAGGGGACAGTGGCAGTATCGGGGACGACGACGGTTGCCGCCAAGTGGCGCATATTTGTGAAGCCGAGCGCTGCGGAATTACAAAAAATGCTCACGCCTCTCCAGTATAAAGTTACTCAAAAAGAGGGGACGGAACCGGCGTTCCGAAATGAATATCACGATAATAAAAAAGAGGGGATTTATGTTGATGTTGTCTCAGGCGAGCCGCTCTTCTCCTCCGTGCAAAAGTATGATTCCGGCACCGGCTGGCCGAGTTTCTGGGACACCATAGCGCCGGAAAATATCGTGAAGCAAGAGGATTTTCTCCTCATTCTTCCGCGAACGGAGATTCGTTCAAAACACGCCGGCTCGCATCTGGGGCATGTTTTCAACGATGGTCCCGCGCCGACCGGTCTGCGCTACTGCATGAATTCCGCCGCGCTTCGTTTCATACCGAAAGAGAATATGGAAGCGGATGGGTATGGAGAGTACCTCAATCTTTTTCTGAAACCGTAACAGGACTTATGCGCTTGGCGGTATACTTGCCAAAATCTGCGATACTCGCTCACCGTATTTATATACGCCTCGCTCCGTTTCTCTCCGCCAGCTGGCGGATTGGCGGCGTATCTCATCCAAGCGCATAAGTCCTACGTAAAATAGTTTATCGCTTATCCACTTTGTTGTTTGCGTTCATTTGGTATAATGAAAGTATACTGAAGTAAAATTTTTCTCAATTCTTCATAAAAACACCATGAATTCTTTTTTGCGAAAATTAAAACGAGAGGGAATCGTCAAGCAGGAAGAAACGCATCTGCCGAATCCGTCCGTGGCGAAGCCCGGATCCGCCACCATTCTTTCCGGCGTTACCCAGCTTCCCGTTGATGTTTTCCAGTCGGATCGCCACATTATCGTTTACGCCCAAGTTCCGGGACTCAATCTTGACAAGCTTGATATTTCCATTGAAGGAGACAATGACGTCATCACCATTCAGGGCGAGTATAAAAGACCGGAAGAGATAGTTTCCGAACATCAAGGAGAAGGCGGAGAATTTTCGCTCGAGGAATGCGGCTGGGGGCAGTATTTTCGGCAGATTATTTTGCCGCAAGAGATAGATTCTACCGTCGCCGACGCAAAGGTGAAAGACGGGGTGCTGGTTTTAGTGCTTCCTCTTAAAAACTCCATATCAAAAAAAGTAAAAATGCGCGTAACGAAGATAGGAGATGAACAGAAAGAAGAGCCTCGGCATGCGGAGGAAGTGCATGCGTAAAACTTTCCTCTTCATCCCGTTTTATGTTGTATACAGTAAATTAAAAATTGAAAATGAAAAATGAAAAGCGACAATGTAAAAGTAAAAGTTGCCGGAACTTTTAGATTTTTTCTTGCCGTTTTTATCTTCTCGGCTTTCTTTTTTAATTTCCCTTCTCTTTCTTTCGCCGCCATCCTCTCAATTACTCCGGCGACAGGCGCTTATGAGCAAGGGAAAACCATTGTCGCTTCCGTCCTCGTTGAGAGCGCCGACACGGATGTGAACGTCGCGGAGTCGGAGATTGTTTTTGACAAGGCCGTCCTTTCGGTACAGAGCGTTTCCAAAGACGGTTCCGCTTTTAGTTTGTGGACGGTTGAGCCGAAATTCTCGAATGCGGACGGAACGGTGTCTTTCGGCGGCGGGTCGCCCTCGCCGTTTACCGGCAAAAAAACCATTCTCTCCATTACGTTCAAGGCGCTGAAGGAAGGAGAAGGGACCATCGCTTTTTCCAAAGACAAATCAAGCGTTCTCGCGGCCGATGGGGAAGGAACGGACGCGCTCGCCGACACCAAAGGAGCGACCTATACAATCGGAAAGGCGGAAGCAAAGACGGCTTTGCCCGCCCAAGAAATCTCCGCAAAAGAACTGCCGGGTATCCCGACGGTGAATTCCGCGACGCATCTGGATCCGGAAAAATGGTACAAGGAAAACACCGTTACGTTTGCGTGGGACGTGCCGGCGACGGTTGATTCCATCAAAACTCTCTTTGACGAGAGTCCTCGTTCCGCTCCGACCGTATCGCATAATCCGCCGACCATAGACGAGGAATTCAAAGATGTTTCTGACGGCGTGCATTACTTTCATATTGTGTTTCGTAATTCTGCCGGATCAGGGACGGCGGCGCACCGCAAGGTGATGGTGGACAAAACGCCGCCCGAAAAATTCTCGGTCGTACAAAAAGAAGATTCGTCCGGAAGTGGCGAAGTCGTCATTCTTTTTAACGCGACCGACACGGCGTCCGGCATAGACCGATATGAAGTTGCCGTTGACGGAGGGAAGGCTGTTCCGGTGGCGCTCGGAGATGTTACCGCCGCCGGATACGCGCTCCCGCTGCAAAACCCTGGCGAACACAGTGCCAAGGTGCTGGCATACGACAGAGCCGGAAACATTGCCGCAGGGGAATTGAAGTTCAGCGTTGCGGGAGAGATTCCCGCTCCGGTAAAAAAAGCGGATGAAGAAGTTCCCGTTAAATCGGGGGTCGGGGCGATGTATTGGATCGTACTCCTGTGTTTGGTGGCAGTCGCCGTGTTTTTCGGAGCGCGCATGTTTTCCGAGAGAAGGCGGTATATAAGCGAGAGGGAATTACTCAAACACGAAACGGACGAAGCGGGGGAGAAACTCGGCAAAGTATTCGGCGTGTTGCGCGATGAGATTGAAGAACAAGTGCACACGCTTTCCAATAAACCGAATTTAAGCGACACCGAGCGGGAAATTTTGGAAAAAATCAAAGACGCCCTTGATATATCGGAAGAAATTCTTGATAAAGAGGTGGAAGATATACGGAAATTGTTGCGATAGTTCGTATCCGCAAAAAACATCACACCACGAAAGACGCGCTTCGTACACTTTCCCTCCAGTACCCCCCATGCTACGATAGCGCCACCATGAAAACAGCCATCCCTCTCCTCGCCGCGCTTTTCTTCATCTTTCCCCCATCCGTCTCCGCCCTCACCCTCGACTCTCTCGGCGGCGATTGCAGAGAGTCCGGCATCTGGGACGCCTCCTCCCTCACCTGCACGCTCACGGAAGACTTCTCCGGATCCGTTTCAATCATCGCGGACTCCATCACCTTAGACGGCGCCGGCCACACGATCACGGGTACCGGCTCCGGCATCAGCGCTTCCGGAAGAAACTTCCTTACCGTCAAAAACCTCACCCTCGCCGGATTCGGCGCCGGCATGAAATTCTCCCTCGTAGGGCATTCAACCATCTCAGGAAACACCATTCGCACGGGAGAAAACGGCATCGGACTCTCCCTTTCCGCCAACACCTCTTCCAACACCATACAAGACAACATCATCGAAGGCTCCGGAAACATCGGCATCTTCGTTTCGGACGCCAATTTCAACGTATTCCGCCGCAACACGATCAGGAATTTCAAATCCGGCCTCCTCTTCACCTACTGCTCAGGCCAAAATACGTTCAGAGAAAACACCATTGAAGGAAACGACATCGGCGCTTCCTTCGCCGGATCCTGGGGTACCTTCACCCGCAACAACTTCAAGAATAACGGAGGAGACTTCCAGAACGGACTTGCCACCTGCGGCAATGGTATTGAAACTCTCTCGAAACCCCTCCCGGAAGGAGGAAACCACTGGAGCAAAAACACCGCCTGCCGTGATGAAAACGGCGACCATCTCTGCGATGCCCCCTATGCCGCCGCGACGAGTACCGACAATTCCACAAACCTCCCCGTTACGTTTTTCGACAACTTCCCCTGGACGGCGGAGAATGGCTGGAACGCTCCAACAACATCGCCCCCCGCTCTCTCCAACCCGACCGAAACCGAAGACGACGGCAATCAAGACGCGAAAGGAACGGCGGACAAGACGAACTTTACCTTCGCCATTTCCTACGCCGGAGCAGCCACCCCGAGCGATGTGACCCTCTGGACGAACGACGGCGCCATCGTGAGCCAATACCCGCTTCTTACACAGGGTAGTCCTGTGTATTCCATGACCTCGACTTTCCCGAAAGGACGCTACGGCTACCACTTCGAAGCGAACGGCGGCGCGCAGAGATTCCCGGCGAGCGGGGAGCTTGCTTTCACCGCCGGATACTCGAACGTCGCTTTCCTGCCGGGGCTCGAGGCATCGCGGCTCTACGATGCGGGCGGGAACAAATTGTGGGAGCCGTACGGCGATGCGGACGCGGCGGTTCTCTCCCTTGACGCAGACGGCAAAAGTGTGAGAAACGATATTTATACCAAGGACGTTATTGATAACGCCTATGTTCCGATCATCGGAAATGTCTACAAATCTTTCCTTGAGCAATTGGATGAAATGAAAAACACGGAGCATGTCATCGCGGATTATTCCGTCATGCCGTACGACTGGAGATTGTCGCTTGATGATATCCTCACGAGCGGAAAAAAGGACGGCGAAAATATCTCCTATCTTCAATCCACTTCGTCCCCGTACATTATTCAAGAATTGCGCCGCCTCGCCGAATCTTCCGACACGGGCAAGGTTACTGTCGTCGCCCACTCAAACGGAGGACTCGTCGCAAAAGCGCTCACGAACAAACTCGGACTCGCCGGATCAAAACTCCTCGACCAAATGATATTCGTCGCATCACCCCAAGCGGGAACGCCGAAAGCCATCGGCGCGATACTTCACGGATTCGAGCAGGAATTGCCGACAACATTGCTCGCTTTCGGCATAACGCCTCAGGCGGCGCGCGAACTCGCAAAAAATATGCCTTCGGCGTACAATTTGCTTCCGTCGGCGCAGTACTTCACGTACACTGACGATTATGTTGTCACCTTCGCCACAAGCTCGGCATTCCTTGCGCCATGGGTTGAGAAATACGGCGACATCATTCATTCAAGCGAACGCTTGCATAATTTCCTTGCCGACCAAACGAGAGCGTCTTCATCGCCCGATTTGTATTACCCCATTGCCGGAAACCCAAACCTCTTGAATCGCGCGGAATTGCTTCATGCAACGCTTGACAACTGGACACCGCCCGAAGGCGTCACCCTCACAGAAATTGCCGGTTGGGGAGAAGAGACTATCTCAACAATCGAATACCAAGAAGGCGTAAAGGGAGAATATGATGAACACGGCGAACTGAAATTTTCTCCATCCATCCAGTATGACGTAAAAGAAGTTCTCGACGGCGACGGGACGGTGGTGGTGCCGAGCGCCTTGTGGACACCCGGGGCGGGGAAGTATTGGGTGGATTTGAATGATTATAACAATACGCGACCGCAAAGTTTATTGCACCCCGACCGAGAACATTCAAGTATTCTCGAAGTCCCGAAACTTCTTGACTTCATTCAAAACCTCATCACAAGAAACGGAAACCCATTACCTCAATATATCTCCGCAACTCAGCCACCAAATCCAGAATCCGAAAAACGCCTCAACTTCACCCTCCATTCGCCACTCGCCCTCGACCTCTACGACGACCTCGGCAATCACACCGGCATTTCCACTACTACGAACACCGTGGAAGAAAATATCCCCGGCAGCCGTTACAATACTTTCGGCGAACTCAAATACATCAGAGTCCTGGCAGGAGTCCCGCTCCATCTTTCTCTGCGCGGGTACGCCGCCGGTTCATTTACGCTCGATATGAAAGAATTTCTCGGCGACACAGTAACCGCTTCCGCCACGTTTGCCGGCATCCCATCATTTGTCGGCACTACCGCCGCGATAGACATTCCGAATGGCAACATCGCCAGTTCCTCGCCTCTCTCTGTGGATGAAAACGGCGACGGCATTGCGGATTTTTCTCTTGCGCCAAAACTCGGCGAGATTATCACTCCGCCAAAGTATCGTTTCGACGGCTTCCTCCAACCCATCAATGACATCGCGTACCACCCCACACAAACACCGAGCGTCTTCAAAGGCGGAAGCACGATTCCCGTAAAATTTCAGATCAAAAAATCCGACGGCACGCCAATCCAAGCAAGCACCATGCCGCTCTTTCTTATCCCGCAAAATGGCGGAGCAATGACGGCATCCGTAGATGAGTCCGCTTATTCCGACACCGCATCAACCGGAAACGCTTTCCGATGGGACAATACGAGCCAGCAATATATTTACAATTGGAGTACGAAAGGATTTGCTTCGGGGTATTGGTACAAACTTTCCGCGAAGCTTGACGACGGGAAAATTTATTCTGTAACGGTGGGGTTGAGGTAGGATGTATAGAGCAAGAGTGGTATAATGAAAACTATGAAAATGACAAAGAAAAAAGTGCTATGGATTGGCTTGGTTGGAATATGCACTCCTTTTTTGTTGCAATTTCTTTATAGCCATGATTTCTATGTCACCAGAAATATGAATAACTTCGGGGATTCCCTATTTTATATTTCTTTCCCTATCTTCCTTTTCTCTCTCATTACATATAAACTCCGCGAAGAAGTTTTCCGATCATGGCTTCACTTTGCTTATTGGTGGATGCCATTCGAAATCCTTTTTGTCCTAGGTTCTATGGGCGGTGGAGGCGGTTTCGGAATGCATTCCTTCGGCGGGGAAGATGTCGCCATGATTCTTTCCGTTCTTTTCTTTGCCATCTCGCTCGTTATCATTGTCGCAAGGTCGCTTATGTTGCGAGGGAAGTAGAGAGTAAAATGTAACCCAAACAACGAACATATTTGTAAAAAAGTTCACACATTTTATAAAAAAAATGCTATAATTGTAAGTATATGAATCCTCCTGAATATAATAAAGCAACACTGCTGGCGACGGAAAAGTTATCAGAGTACAAGATTTCTGAGCCAGTCGTCCCCATTTTTGAGATAGCAGAAGCAGAAGGGCTTTCTGTGAAAATTATTTCTATGCCCGAAAAACTAAAAAGTGTGTCCGGTTTTTTTGATCCAGATACAAGCATTATTTATGTAAATGCGGAAGATGTGCCAACGCGACAAAGATTTACCGTTGCGCATGAATTAGGGCACTATCTCCTTAAGCATGATCCTGAAAAATATGGGGTATTGCTCAGGTTTCCAGAATTAAATGGTGAAGATAATATCGAAAAAGAAGCAAATTGTTTTGCGGCGAACATCCTCGTCCCAAAAGAACAGCTTCGGAGTATAATGAAAAAATATTCTCTTGATGAAAATGATATACCGATAATCGCTCAGCTGTTCGGTGTTTCGAGGTCGGTCATTAAGTTTCGTTTGAAACACCTATAGTACAAACATGGAAGAAATTGAAAAAAGCGAGGCGATTGAGCTTGTTAAGAAAGTAAAAGAAGCAAGCGCAATAGAAGTAGCGTTTCTTAAAGACAAGCTTGACAGAGATAGCGCAAAAGGATTTCTGGAACTCAGAGAACATGGTGACCTTATTGAGATGAGAAAAAAATGGTCATCTGGCGTCTTTTGGCTTCTTGTTCTGATTATTTTTTCTGACGTAGGCTTCTCTTGGGCATTGGGATTTGGGGCGTTATCGTTTGATAGCGATTGGTCCGTTCCGGCATTTATCGGTGATGGACTTATTAAAACTTTAGGGCTTGCTTTCATTGTTGTGCATTTCCTTTTTAATAAAGATTCGTTAAAAAATAAATTATAGAAACGAATGTTGTTGAGTAAAGATAAATCCCGAAGATCTTATTCTTGAGACAAACGCACCCCACCTTTTTTCAGGTGGTTTTTTGATAGTGCGAGTGTTATGGACGGATACACAAACAAAATAAATTTAACATCAGAGATGTGGTTTCAGAAAAACTTGCGGAATTGTGGCGGGCTTTTTCGGCTATCCATTTTTACACAGTATAGTCCTGTGTAAAAATTTTCGCGTGCATTTTTTTTGGTTTTTTGGTAGGATGGGGGAGTAGGAAAAAGAAACGCAAAATCAAATCATCTTGCCTAAACTCGCGCGGATTTATTTTCGGCGGGCATGGCTTAAATAAAAGCATCAGCAACAGAAACGGTCCCCCGACCGTCCCTCGTTGCTGATGTCTATGTCCCGAAAGGGCATAGGGTGGTTTCCGAAAGGAGCCATCGGACGCGTTCGGAGGACCATTTGTGTACCCGAAAAGCGTTTTATAAAAAACATCAGCAACAAAAACATGAGCTCATTATTATATGAGCTGCCTCGTATTGTGGACGAAGGGAAAAAGGAAGTTGATCGGATACTGGAACGTTTGAACGGTTCCGACCGGCTCGCCCTTCAAACCAACGAAATCGTTTTGCCCGCGAAGGATTCGGCGGAGGCGAAACTTTTTCAGAGCGACGCGACTCAAAATGAAAAAGAATGGATGAATCGCCTTGTGTACGGCGACAATCTTTTGACGATGCAGGCGCTGCTCTCGGGCGATCGCGAAAGCGGGCTGTCGTCAATGCGCGGGAAAATTGACCTTATTTACATTGACCCGCCGTTTGACAGCAAGGCGGACTATCGTACGAAAGTTACGCTCCCCGGAATTGACTTGGAACAAAAACCGACCGTCATCGAACAGTTCGCCTATTCCGACACATGGAAAGACGGCACGGTTTCGTATTTGAAAATGCTCTATCCACGGCTCGCACTCATGCGCGAGCTTCTTTCCGATAAGGGCTCAATTTATGTCCATATTGATTGGCACGTCGGGCATTATGTGAAAATTTTGTTGGATGATATTTTTAAAAAACACCATTTTAGAAATGAAATTATTTGGTGGTATCATATGGGTGCGAAATCAAGGTCAGAATTTAGTAATAAACATGATTCAGTATATCGTTATACAAAATCAGATAATTTTGTATTTAACATTGGTGATGTGAGAACTCCATTTAAGGGAACTTCTGCCGATAATAATTTTTATTTTGTTGACAAAGACGGGCGAAGGTATCGAGAAAAACCTGACAAAAAAACAGGTAAAAGATACCGCTATTATTTGGACGAAGGACAGCTACCAGACGATGTCTGGGAAATTGCCACAATACCAGCGATTTCAAATGAAAGGATTGGTTATGCTACACAGAAGCCCGAACAGCTTTTAGAACGAATAATAAAAGCCTCCTCAAACGAAAATTCCATCGTCGCCGATTTCTTTTCCGGTTCGGGGACGACTGTCGCCGTGGCGGAAAAATTGGGTCGGCGGTGGATTGGTTCCGATATCGGGAAACCAGCCGCGCTTATCATGCGCAAGCGGCTGATTGATCAGGAAGCGAAACCGTTTTTGTATCAGTCCATCGGCGATTATCAAAAAGAGGCGTTCACGTCTTCGCGACAGTTTCGGCGCGTGGGGGATTTGGCGCAGGTCGTGTTGCAGCTCTACGGCGCGATTCCTTTTGCGGATGCCGGCAATAATTCTCTGTTGGCAAATCGCAATATCGGCTATATCAAAGATTCCCGCACGCTCGTCGTCGTGGATTCGCCGAATAAAATGACCGGTCTTCCGACGCTTAAAAAGGCGCAGGAATTGAAAGCGAGTTTTATGGGCGGGTGGAGCAAGGTCGTCGTGCTCGGCTGGAATTTCACCTACGACATTACGGAGGCGATACAAACGCTCAATGACGACAAATTGGAAGTGCTAGTTATTCCGCCCGACCTTTTGGATAAGCTGAAAACAAAAGCGAGCTACAAAGATTTGATTCAGAGCAAAAAAATCCGTTTTTCGTCGCTGCAGTATCTTACCATCAAGCCGATTACCGCGGAAAATATAACCGACACGGAAGAAAGTTTGCGCATTGAGCTTGATAACTACGTACTTCTCTCGCCCGACAACATCCCGCTTGACGATAAAGACAAAGAAAAACTGAAAGAACTTATCAAAAAAGATCCGCTCTCGCTCATTGAATACTGGAGCGTTGATCCCGACTACGACGGAGTTACTTTTCGCAGTTTGTGGCAGGATTATCGCGAGAACGAAGAGAACGACGGCGATCCGTACCATTGCATAAACCGCGCCATACTGACCGTGTCAAAAAAATCGGAGCGAACGGTGTGCGTGAAAGCGGTGGATGTTTTCGGTTTTGAGAGTTTTGTAACGGTAAATTTGAAATAAACATATGCCATCACCCATAAGCATCGGGACAAAAAGCGTACCGCTTGAGCTCGCAAAAATAATTACGAAAAAAGCGAACGAAAGTTTTGCGGACGGAGAAATGTTTTCGCGCGTGTCTTTGGTTACTCAGGACTTGCTGAAATTTTGGTTTCTGCCTCCGCATACGGAAACGCGGCTCATCAATTTTCATGAGGGGCAGAGGCAGGCGATTTTGAATACGATTTATCTGCATGAAGTTTTGGGGACGAAAAGCGTTCGCGAAGCGTACGAAAATGTCGCGCCGGAACTTTTGACGGAAATGGATTTTTCCGAACTCGCCAAAGCGAAATACGAGATTCCGAAATATGCGATAAAAATGGCGACGGGAACGGGGAAGACGTGGGTGATGCACGCGCTTCTTTTATGGCAATATTTGAACGCGCGGCGTGAAACGGAGCGAGAGAAATTTTCCGGAAAATTCACGAAAAACTTTTTGCTCGTCGCGCCCGGAATCATCGTCTACGAACGCTTGCTTGACGCCTACTTGGGAAAAGAAAACGAGAACGGCGAGCGAGTGTTCGAGCAGTCCGATTTTTACAAATTCAAAGAGCTTTTTCTTCCGCCGAATTACGAAGCGGAGGCGTTCGGATTCATACAAAACAGCGTGGCGAAGAAAACGGAAATCGGTACGAAATCAACCGGCGATGGACTTATCGCCATCGCGAACTGGCATTTGTTTTTGGACAGGGAAGAAAAAGAGGAGGAAGAAAGCGGCTCCGCGTATGACGACCCGCAGGCAATAGTGAACGAATTGCGGCCGATAAAACCCGGAGTTTCCGGCGGAAACTCGCTTGATACTTTGGACGCCGCATATTTGGGCGGGCGGGAAATCGATTACCTGGCGAGCTTGCCGGACTTGATGGCGATAAACGACGAAGCGCACCACATTCACGAAAACAAAGTATACGGCGAACTGAAAGAGGTGGAGTGGCAAAAAAGTTTGAATAAAATCGCGGAGAAAAAAGGGAAGCGGTTTATACAGGCGGACTTTTCCGCAACGCCGTACGATGTAACGGGGAACGGACACAATCGCACGAAACATTTTTTTCCGCATGTCGTGGTGGATTTTGATTTGAAAACGGCGATACGGAGAGGCTTGGTGAAAACGATAGCGATAGACAAGCGAAAAGAATTTACCGACGAACAAATAGAATTTTCCGCGATCAAAGAAAACGGGAAAATCATCGGGCTTTCGGAAGGGCAAAAATTGATGCTCCGCGCCGGACTTCGCCGTCTCAAAATTTTGGAGGAGCATTTTGTGGAATTTACGAAAGACAAAAACGGCGTTTCGGGAAAACACCCGAAAATGCTGGTGATGTGTGAAAATACGGAAGTGTCGCCGCTCGTCGTGGATTTTTTGAAAGACGAGGGACTTTCCGATGAAGATGTGATTCGCGTGGATTCAAATAAAAAAGGCGAAATTCCGGAAGCGGAATGGCTCTCGCTCAAACAAAAACTTTTCAGCATAGATCGGCACGGCAAGCCGAAAGTTATCGTTTCGGTTTTGATGCTGCGCGAGGGGTTTGATGTGAACAATGTGTGCGTCATCGTGCCGCTCCGCGCGAGTTCGGCGCCGATTCTCCTTGAGCAGACCATCGGGCGCGGGCTTCGGCTTATGTGGCGAGAGCCGGAATTTTTGGAAACGAAGCAAGAAAATATCAGAAGAATTATCGCGGAGAAAAAAGAGCCGTCGCATTATTTGGATATTTTATCCATCGTTGAGCATCCGGCGTTTCTGCAATTTTACGATGATTTGGAAATGGTCGGCGAAACGACGGAGGAACCGGAAGGCGCGAAAGGCGTGCTCGGCGACATCATCAAAGTCGGACTAAAAGAAAATTATGCGGAATATGATTTGTATTGGCCTTTGATTATCAAGGAGTCGGAAGAAGACCTCGTTTCGGGAAACGTCGGCGTAGAAAAATTGGAGCCGTTCACGGTGTACCCGCTTTCGGATTTGCAAAAGTTTTTCGGCAAAGACGGCGAGCGTTTTGTCGCGGAAGAAATGACGGTCAAAACGAGGTTCGGCGAGTATTTCGTGGACGGCGCGCTTTTCAATTCGCAAAGCTACAACGAGTATTTGGAAAAACTGCTTAATGTCGTGATAAATCGCACGGCGAAGATCGGCGCGCGGCAGAAAAGAACGTTTCCTGCGATGCAGATAAATCAGCTTGAAGTGGTGAAAACGATTGACGCATTTATCCGTACGAAACTTTTCGGGATGGAATTCGACCCGCTTGAAGGAAATAATTGGAAAGTTTTGCTGGCGAAAAACGGCGTGGTAACGGAGCATATCATCAAGGAAATAGGAAAAGTGATTTTGGAAATGCAGAACACAATCGATGTTTCCGAAGCGAAAATTGAGAAGCGGTATTTTTCGGAAGTTTCGGACTTGCGGATGCGCGAGAATTATTCTGTGCTAATTGTGAAAACGATTTATGAGCGGCTGCCGTATCCGTCAAACAAAGGCGAGTTTGAAAAAGCGTTTTTGGAATACGCCGACGGCGATGGAAAAACGGAGGCGATTATGAAAGTAAACGAATATTACCACAACTTTGCGAATGTAACCTATATCAGGATGGACGGATTTTTATCGCTCTATTATCCGGACTTTATCGTGAAAACCGCCGAAAAAGTTTATTTGATTGAAACGAAGGCGGACACGGATTTGCACGATCCGAACGTGCGGCAAAAGAAAATCGCCGCGCTTGATTTCGTGAAGCGGATAAACGGCCTCCCACCCGACAACCGCATGGGGCGGGAATGGGAGTATGTTTTGCTCGGTGAAAATCATTTTTACGGCTTGAGCCGAAACGGCGCGTCGATTGATGAAATTTGCACACTGGCGAAAGTAACGCTTGCGAACGCGGAGGGGCGGTTGTTCGGGTAATACCTCTTTTGCCACTCTCGACGCCTCTCACCGCAAGTTTCAATCCCGCAGTAAACGATGTTACCGGTGCACCAAGTTGTACTACCACCGCCACAGCAAGCAGTTCTGTCGGCACGTACCCCATCGTCTGCACCATCGGCACACTTACCTCAAATACCTACGACTTCGCTTTTGCCACTGGTACCCTCCCCATTTTCTACCGTTTCGACGGCTTTCTCCAGCCGATTAACGATACGGCGTATCACCCCGCGCAAGCACAGAGCGTTTTCAAAAGCGGAAGCACGATTCCCGTAAAATTTCAGATCAAAAAATCCGACGGCACGCCAATACAAACAAGCACCATGCCGCTCTTTCTTACCCCGCAAAATGGCGGAGCAATGACGGCATCCGTTGATGAGTCCGCTTATTCCGACATCGCATCAACCGGAAACGCTTTCCGATGGGACAGTACGGCACAGCAGTATATTTACAATTGGAGCACGAAAGGACTCGCAACCGGATACTGGTACAAACTTTCCGCGAAACTTGATGACGGAAAAACTTACTCAGTGACGGTTGGTTTGCGGTAAAGTATCGAAAGGTGGTAAAATAAAAATATGAAAATGACAAAGAAAATTGTGTTAATTGCCTCACTGGTTGGAATTGCGATGTTTTTTATAATTGCTGGAACTCGCGGTGTCCCTTTTGCTTGTGTGCAACATGATATCATGTGCATGAAAAAATATGATGCTGTTTCTCAATTATTTTTAGTAGCCCCCCCCTCTTCCTCCTCTCCCTCATAACCTACCGCATGCGAGATGAAATCTTCCGCGCATGGTGGAACTTCGCCCGGTGGTGGGTGCCGGTCATCATTCTCGTTGCCTATCTCCAAAGTACTCAAAGCGGTGGCGGAGGCTTGGGTATCGGCGGAGCGATGTCTTCCGCCTTTGACGCACTCGTACTCGGATTCTTTTACGCCGTTCTCATCATCGTTTCCCTCTGGCGCATCGTGAGAAAATATCGGCAGATGAAACGGGGATAATAATGACCGGTGTAAGATTTTTTGTCACGAGCGCGTCGCGTTGCGCTATGCACACCTTGCTGTTGCATGCACCACCCGTTCCGCGATACAATGTAGGTATTCATGGAAACGTTTATTTATTTTCTCATTTTTATTTTTGGCGCGATTATCGGCAGTTTTTTGAATGTTGTCATTTTTCGGTATCATTCGGGGGCGACTTTTCTCGGACGTTCTCTGTGTTTTTCATGCGGCAAAACGCTTTTGTGGCACGATCTTGTTCCCGTCTTGAGTTTTGCGGCGCTTCGGGGGAAATGCCGTTTTTGCCGAAGCAAAATTTCATTTGAATACGCCGTGGTTGAGATTCTTGCCGGAGCGCTTTTTGCACTGATGTTCTGGAAAACGGGCGGCGTAGCGGTTTTTTTAAGCGCTTTGAACGGCGGCGGGAGCATGCTCTGGTATCTTTTGGACATCTTTTCTCTTTTTGCAATCGGAAGCCTGCTTCTCGTCATCGGCGGGTATGATATAAAGCACAAAATTGTTCCGGATGCTTTTGTGTACGGTTTTGCCGGTCTCGCTTTCCTGCGCCTTATTTTTTTTCCGCTTCTCGTGCCGATCTCTCCGGTTGATTTTCTTGCCGGCCCGATTCTCGCGCTTCCGTTCGCGTTTTTGTGGCATATTTCCGATGGGAAATGGATGGGGTTCGGAGATGCGAAAATCGCCCTCGGCATCGGGTGGTTCTTGGGGCTTTCCGCCGGTTTTACGGCGATCGTTCTCGCGTTTTGGATCGGTGCGGTTTTCGGACTCATCCTTATCGCTTTCGGAAAACTTGCCCGGTCCTCTTTTTTTGAATCGCTCTTTCGCCAGCGCATTACTTTGAAAAGCGAAATTCCGTTCGCGCCGTTTTTGATCGTCGGACTGTTGCTCACACTTTTTGTTTCTCAAATTATGGTATGGGCGAATGTTTTGTATTAAAAGTAGGGCATGATACTTCATAGAAAAAATGTAAAAGAGAGAAATAACGATGAGGGTTTTACCCTTTTTGAACTTTTGGTAACCATGAGCGTTTTCCTCTTGCTTTCCACGGTAGTGGTCGCGAATTTCAGATCGGTTGACAATACTCTCGTTTTGCGGAATGTGGCAAACCAAGCCGCCGTCGTTATCAGAAAAGCCCAAATTCAAGGAATTTCCGTAAAGGGTTTCGTTACCGGAACGGGCGAGGTATTCCCAAGTTACGGAGTAAACTTCGCCATGTCAGACAACACAACTTTCGCCTTGTTTGCCGACATCCCGCCCTTATTGGGGAATGGTATTTTTGACGGGACGTGTCCGAGTTCCGCCGAATGCGTACAGCGATACACTTTGGCGCGAGGGTATACCATAAAACAGCTCTGCGGTAACCAAAAAACCGGAGGACCGCTCGCTACGTGCGCTCTGGCATTTCTTGATGTAACGTTCACGCGCCCCGATCCCGAAGCGCTTCTTCTCGGGAACCCCGGCGATATTGTATTTTCCGATGCGGAAATAGTTTTGCAATCAAGAAACGGAACAACGAAAACGATTGTTATTTGGGAAACGGGACAAATAACGGTAGAGTAGAATAGAATAAGAGAAAAAAACAACATGACAGGCGCGAAGAATAAAAAAAACGAAAAAAGTACAAAATGCCGGCGGAAAGGAGGCGGGTATACCGTCATTGAACTTATTGTTTCCGTCGGGTTATTTTCGGCGATTGTGCTTTTGGCATCGAGTGCGTTCTTCGGGGTGGTAAGCTCCAACAGAAAAACGCTCGCGGTGCGCTCGGCGATGGATAATCTGAATTTCGCCGTTGAGAGCATGTCGCGCGACATGAAAACCGGATTTACGTATCATTGCGGTGCGTTCGGACTTATAGACGCGGCGCAAGATTGCATTGACGGAGCTTCTTACATTTCATTTGAAGGACAGTATGGAGATATGACCACTCCCGACGATCAGATCGTTTACCGTCGCGGAGATCCGTCTTTCCCGAATTGTCCGTCGCCGCAACAGATATGCAGATCCGTATTCGGCGGGGCCGCGGATTCTTTTCTCGCCATAACCGCTCCGCCGCCGGAGCTTTCCATTACCGGACTGGCGTTCCGCGTTTATGGTTCGCGAGAAGGATTCACGAGCGACGTCGATCAGCCGCGCGTTACCATCGTCATTATAGGAACGGCGGGAGCGGGAGTTGCCGCGTCAACATTTGACATACAGACGACCGTTTCCCAGAGACTGCCCGATACTTAATCACAGAATTTATGAATACAAAACATTTTACAAATTTTACAACGCCGCCGCGAGCCGCTTCCGGTTTTATGCTGATTGAAACCGTTGTCGCCATATCACTGCTCATGCTGGCTCTTCCCGCCGCGCTTACCGTCGCGTCAAAAAGCATTTCTCTCGCGACGTATTCCCGGGATCAGATCACGGCGATATACTTGGCCCAAGAGGGTATTGAGATTATCCGCAACCTGCGCGATCAAAATATGTTAAAAATCGTCGGCGGGACGGTGGAATCCAAAAAATGGACGGAAGGGTTTTTCGGGGGAGGGTCATGCAATGCCGGCGCGAACGGGTGCCGCGTTGATTATGGCGTTGGAACCATTTACCCCCGCATAGAAAGATGCACCGGAGCTTCATGTTCTTTCGTCTTAAACAAAAGCATTTCCGGTCCGTATACCGGTACGTATTCTCACACTGTCGGTACGGATTGGGTGCCTACGCCTTTCAGTCGCTTTGTTCGAACGAGCAACGTTCCGGGTACTTCCGATGAAATTCAGGTGGTTTCCACGGTTACGTATAAATCTCGCGGAATTGCCAAAACGGTGGTGTTGTCGGAGAATTTAACCAAATGGTTGCAATAAAGGGAATGTCCCGCATAAAAAAATGACAGATAGTATATACAAAAGAAAACAAAAGAAGTTCGATGGCGGTTTCGTCATGCTGTACGCTATTCTTATTACGGTGGCCGTTATTTCCATCGGTTTAAGTTTGCTCAGTGTTTTAATTGAGCAAGTCCCCATTTCTGGGCTGGAGAGAGAATCGAGCCTGGCGTTTTACTCTGCGGATATCGGCCTTGAATGCGCGCTGTATTGGGATAATATATCATCGCCAGGCACGTTCGTAAGCGGACCGCCGTGGCCTGTAACTTGCAATAACGCCGCTCCGCTTGGCCCCGGAGTCGTAAAGACGACGAGTCTGACTCCTCCTCCCCCACCTCCCGATCCGGGTACCACTAGCGGCAAGAAGGGAAGAGGGAGAGGCAAAATCGGCGGGAGCTGTAAGGGGAGAAAAAGCTGTCCCCCTCCGCCTCCGCCCGGCTCCGTCCCACTCGAGGATTGGAACTATGCTTTTCAGTTCGCCTTGCCTCAAGGGGGGTGTGCCGATCTCCATGTTATCAAAACGGTTGATCAAACCGACCCGCTCAATTTGGTTATCCTTTACACCTCGGTAGAGTCAAGAGGGTACAATACCACTTGTCCGCCGGCCGCTTCAACAAAACCATGGAGGATGGAACGCGGACTTCGGGTTGAGTATTAAGCGCTAAGCGTCGCCCTCATGGAAATACCGAAAGAATTTCAAGAGAGAGTCAAACAGCTTCGGGCGACGATCGAGCATCATCGCTATTTGTACCATGTCTTGGATCGTCAGGAAATTTCTGATGAAGCGCTTGATTCGCTGAAGCGTGAATTGGCGGAAATTGAGACGCGATACCCCGGACTTATTGCGCCGGACTCTCCTTCTCAGAGAGTGGCGGGAGAGCCGAATCCCGCATTTGTCAAAGTTACGCATGCCGTTTCGCAGTGGTCGTTCAACGACGCTTTTACGGAGGAGGACATGCGGGATTTTGATGCGCGAGTGAAGCGGTTTTTGCGCGAGAAGTTCGGAGAGGTTTCCGTAGAGTACGCTTGCGAATTGAAGATAGACGGCCTCAAGGTCGTACTGACCTACGAAAAAGGGCTTTTGAAAACCGCGGCAACGCGCGGCGACGGGCAGGTGGGGGAGGATGTTACCATGAATGTGCGGACGATAGAGTCCGTCCCGCTTCGGCTTGCGACAGATGAGGATATTATCGCCGAAGGAGAGGTGTGGCTCGGCAAAAAAGAATTGCGGCGGATAAATCAGGAACGGGAAAAAGCGGGAGAGCCGCTCTTCGCGAATCCGAGAAATGTCGCGGCCGGAAGCATTCGCCAGCTTGATCCGAAAGTGGCGGCGAGCCGCAAACTCAGTATCTTCATGTACGATATCGCGCGGTACGCGCATACTCCGGAAACCCAAAGAGAAGAACTTGAAGAATTACGGCGCCTCGGGTTCAAGGTGAATCCGCATTTTGAGCAAGTGCGCGGAATAGACGAGGTTATTCAATTTTGGAAGAAATGGAAGAAAAAAAGCAAGCGCGAGGATTATTGGATTGACGGCGTAGTGGTAAAAGTGAACGAACGAAAATATCAAGAAGAGCTCGGATACACGGGGAAGGCTCCGCGCTTTGCGATTGCTTTCAAATTTCCGGCGGAGCAAGTTACCACGGTGGTGGAAGATATAGCGCTTCAGGTCGGGCGTACGGGAGTTCTTACGCCGGTGGCGCATTTGCGTCCTGTATCGGTTGCGGGCTCGACGGTTTCGCGCGCCACTCTCCATAATGAAGACGAGATCAAGCGCCTTGACGTACGCATCGGTGACACGGTTATTCTGCAGAAAGCGGGCGACGTTATTCCGGATATCGTGTCGGTTATGAAAGAGATGCGCACAGGGAAAGAGAAGCCGTACAAATTTCCGAACGCCGTGCCCGCGTGCGGAGGCGATGGGCGGATAGAGCGCATACATGGCGAGGCGGCGTGGCGATGCGTGAATAAAAATTCTTTTGAACAGCAGAAACGAAAATTCCACCATTTTGCCTCGAAGCACGCTTTTGATATCGAGCATCTGGGGCCGAAAAACATCGATGTGCTTTTGGAGAACGGGCTTATTGTAAATTTTGACGATATTTTTTCACTTACAAAAGGAGACGTGCTTTCATTGCCGCGATTTGCGGAAAAATCGGCGGATAATCTGCTTAAAGCGATAGAAGAGAAAAAGAACGTCTTGCTTTCGCGGTTCATCGTCTCGCTTTCGATCCCGAATGTCGGAGAGGAAACCGCCGAAGACATGGCGGAACATTTCGGAACGCTTGAAAGTATCGAAAAAGCGAGTATTGAAGAACTTGAAAACATTTCCGGCATCGGCGGCGTGGTGGCGCGTTCCATCTTTGATTGGTTCCGCGAAAAAGAACACGCAAAACTCGTTCGCCGGCTAGAGGAACACGTACGCATACTGCCGGCGCCGAAAAAGAAGAGGGAAGCCCTTCCGCTTGCCGGGCAGAGTTTTGTTCTCACCGGGACGCTTTCGTCAATGAGCCGCGACGAAGCGAAGAAAAAAATAAAAACTCTCGGCGGCGAGGTCGTCGGTTCGGTTTCAAAAAACACGAGCTTCGTCGTCGCGGGAGAAAACCCCGGTTCAAAATATGAGAAGGCGCAAGAACTCGGAGTGGAGGTGCTGGGCGAAGATGCGTTTTTAAGAAAAATAACTCACCTTACGCACGACTGAAAAGATTTGGCGGTGAGTCCACCACAAGAGTACTTCCATTTTCTAATCGCTTCGCTCAAGAAAATTAGGTCGCTCCTCTTGGAGGTCTCACCGCAAAATCTCTCTGACTTTCGGTATCGGTTTTTGGCGGTTCCACCGCCAAGAGGCGCGACCTAAATTTTAACGACCGCAGGGAGTATAAAATTGGAAGTACCCGTGTGGCAGAGAAACCGACCAAAAACCGATGCCGGGAACGTACGTTACCGTAACCGTGAATAAGGTGAGAAAAATAAGTTTGAAAAACCTTTGAAATAGGGTATTATGGACATATGATAACCAAAGAAGACATCCAAAATCTCGCGGAACTCGCCCGTATTGAGGTTGAAGAAGGAGAGGTGGAGCGTTTCCGTTCAAGCATTGAGGACATACTGGGGTATGTTTCCGAGATAGGCGCGGTATCCGGTGAAGAAGCGTCAAAAACAGCTCTGTCGGCCGATCTCAGGAATGTCTTCCGCGAAGATGGCGAACCGCACGAATCGGGGCGGTACACCGAAGGTGTTTTGGCAAACGCTCCGGACAAGGAAGGGGGGTATTTGAAAGTAAAAAAGATTTTGTAATCGTGAAAAACACAAATTGATTGATTAGCGTGCTTTGTAATTTTATGAATATCAATCTCGCGGAACTCACCATAGCAAAAGCGCAAAAACATCTTCGCGATGGCGATTTTTCCGCGGTTGAACTCGCCACAGTCTATCTTGAAAATATTGAAAAAAACAATAAGGAGATTTTTGCTTACATTGAAGTATTCAATGACGTTTTGGGGCAAGCGCGACAAGCGGACAGGATGCTTAAAACAGGCCATGCTCTCCCGCTTACCGGCATTCCGATTGCCGTTAAAGATATTCTTCTCATTGAAGGCAAAGAATCCGCCGCCGCTTCAAAGATCCTCAAAGGACATATCGGCATCTATGATGCGACAGTCGTTAAAAAACTAAAAGAGCAAGGTGCGGTATTTTTGGGGCGCGCGAACATGGATGAATTTGCCATGGGCGGTTCGACAGAAACAAGTTGCTATGGCGTAACCCGAAATCCGCGCGATACGTCGCGCGTCCCGGGAGGATCTTCCGGCGGTTCAGCCGCGGCGGTTGCGGCAGATATGGCGCTTGCCGCGCTTGGTTCCGATACCGGCGGTTCAGTCCGCCAGCCGGCGGCATTTTGCGGCATCGTCGGATTGAAGCCGACGTACGGCGCCGTTTCGCGCTACGGACTCATGGCAATGGCGTCGTCCCTTGACCAGATCGGACCATTTGCGAAGACCGCGGAAGACGCGGAAATTCTTTTTGAAGCGATACGCGGGCATGATAGAATGGACAGCACTTCCGCTCCGGATGAAGCGGGGCCGAAAAAGGAAACAAAACCAAAACTCACCATCGGCGTTCCGCGGGAATTTTTATCGTCAGGCGGACTCGACCCGAAAGTTCTTCAAAATTTTGAAAGCGCCTTGGATCGGCTCAAAGAGAAAGGGCATACGGTGCGGGATATTTCGCTTCCGTTCCTTAAATACGCTCTTGCGGCGTACTATATTCTTATGCCGGCGGAAGCGTCTTCAAACCTTGCGCGTTTCGACGGCATTCGTTTCGGGCTTTCCGTTTCCGGAGAGAGCGTTTCCGATTCCTACAAAAAAACGCGCCGCTCCGGATTCGGAGAGGAAGTCCGGCGGCGCATCATGCTCGGCACCTACGTACTCTCGTCCGGGTATTATGATGCGTATTATGGAAAAGCGAATCATGTCCGCGCGCTTATCCGGAAAGATTTTGACCGCGCCTTTGCTGAAGCGGACGCCATCGCCACCCCGACCGCGCCGACTCCGGCATGGAAAATCGGAGAAAAGACGAATAATCCGCTTGAAATGTACCTCGCCGACATTTTTACCGTACCGGCAAACATCGCCGGTCTGCCCGCCATTTCCGTACCTTCCGGGACGATTGAAGAAGAGGGGAAAAAACTTCCGCTCGGGCTCCACCTTTTGGCGCCATCTTTTCGAGAAGATGTTTTATTCCGAGCGGCGAGAGATGTTGAATAGGTTATAACCACAAGCGAGAAGAAAGCGAAAATTTATTTTCATTTTCTTCGAGTGCCGTGGTTGTATACTCAAAAACTTTCGCAAACCTGTGGCTTCTGAGTATATTATTATTATGTTGCAAGTTCCCACATTATTTCCTCCTTTTCCCATTGATCTTTCCCCGATTTTTACCGTCCTGGTCAAGATGATAAAAGACCCAAGCGTTTTTTGGCATTTAATGTCAACAAGCCAGACTTTTATGACAATCCAAGTTTTTCTTTTGTTCATAAGCGCCATCCTTTTTATCGGCATCGCTTTTGTAGTGAAAAAAATAAATGAAACGAATGGAAAAGTAAACGCGAAACGAAAAAGCGATGCTCTGGCGAAGCGGGAGCAGTATGCGGGCGTAAAGTCCAAGCGTTTCGATACGGCGCAAAAGTACATCGAAAGCGATAATCCCTCCGAGTGGCGTCTCGCCATCATTGAGGCCGACGCGCTTCTTGAGGAAATGGTGAAGAAAATGGGGTATGAAGGAACGACACTCGGCGAAATGATGAAGAACATCGAACGCTCCGACTTCACGACGATAGATGAGGCGTGGGAAGCGCACAAAGTGAGAAATCAAATCGCGCACCATGGTTCGTCTTTTTCTCTCACGAAACGGGAAGCGAAGCGGATTATGCAAATGTATGAAAAAGTTTTTCGCGAGTTCGGTATCATTTAGTTACTCACCTTACGCACGACTGGAAAGATTTGGCGGTGAGTCCTCCTCTTTGGAGGTCTCACCGCCAAATCTCCCGCTTCCGATGCTGAACTTTGGCGGTTCCACCGCCAAGAGGCGGAGAAACCGACCAAAATTCCTCGCCGAAACCGTATGGCGGTGTAATCATGCGTAAGGTGAGTTAGTTATCCACAGAATTCGTTTTGACCATGTAAAAGTTCGGGGTATCATATAAGAGTATGAAGCTCAACGAGAAACAACTTACTCTGATTTTTTGCATACTTTTTGCCGTTTTGATAATCGGGTATTATATTCTTTCCCGACCCTCGCAAGAACTTGCTCCGCTGACGGATATCAAGCCATCCGGTGGCGTTTTACCTTTGAGTGCGCAGGAACAAGCCCGTGTGGACCAAATGCTTTTGGAAAAGCCAACCTCATTATCCAAAGAGGATGAATCGGCTGTGGAAAAAATAGCAGAAACTCCGATAAAGCCGCTATCCGAAGTTGACGAGGCGCGGCTTAAACAAATGCTTTCAGAGTAATACCATCATTAATTAAACGATGGGATAATTTCATTGTCTATGATGCACAATATCAAATTGTTTTCGTTTCGTTCCTTTTTCTCTCTTCTTTTTTTCTCCGCCGCAGTGTTCTTTGTCGGACCCGGTGCTGTTTTTGCGGAATCGGTTTACGAAGTAACCGGCTGGGGCTGGGGGGCGGACGACAACTCCATTCAAGGATTTTGTACCAGCCCTTGCGCCGATCTCGGCGGACTCGGCTGGGTGAGTTTTAGCAATAAAACAGACATGACCGCCATTCCTTATGGCGTGTTTATTGACGGGACGACAGGAGATTTTAGCGGGTATGCTTGGAGCCCGAATATCGGCTGGATAGCGTTCAGCGCCTTTGATATGAAGAAATGCAGTTCCAATCCGGGCGACTCTTGCATCGTGCCAAGTCCGAAAGCGAATGTAAATATTATTACGGATCCGACAACCGGCGCAATTACCGGCGGGACGGGCATAGTAACCGGTTGGGCTCGCGCTTGTTCCGTTTTTGTTTCCGCTTGCTCAGGCGCTATTCGTCCCGATTTGGAAAGAGGCGGCTGGGACGGGTGGATCAGTCTGCAAGGTATTTCCTCGCCGCCTTCTCGGCAACCATACGGATTGCGGTTGAATATGGTTGGTTTAGCAACGACGACATTGAAGTTTCAAGGACCGATAAACACCGGCGTGTTTGCCGGAACCACGCTGTGCGCGTCATGCTATGCGTGGGGGGGGAGTTTCTCGGGCGCTTCCGGCTTCGGGTGGGGAATAAATGTGGGCGGACTGAAGGTTTCTTTGGTAAATAACATCCTCCCGCCACTCCTTTCTTTTTGGGCCGACGAGACAACGCTTGTAAGCGGACAGACGACAAACTTATATTGGGTAACCAGCTCAAACGTTACCAGCTGTAATGCGACGAGTACCCCGTTTGATTCGGACTGGTCGGGCATGAAGCTCCCTTCGTCGCAAGTGCAATTTCAACCCATAGGCCCGCTTACTTCAAGCGAAGAATACACCCTTCAATGTACGGGACCATCGGGGACTACTCCGCTTCGGACAGTAAATATCACTCTCACTTCGTCCGTGTCCGTGAATGGGGCGTGCGGTTCCGCCGCCGGGGTACTTTCCCGTTTGATGCCGGAAACGAATCTTTGCAGTGCGGGTACGGCAGGTTCGGTAAAACAAAAAGGAAGTGATTGGGAATGGACGTGTAACGGGACAAACGGAGGCGATTCCGCCGACTGTACGGCTCCGATGAAGAGAAGTTTCCAATTCATTCAATTTTAACCATGAAATATCACAGTTTTGTATCAAGAGATAAGTGTTCCCGAAACTAAACAATCCTACTTTTACTGATGTGAAAATCTTAACTAAAAACAATCAACCCCGTGCTGGAACAGCACGGGGTTGATTGTAATCTGGCGACCTTTTTCCCCATATATCCCTACACTACTTTGTGCGGATTGTGATTCGGGCAGGCTTTGTCACTGCATCGTTCGGGAATGGTTTTTGTTCCGAGCATCTGCAGTGCGCCGCAGATCGGGCAGAGGTTTCCTGTGGGTTTGGCTTTGATGGCGTATTTGCATTTGGGATAATTCGAACAGCCGTAGAAGATGCCGAAGCGTCCTTTTCTTTCCGACATTTCGCCTTCTTTGCACACCGGGCATTTGATTCCGGTACGGCGCTTGGCTTCTTCTTCCGGCGCTTGCTTGATAAATTTGCATTTTGGATAATTACTGCAAGCGATGAATTTACCGAACCGCCCGTCGCGCTCCATGAGCTTGCCACCGCATTTCGGGCACTCCTCATCAAGCAGTACCGGGCCTTCGAGCTCCCGTCCGTCCGCCATCCTCGCCCCGTTGCATTCGGGGAATTTCGCACAGCTCAGAAACTTGCCATTTTTGCCGAGCTTCCACACCATCTCGCCAAGACAAGACGGACAGCGCATTTCTTTCGGCGCATCTCCGAGGGTGCTTATTTTTTCCAAATTTTTTCCTTTCGCTCTCACTTCTTTTGCGAACGGTTTATAGAAATCGCCAAGCGTTTTGGCATAGTCGCGCTTTCCCTCGGCGATGTCGTCGAGTTCTTCTTCCATTTCGGCGGTGAAGGTGTCTGAAATGACGTTTGCAAAATTGGCTTCGAGAAATTCGCTGACCACCTCGCCCGTATCGGTCGGTTTCAATGCTTTGTTTTCTTTCTCCGCATAGCCGCGATCTTGAATGGTCTTGATAATGGAAGCATAGGTGCTTGGCCGTCCGATGCCGCGTTTTTCGAGTTCTTTCACTAAGCCTGCTTCCGAGTAGCGGTTCGGCGGTTCGGTTTGTTTACCTTCGGATTTTGCCTCAAGGAGCGCGAGCGGGTCGTCCGCGGCAACTTTCGGAAGTTCGGTGTCTTCGTCTCGCGCGGATCGGTCGGCAAGAAGCCAGCCGGGAGAAAGGAGCCGCGAGCCGTTCGCGGAAAAAGCGGGGATGCTTTCTCCGCCAGCTGGCGGATTCACATTCGCGATAATTTTCGTACGCAAAATTTCCGCGTCTTTCATTTGCGAAGAGATAGTGCGGCGCCAGATGAGTTCATAGAGCGCTTTTTGCTCGCCGGTTAATCCCAAACTTTTTTTTGCCGGATGCGTCGGACGGATAGCCTCGTGCGCTTCCTGCGCGTTTTTGGATTTGGTTTTATACACGCGGAGGTCGACCAGTTCTCTTCCGTACTCTTTCACAATGGTAGAGAGAATTTCCGCCACCGCTTCTTTTCCGAGATTGGTCGAGTCCGTTCTCATGTATGAAATATGCCCCGCCTCATAAAGCTTCTGGGCGATGCGCATGGTGTTCGCGGGAGAGAGTCCGAGCTGGGTGCTTGCGGTTTGCTGGAGGGTTGAGGTGGTGAACGGAGGGCGAGGACTTCGCTTTGCGTTCGTTTCTTTCACATCAACCACTTTCCATTTTTCCGTCCGCGCTTTTTTCAAAATATCTTCCGCGATTTTTTCATCGCGCGGTTCTTCTGCGCAAGTAAGGGAAATCTTCTCTTTCTTTTTTGTTTCCACATCCGCCGTAAGCACCCAGTAATTCTCAGGAATGAACGCGCGTATCTCCCGCTCCCTCTCGCAGAGAATGCGGAGAGCGGGAGACTGAACGCGCCCGGCGGAAAGCCCGTAGCGGAGTTTCTTCCAGATGAGTCCGGAGAGGTCGTAGCCCACGAGCCGGTCGAGCACGCGTCGCGCTTCTTGCGCTTTTCGCAGATTTTCGTCTATAAGGCGCGGATGAGTAAGGGCTTCTTTAATGGCATTTTCGGTAATTTCATGGAAAGCGACGCGCTTTGGTTTTTTTAAGCCAGCGGCTTGCGCGATGTGCCACGCAATGGCTTCGCCCTCGCGGTCGGGGTCGGTCGCGAGAAGCACCTCGGAGGCTTCTTTGGAAAGGCTTTTTATTTCAGCCACCACCTTTTCCTTTCCCTTGGAAATTTCGTACGTCGGAACAAAACCCGCCTCGATATTGATGGCGTTTTTATTGCTCTTCGGGAGGTCGCGGATATGCCCCACGGAGGCCACAACCTTATATTCCTTCCCGAGATATTTTGAAATGGTTTTCGCTTTTGAGGGCGACTCGACGATAAGTAATTTCATATGGTTTTCATTTATACTATAGATAGGGGATTTTTGCAAATCGATAGACTTCCTCTTGTCTATTGTATACGTTCCCGCGCATTAACAAAAACAAGCCCCGTTGTGGATAAACGGGGTTTTTATGCAGATGATTCGTTTCTCATTTTTCCTTCCTTTCTTTTTGGAATTGGTGTAAAGAAATTTTCCAAGTATCGGCGATGCCTTGAAGATGCTCCCGCTTTGCTTTTTCGAGATCGGGCACCTTGGAAAATCGTTTCGCGAGAGCGATAAGGTTTCATACTTGCCGGATGTTCGGTTTTTCCTCATGCGACAAAACATCATGGTTTTGCAGTACTTTTCGGTAGCCGAGAACCCCCTGCATACGGGTATTTTGAGTTTGTGTTTTCATGGCACATACCTCCTCTTTATGTAAAAGTTGAACAATTAACCTATCTTAAGTATGCCGCGAAACGATTCTTTTGTCAAAAAAAAGCAGCCCCCGATGCGCTTGGGGACTGCGGAAAGTCGTTCAAATTCATTTATACTCCGCACAGAGCGTCATCGTCATTCGTGATTCGATCCGGAAGAGAACATATTTTTTGCATGTATTCCAGTTCCGGAATAATGACATTGGTCAGTTCATCCATTTCCGCTTGCTCGCCGCCTTCTTCAATTGCTTCCTGCGCTTCTTTGAGTTTCATTTCAATAGTGGCGCAGTCTGTCCATTTTTCACTTGGGGCGCACTCAGCCTCTCCATGGAGTTTTTCCAAAAAATCATGGAGGTTTTGTATTTTCTGTTTCATTGCTATTCTCCTGTCAAGGTTAGTTACCTTGTAAATAAAGATACCATAGAGAACAAATAAAGTCAAAGAAATTACAAGCGCCGAAATTCGCCTCCGCGCTCGACGATGAGGCCTTTGATTTCCATTACCGAAAGCAGGGTATTTCCCGAAGAAATATCAAAACCCGAAGCGCGAAGCAATTCATCGCGCGGAAGCGGTTCGGAGAGGATCGCGAAAATTTTTTGTTCCTCTTCGGAAAGGTCGGCGAGCGTTTGTTCGGACATTGCCGCCGCCTCTTTCGCGATTCCGAAGAGACCAAGAATATCATCGGCGGAAGTTATCGGATACGCGCCTTGTTTTAAAAGTTTATTTGAGCCACGGGACCCCGGGGAAAAAATACCGTTCGGTATCACATACACATCGCGATTGTATTCCGTGGCGAGGCGCGCGGTGATGAGTGTGCCGCTTCGCTCTTCCGCTTCAATGATAAGCACGGCGCGGGAGAGTCCCGCCATGATGCGGTTTCTCTGCGGAAATGTCCACAGCGCGGCGGAAAGTTTCGGTTCGAATTCCGAAAGGAGCGTCCCGCCTTTTTCTACAATTTCTTCCGCAAGAGTTGCGTGCGTGCGAGGGTGTATCACGGAAGGGTGGAGTCCTGAACCGGGAATGGCAACGGTCGGAAGCCCATGCTTCATCGCGGCGCGGTGGGCAATGGAATCAATCCCGAGCGCGAGCCCGGACACAATGGTTATGGGTTGCCCGGCAAGCCTTTCAATAATTTTCTCGCAGACATCTTTCCCATAGTTCGTGTACTTGCGCGAGCCGACCACAGAAAGAAAAATTGTTTCCGGCGGCGGAAGGGTACCAGCGATGAAAAGTTTTTCCGGCGGCTGTGGAATTTCCAAAAGTTGCGGCGGGAATTCTTCATGTGAAAGTTCGCGGATTGAGTAGGACATGGGGAGTATTGTAACACCCGGCGGGCATTTTGCGCGATATTGACAAATGTATAAAATTAGAATACAGTAGCACCAGACAATATGTCTGTTTTTGAAAAAAGAGAGGTTTTTATGAATACTGAAAAGAAGAGAGATATGAAGCTTTCGGTACATAGGGTGGGCGCGCTTTTGCTCGGTCTTGCGGTAATTATCGGCGTGGCCACGTCATGGCAGGCCTTACAAACAAAAGGTCCGGGTATGCTGATCGGCGAGGTCTATCAAGTCAGCCTTATCGGAACAAACACGCAAGACTTGGAGTATTCCGGGGTTATCTACGACGAATGGGCGTGGGATGAAAAAACCGCGCGGAAAATTTATAGCGGCATAGTGGACGGAAGCATTATTGTTATGTGTCCCAAAAATAGCCCGATGTATGTTCGCTTGTCTCGATTCGTAAATGTAAGAAATATGAATCCCGGTACGTTGGCGTCACTTATAAAGGAAGACGGCACGACGATACTGCCTGAGTGGACGCTTCAATTAGTTGAAGCAAAAGAGATTTGCCACTCGCAGGAATATTAGACGGTTTTGACGGGGGGCAAAGTTATGAATAATGACAACGAAAAAGGCTATCTTGTATGGATTGTACCCATTGTGGCTGCTGTCCTCGTGTTGTTTTATTTTGTGTTGCATGGTGGAAGGGAGCCGCTTGGGTTTTTGGATGCATTTTCAAGGTAGAAAAAGTGTCGCCGTTAAAGTCGCCGGTCTTTCCGGCGATTTTTTTTGTTTGCCTTTTTTCGCCCGAACGATTATTATTGAAATATGAAAAAGCCCGCAAAAACAATGAAAATCAAAAAAGTAAAAAAGATGACCATTGAGGACTTGGCGCTGATGGTTGCCAAAGGGTTTGACGGCGTAGAGGTAAGGTTTGATGCCGTAGAAGTAAGGTTTGATGGTGTAGCGACAAGATTTGAGAGTGTGGCAACAAAAGAGGATATGAATATGGTTATTGGACGATTGGACAGAATCGAGCACCTGCTTATCCGTGCGCTTGATAATCGGGTGACGAAACTTGAAGATGATAGTCGTGTTGTAAAAACAACCCTTGAAAAAATGTCTCGCGTATAACTTATCACCGCCATGCTCGACATAAAATTCATCCGAGAAAACAGCGACCTGATAAAAGAAGCGGCTCGAAAGAAGCATGTGGAGTTTGATGTGGCGAAGTTGCTTGAGGCGGATGACAAGCGCCGCGCGGTACTCTCCGAACTTGAGGATATGCGCGCGAAACAGAATGTTATCACCGACAAAATCCCAAGCGCGAACCCCGAAGAAAGGGAGGGACTTATCGTCGAATCCAAAGCGATGAAGGATGTCATGCAGAAAAAGGAAGAAGAATTGCGCGAACTCATGAAAAATTGGCAGATGCTCATGTTGCAGGTGCCGAACATACCCGATATTTCCGTTCCGGAAGGGGATTCCGATGAGCAAAATATGGAGGTTTCTGTTTACGGCGAAATCCCGAAATTTGATTTTACCCCGAAGGGCCATCTTGAGCTTTTTGAAATGCATGATATGGCGGATTTTGAACGCGGTACGAAAGTTTCCGGTTTCCGCGGATATTTCCTCAAGAACGACGCCGTGCTTTTGAATATCGCGATTTGGAATTTGGTTGTTGAAATTTTGACGAAGAAAGGCTTTCAGCCGATGTTCGTGCCGTCGCACGTGAAGCGCGAAACGATGCTCGGTACCGGATATCTTCCGCAGGGCGAAGAAGATTTGTACCACACTCAGGACGGGACGTACCTCGCGGGGACGGGAGAAGTTGCCGGCATGGCGTACTACATGGACGAAGTTTTGCCGCACGAAAAGTTGCCGATAAAAATGCTTGCCTTCTCAACATGTTTCCGCCGTGAAGCCGGAGCGCACGGCAAGGACACGAAAGGTCTCATGCGCGTTCACGAATTTTTCAAATGGGAGCAGATCGTACTCTGCGAAGCGAGCCACCAGGCATCCGTAGAACTCCACGAAGAAGTCCGGCAGAACGCCGAAGAAATCATGCAGGCGCTTGAAGTGCCGTATCACGTGGTCTTGAACTGCGGCGGAGATCTCGGGCTCGGACAGGTGAAAAAGTATGACATCGAAGCATGGGTGCCGTCGGAAGGGAAGTACCGCGAGACGCACAGTGCCTCCTACTTCCACGACTTCCAAACCCGCCGCCTGAATATCCGCTACCGCGACGCGGAAGGGAAAATGCGCTTCACCCACTCCCTCAACAACACCGCACTCGCTACTCCGCGCGCGCTTATTTCCGTCATAGAAAATCACCAGCAAGCTGACGGCTCTATTAAAATCCCGAAAGCTTTGCAGAAGTGGATGGGGAAGGAGAGGATAGCGAAGAATTAGGAATCAGGAATAACGACGGATACCACCACATTTTTTTGGTACGTTATGTAATTTGTGTTATATTACAGACAATGATCACCGCAGAAAAAATACAAGAAATTGCAGATAAGGTGGCGCGGGAATTTCAGCCGGAGAAGATTATTCTTTTCGGTTCTTTTGCGTGGGGTACGCCGACCGAGGATAGCGATGTGGATTTGTTTATTGTGAAAGAGGGCGAGGGTAGAAGATGGGAAAAAGAGCGCGCGGTCTATAAGTTTCTTTCCGGCGCAAAAATTCCGATTGACGTTTTGGTGTACAGCGGAGAGGAAGCGGAACGAAGCCGCGGGAAAGGCAACTTTTTTTTAGAAGATATTTTTACCAAAGGGCGTACTTTATACTCGGCAACATAACCAAATATGTCCAACGAAGAGATATTTGAAGAATGGGAAGCATACGCGCTTGACGACGAAAAAGTCGCTGAGATGATTTTGCGCGAAGATGGTCCCCCTAATCCGCTTTGTTTTCACGCACAGCAGATGGCGGAAAAATATCTGAAGGCTTACTTGCTCCGTTCCGGAAAGCGATTTGAGAAAAAACATCAACTCGTGTATCTTCTTGACCTGTGCCGAGAAATCGATGATTCTTTTGTAGAACTTACTGACGATGCCGCTTTGCTTATGGCTTTTTATATAGAGACTCGTTACCCCGGCGACATCCCGGAGTTTACTCTCGGAGAATGTAAAGACGGACTCGAAGCCGCAAAACGCATAAAATCATTCGTGCTGAAAAAATTACCGTAGCTTTACAGAAATGGACGGGAAAAGAAAAACTAGTCACTAGTAATTAGTCACTGGTCGGTGGTCAATACCAAAACGATTCCACCAGCAACCAGTTACCAGTGACTAGCTACCAGAACCATGCCTCGCGTCATTCGTTCCCCGGAAAAACAAATACAGCACAAGAAGAAACGGCGGATGGTGTCCGTTTTGGTTTTGTTGTGTCTTGGCGGGTTTGCGTGGCTCATCATCTATATTCCGTCACTCCCGTCGCTTCAGATAAAAAACATTCTTGTGCTGGGCAATAAAGTTTTAACGGAGGAGGAAATAAAACAGCGTGTCGAAGAGGAGCTGTCAGGAAAATATCTGCGCGTGTTTCCGAAAACGAATGTTTTTCTGTATCCCCAAAAACCGATTGAAGAAAGTTTGCTCCCCGCTTTTCCGCGCGTTGCGAGCGTGTCCGCACATCTTGATACAAAACGAGTTCTCACCATCACTCTCACTGAACGCGAGCCGTTCGCGCTTTGGTGCGGGCGGGAAGAGAAAAGCCTGATTCAGGAAGGGCAACGTAATTGCTTCTATCTGGACGATACGGGGTTTGCGTTCTCTCAAGCGCCGTCTTTCTCCGGGAACGCTTATTTTGAATTTTACGGGAAAGGAGAACTTTCGGACGGCGATCCGACGGGAAGCTATTTTTTGCCGCTTGCTTCGTATCGGAACATTTTGAAAATAAAGAAGAGTTTGGAGGGCATGGACGCGCATTCTCTTTCGGCATTCGTCGGGGAGGATAATGGCGTTCTTTTGTTCGAGAGCGCCGGGTATGGCATCCGTTTCAACCTTGATCAGAATGCGGATACCCTTGAGTCGAACATGCAAGCGGTTTTTCACTCAAGTTCGTGGGGAGACACGCTTCGTTCCGGGACTCTTGAATATATGGATTTTCGATTCGGGAACAAAGTGTACTATAAGTACTGGAATGAGGAATCAGGGGCAACGAATCAAGAATAAAGATAACCGCAAAGCACCAAATTCAAAATCATAAGTTCCAAATAAACCCAAAACTACAATATAAAAATTCCAAACACCAGTTCCCGTGTTTAAGATTTTTAATTTTAAACATTGGGATTTATTTGGAACTTGTGCTTTTGAATTTGTAATTTTTATATGGGGGCTCTGGTGCGTAACATGAGTTATCCATTTTTATAATTCCTGCTATAATACTCTTATGAAGAAACCTCTCATTCTTATTGAAAGCTATTTTGCGTGGCACTACGGCCGCGCGTTTACGGATATGTTTTATATCTGGATGAATTTTCTCTGGTTCGTTTTCAATTTTTTTTCAGTATCCGTTCTCGTTCATACGTTTTTTGATCCGTGGAAACGGATGGGCGAGGCGTATCCGAAAGGTTTTGATATCGCCGGAGTCGTTTCAACTTTCGTCGTGAATACGCTCATGCGCGCCGTCGGAATCATGGTGCGGCTTATTGTGCTTTCTCTCGGATTCGCCATCGCGCTTTTTGTTTTTGTCGCAGGTATTCTTATCGGTATCTTGTGGGCGCTTGCCCCGATTGTTTTCACCGCGCTTGTCATTATCAGCTTTCATCGGATCTTTTATGCCTGAAAAAAAAGCACAGCGAGTCGAAGATCTTTCCGTGTATCCTCTTCTCATCATGGAAGAGTATTTCCCGCATGAATTGCGGCATCGAATTTTTCATACTTTGTTTCCGGTACTCTCGTTTCTTCTCCTCTTTATCTTCGTCCTTGGTTTCGCCGGGCAATATCTTCCGGCGGACAACGAAGCTCTCTCAGAGCTTATAGCCGCCATTTTGCCGAAGGTTCAGGGCGTATTTCTGCTCTTTCTTTCATTTTGGCTCATCGTGCACCTCTTTGAGAGTTTTTACAGCGCTGTTTATTTTCATAATCGCGCCTATAAACTCAATGTTCTGAATGCCGCACGAGGCACGAATTTCCCTTTTGAAATATCTTCGGAAGTCGCGAGCATTTTTTACAATACCCGCAAAAATGACATTACCCGGGCATTTGCCGAGTCGCCGCTTGGCGCCGCGATACTGCTTCGATGCGGAATTTTATCGGAGGAAATGCAAGAATTTCTTGGCTCGCGGCAATATATACTTGAACTCAGCCTGCACGACATGCATGAAGCGCGCGTCGTCGCCATGGCGGATTTTGCGCTTTTTCTTTTTAAGAATTATTCGGAATTTTCGGAATACTTGTTCAAAAAAGGAGTTGCGGAAAAAGATTTTATCGGCGCCGTGAAGTGGGTGGCGCGGGTTGATGAGGAAATGCGTTTTGCGGAACGGTGGTGGAGCCGCGACAATCTCGCGAAATTAGGCTCGCTCGGGCGGGATTTCGCGTACGGACAGACGTATCTTTTGGATAAGTATTCCCGTGAAATGACGACCGGCAGTACCGCGCCGTTTGAGCGGGAACCCCATTGGAAAAATGAAGTGGATCAAATAGAAGCCGCGCTTGCCAAAGCGAAAGAATCGAACGTCATAGTGCTCTCCGACGACGGCGTCGGCGCGATTGACGTTATTTATGAACTTGCGCATGAAATTGACGCACGCGCCGTATCTCCGGTTTTGCAAGACAAAAGAATGCTTCTCGTTGACACGAATCTTCTTATGGCGGCCGCGAAAGAAAAAGGCATTTTTGAAGAAGAATTTATCAAGATGCTCAACGAAGCGGTCGCCGCGGGAAACGTGATTCTCGTATTTGATCATTTTACGTCCTTTGTCGGTGGCGCGCGGGCGATCGGATCCGATGTCATTGACATCTTGAATCCTTACCTCGTTTCTTCCGGCGTTCATGTTATCGCGCTTGCCGCGACGGAAGAGTACCATCGAGTGCTTGCTCCGAGCGGAGAAATGTCGGCGCGATTTGAAAAAGTTCAAGTAAAAGAGCCCGAGAGTTCAAAAATTCTCACGCTTCTTGAAGACTCCGCGCTCGCTCTTGAGGGCAAGTACGGCGTTTTCTTCACGTATCCGGCGGTGGCGGAAGTGTTTCGAAGCGCCGAAAACTACTTGACCGAAGGCGTTCTTCTCGATCGTGCCACGGATCTTTTGCTTGAACTTCCGCCTTATATACGCCAGCAGGGCGAAAGCATCATAGAAAAAAGCGCCGTGCTTGATTTTATCCGCTTCAAAACCAAGATGCCGGTCGGGGAGATTCGCGGGGAAGAGCGGCAAAAGCTCGAGCATTTGGAAGAAGAACTTCATAAAAGAATCGTCGGACAGGACGAAGCGATCGTCGCTATTTCAAACGCGATGCGCCGTTCCCGCGCCGGCGTGCGCGATGAAAAAAAACCGATTGGCTCGTTTCTGTTTTTCGGGCCGACGGGGGTGGGGAAAACGGAAACGGCGAAAGCGCTTGCCGCGGTCTATTTCAACGATGAAAAGAAGATGATGCGACTTGACATGTCCGAGTATCAAGGGGAAGACGCGCTCCGCCGATTGATTGGCTCCTTTGAACAGGGGAAGCCCGGAACATTAACGATGCTCCTCAAAAATTCTCCCTACGGCGTACTGCTTTTGGATGAGTTTGAAAAAACTTCTCTTGACGTGCAGAACCTTTTTTTGCAGGTTTTGGACGAAGGCTTTTTCTCGGATATGGGCGGGCGTAAAGTGAACGCGCGCAACATCATTTTTATAGCCACGTCAAACGCAGGAAGCGAGATCATGTATGACGCGATAACGCACGGTGACAACGTACACGCGCTCAAGCAGTATATTATTGACACGATTATTAAAAAAGGGACGCTCAAGCCGGAACTGCTGAATCGTTTCGACGGCGTCGTACTCTTCAAACCGCTTGAAAAAGAAGATTTGCGGCAGATAGCCCGCCTCATGGCGGAAAATCTGAAAATCCGCCTCAAAGAAGAACAACAGATTAATTTAACGGTGAACGCCGCGCTTATAGACACGCTGATGAAAGAAGGGCAGGACATCGCGTTTGGCGGCCGCCCGATGGCCCGTGCCGTAAAAGATAAAATTGAACGCGTGATAGCCGAGAAGATTATCAGCGGGGAAGTGCGGATGGGGGCGACGGTGGAATTGACCGAATCCGATGTGGCGTAAATAAAGTCAATTTTATACGACCTCATTTTTACAGCCTTGCTAAGCCATTTTTTGGCGTCAGTGCCGAGAAAATTTCAGAAAAGCCAATTTTTGCTTGACAAATTGTACAGCATGGTATACTCTTAAAGAGTTCCTGATCAGGACGCATATATAAGCCCCTTCCCGAACTTATAGTACGGAGGGGCTTTTTTTACCACTTCTTTCTTTTTCTGTCCATACAGTCATTTGTACCTCCTCACACCCTAAAAAATATCTTTATTCTAAAGAAGCGATAGTACACACGAACCCCCTCCCAATCTCCCCCTTTGAAAAGGGGGAGAGCCGACCGTCGTGCCTCCTCCTCTCTTTAGAGGGGAGGATTGAGGTGGGGTGTGATGGATTACAGTCATTTTCTTGCATATGCGTAATAGCCGGATTAATTCGGTTGATAAGGAGAATCGCAAATACACCCTATCACGCCTATAGCTTTTTCTAGCATATGCTAGAAAAAGCTATAGGCGGCAAAACTGAAATTCAGTTGATGAAATTATGCGAATGGAGGTATTTGCGGCTTGGATTAATAAAAAGAAAAGCGCTTTTGGTTTTTATGCCGTAAGCGCTTTTTTATGGAAGCGTACAATGAAATTGCTTCATGTTTACACTTCCATGTGATCATCTTTATCTCCATAAACTTTTTTGTGATGCTCCAGGCGGCAGTCATGTGCGAAAACATGAAGCCATGTTGTTTTTATCGGTAGGCGGTTTTTCCATCTTCGTTCATTTGGATCTTTTTCGATGCGTTCCAAAACAAAAGACTTAAACTTCGGCCAGTCGATCTGATACCGCCGGAGAGTGGCGTAGGCTCGTATGGCGGAAATATGCCCCAACGGGGAATATTTTTCCGAGAAAGTTTCGGGGATATTTTTCCGAATCCATTCGCGGAAGTTTTTAATGCTTCCTCGGTGCTCAGAGTAAAGCACGGCGAGCCGCCATATTATGATGGCAAGAAAAAAGAGGTTAAGGTACAAAACGGCGTGAGTCATAATGGCTCTCCTATAAATAAAATGAAAATTGATTTTTTGCTTTGTTTAGTATAGCATGAAATTTATGACAGTGTCAAGGAATTTTTGGGACGAGCTGAAAAAACCGATTTTCGCACTCGCGCCGATGGCTGATGTGACCGACGCGGCTTTTCGGCGCATCGTTGCGAAGTACGGAAAGCCCGATGTGATGTTCACGGAATTCGTTTCCTGCGATGGGTTGATGAGTGACGGTCGTTCGCGGCTTTTGCGCGATCTTGAGTATACTGAAAACGAGCGACCGATAGTGGCGCAAGTTTTCGGAGCCGTTCCCGAAAATTTTCGAAAGACCGCCGAACTCGTCCGTGAGCTCGGGTTCGACGGTATTGATATCAATATGGGGTGTCCGGAGAAGAACATCCAAAAGCAAGGGTCGTGCGCCGCGCTTATGAAAACGCCGGAGCTTGCAAAAGAAATAATTTTAGCAACCAAAGAAGGCGCCGGCGGTTTGCCGGTATCCGTGAAAACGCGCATCGGATACCATAAAAACGAGATTGAAACGTGGCTCCCGACGCTTCTTGAAACGAATCCCGCCGCAGTAATACTTCATGCTCGCACCAAGAAAGAAATGTCGGATGTTCCTGCGCGGTGGGACGTGGTGGCGCGCGCTGTCGCAATACGCGACGAGTTCAAAAGCGGCACGCTTATTCTCGGCAACGGCGATGTGAAAAATCTTGCGGACGCGAAACGAAAAGCGGAGGAAACGCGCGTGGACGGCGTGATGATCGGGCGCGCGATTTTCGGCAATCCGTGGCTTTTTTCGGAAAGGGAGCCGGAACTTTCTTTGGAAGCAAAGTTCCGCATCATGCTTGAACATACCTTTCTTTTTGAAGAGCTGTTTTCGGGCGTCAAAAACTTCGCCATTCTGAAGAAGCACTATACGGCATACGTTGAAGGGTTTCCCGGCGCGAAAGAACTGCGAACACAACTCATGGCGGCTGAAAATGCCGATGAGGTCGGCAAGCTCATCGAAGCGTTCGAGCGACGAAGACGCTCGGGTGCGTAGGTCATATCCTATATTGATTTCACCTTGAGGCGATACTGTTTCTCTTTATCAATCTTCGGTAACCGAATGATGAGCAGTCCGTGCTTTTCCATCGCCTCGGCTTCTTCGGCGACAATCTCATGAGAGAGAGAAATCGTCCGTGAAAACGTTCCCCAATAGAGCTCTCTGCAGAAATAATCTTCATGCGTGACACCGCGCGGAGCCTCGCGCTTGCCGCTGATGAACACTTTTTCCGGCGTAATGGAAATAACCAACTCATCGGGGCGGACGCCTGCGGTCATGGTTTGGATGATAATTTCACTTGGCGTATGGTAGACGTCAACCGTAAGCTGTCCGTCTTCTGCTTCCGCCGCAACGCTCGCTTGCTGTTCGGGAGAAACGAAAGGGTAAGGCGGCGGCAGGGGCTCATGGTATACCATGTTGGTACTGTATACGGCCGGAACGGCGACATCGTCCGCTTCCTCGTCGCTTATGACGCCGGTAAGTTTTTCAAAAAATGATTTTTTTCGGAATTTGTTAAACATAGATTTATACGCTTTCGGCTTGCCGCGGCGCCACATCGCACAGCGAGCGTTTGATTTTTTCGAAGAGAAGGATGATGACGATTATTACCCCCCACAGCAATGCAAAAACATTAAAGAGATACTCCCCGTTGCTTATCATTATAAGATAATTGAAAACAGTGTGCAAGAAGATGGCGATGCCGAGCCCGGCTCCGTGATACAATAACTTTTTCCATTTTGATTCGCAAAGACCGAAAGCGATGGAAAAGCCGACGAGCGCGGAACACGCGACATGAAGAAGGGAAGCTCCCACGAAGCGGAGCTGTCCCGTCAGTATTCCGTCGGCAAAACCGCCGTCCAGTATCGAAGAAAAAACAAAAAAGACATTTTCGAGCGCCGCGAAGCCGAGTGCCGCGGAAATGAGGTACATGACGGCGTCAATCGGCTCGTCAAAATATTTACTGCGAAGGCCGGAAAGTATGGCGGCGGCGTGCTTCGCGAGCTCTTCAATGGCCGCCCAATAGACAAGAACGAGAAAAGTTATCGCACCCGCCGCGTCCATGACCGCTTTTTCCAAAATGACGGCAAGAGGAACGCCGAGCATTCCGAAAGCGAATGCGGCGAAAATAATTTTTTTCGGTTCAGGGTGGGCTTTGTCTTCCTTGAGCCAAAACCACAGCCACAAAAGTGCGGGAAGAATGCCTCCGAGAAGCGCGGCAATGGCATTGCTCGCATCTTGGGGGTACTGTACGGCGAGGACGGTTATGGCAAAAAGAACAAAGCCGACGAGGCTTGTTTTCCGTATGCTCACATGATGGTGTATGGCCATGTTTCAATAAGAAGCAATTTTTTGTTTTTCTCCGGCGGAAGCATCTCCCAGACTTCTTCCGTGACGAACGGCATGAATGGGTGGAGCGCGCGGAGATTGGTTTCAAGGATTTTCCAAAGCGTCCATTGCGCGGACTTCTTGCTTGTTTCGTCGGTGCCGGAGAGGCGGGGTTTCGATGCTTCTATTGTAACATCCGCGAGCGTATGCCAGAAGTAGCTATAGAGTTTTTCGCCGGCCAAGTAGAATCGGTACTTTTCAATATCCTCCGTCACGTCTTGCATAAGCGCGTCAAGTCCCGCGAGTGCCGCTTTGTCTTCATCCAGAAGTTCCGGCATGGTATTCGGGTCAAGCCCCTCGATATTTGAGAGTACGAACCGCGCGACATTCCAAATTTTGTTTGCAAAGTGTTTGTAGCCTTTTATCTTGTCTTCATAGAGAGCGGTTGAGGTTCCCGGAGTGTTGCCGATGATAAGCCCCATACGCAACGCATCAGTGCCGTATTTGTCAGAAAGCTCAAGCGGGCTTATGACATTTCCGCGGCTTTTGCTCATTTTTTGGCCGTCTTTCGCGGTAACAAGACCATGGAGGTATACATCTTTGAAGGGAAGTTTCCCGGTGCGGTAGATGCCGAACATGATCATCCGCGCAACCCAAAAGAAAATTATTTCTCCGGCAGTTTCCATAACATCGGTCGGATAAAATCGCTTAAAATCTTCGCCGTCAGGAAATCCGAGCGTTGCGAACGGCCATTGCCCGGATGAGAACCACGTATCAAACGTATCGGTATCTTTTTTGACCGCGCCGCCGCATTTCCGGCAGGAAGCAATACGGTCTTCGACATCCACAAAACCTTCGTTGCATGCTTCACAGAGTTTCGCCGGAATAGGGATGCCCCACACAATCTGACGCGAAATGTTCCAGTCTTGAATGTTTTCAAGCCAGTGAAGCATTATTTTTTTGTATTGATCAGGATAAAATCGCATTTCGTCCTTCTCGACTTTATCTTTTGCCGCATCCGCGAGTGGCTTCATGCGTACGAACCACTGATCTTGTATTTGCGGTTCGATGGGTTGTTCGCATTTATAACAGACTTTGACGTTGTGCTTATATTTTTCCTCCACCTTTGCGAGCAAGCCTTTTTCTTTGAGTTTTTCGACGATTTTCGCCCGCGCTTCATTCGTTTTCATTCCAGCGAACTCTCCGGCAATAGGCAAAAGCTTCCCGCGCAAATCAATAATCTGCTCGCGGTCGAGACCGTGCCTCTCCGCGATGCCGAAGTCGACGGCATCGTGCCACGGGGTGATGGTCATAACACCGGTCCCGAATTCCATATCAATAGCTTCGTCTTTGATGACCGTCGCGGTAATGGGGCCGTTGATCCATTCAAGGTCAATCCTCTGCCCGTCTTTGTATTCCGCGTATCGCTCGTCCTTCGGGTGCATCACTACATACTTGTCGCCGAATTTCGTTTCCGGACGGGCGGTGCCGATAGTGAACGGTCCGTATTTGAAGTAATAAAATTGTCCCTCTTTTTCTTTGAACTCCGTTTCAATGTCAGAGAGGGAAGTCTGGTGTTTGGCGCACCAGTTGATAATACGTTTTCCGCGGTACAGCAAGCCGTCATCGTCGAGTTGTTTGAATGTACCATAAACTATATTTCGTATGTCATCGTCAAGCGTGAATTTTTCGCGCGACCAGTCACAGGATGCGCCGAGTTGCCGGAGCTGCCCTTCCATGAAGCTCTTGTTGCCGAGCGTGAAATCCATAATCTCGCGATACAGGTCTCCTCGTTCCATACCAAATCGCGATCGCCCTTCTTTTTCAAGCTTCTTTTCATACACGACCTGCGTTTCAAATCCCGCATGATCCGCGCCCGGCACCCAGAGCGTTTTGTATCCATTCATGCGCCTATAGCGAGTTATAAGGTCTTCAATGGCAACAAACACGGCGTGTCCGGCGTGCAAAGAACCGTTCGCGTTCGGCGGTGGCATGATAATGGTAAACGGCTCTTTGTGCCGCTTTGGAAGATTATCCGGATTGAAATACCCGCTTTTTTCCCAGAGCGTGTAAATTCTTCCTTCGGTTTCTTTCGGGTCGTAGGGGGCCAAAAGTTTTCCATTGAGCTTTTTCGGCAATTTCTCGTGCGTCATAGAGGATACTATAGCACAGAGTTCTTCTTTTTTGGAACACCTTCGGCTTGCGGGCATTCTTTGAAACGGGTATCATGGTAGGCATGAATGGCGTTACTCTTCTCCCAAAGATTTTTTCAGCCAAAAAGGCGGAAAGTTTCAGTGCGGAAAAAATTACGACGCTTCAAGAAAAACGTTTCCGGAAACTTTTGCGTCACGTCGTGCGCCACTCGGAATTCTACCGGCGGCTTTACGCCAAGCGCGGGATCACGGAAAGGAACATCGGCTCGGTCGCGCCAAAGGACATCCCCATCATTGATAAGAAAATTCTGATGGAACATTTTGACGGACTTGTTTGCGACGGCCGGTTGAGGCGGGAATCTTTGGAAAAATTCATTGAAAAACCGGAGAATCGCGGCAAAAAATATCCGGGCGGCTTTCAAGTCATCCACACTTCCGGCTCAAGCGGTCTTGTCGGGCTTTTTACCTACGGGCCCGGCGATTGGACGCAGGCGAAGGCGCTTGCCGTGGCGCGAGTATCCAAGGGTCCGGCTTCTTTTTCGAGAAAAACGCGCCTTGCGTTCATCGGGGCGACGGACGGGCATTATGCGGGGGTCAGTCTGGTGAAAGACGCGCCGAAATTCATTTTCGATATTTTGCCGATCTCCATAAACAGTCCTTTTCCGGAAATTACCAAAAAGATAAACGCTTTTTACCCCGATGTGCTTTCAGGCTACGCTTCCGGCGTGTTTCTTTTGGCGCAGGAAAAGATCCGCGGAAGCGTCCGCATTTCACCGAAGCGCGTTATCACTTCGGCGGACACGCTCACTTCCGAAATGCGCGCGACCATAGAGAAGGCGTTCGGCGTTTCTCCGACGAATTTTTACGCCTCTTCGGAATCGCTTTGCATGGGTGCCGAGTGCGACGCGAAACATTCGCTCCATCTTTTTACGGATTGGCATCGGTTTGAACTTCTCGGAAAAGACGGAAACGCCGTGCCGAGAGGGGAGGCGGGGAATCTTGTTCTTACCAATCTCTATAATTATACCGAACCGCTCATTCGATACCGGATGAATGATGAACTCGTGATAGATGAAGGAACTTGTCCCTGCGGGTCGCCGTTTCCCGTACTCAAGACCATTGCGGGACGATCCGAAGACTTTTTGTGGTTTGAGAACGAGCGCGGGATGTTAGACTATCTCCACCCGATTCTTTTGGTTGAATTTTTCGTCTCCGGCATTACAAAATTTCAGTTTGTGCAGAGCGGAAAAAATTCTCTTGTCATGAAAGCGGTACTGGAAGATCCAAGCCAAAAAGAGAAAATAATCCAAGCCGCCGCATTTCGCATGGGACAGATATTGAAAGAAAAAAAACTTGACGCATCGGTCGTCTTTACGGTGGAAGAGGCGAGCGATATACCAAATGATCCGAAGACAGGAAAATTCAAACTCATCATCCCCTATAAAATTATCGAGAAATAGAGAGAAGACTTTAGAGAGAGTAGCGCTACGGGAAAGAATAGGGTATACTGGAGCTATTATGAGAAAATATTTTTCTATCTTACTTGGCATACTTCTCGTTTTCGGGGCGATGGCGTGGTATTTTTCTTCGCAAGAATCGGCCGAGGCGCCTTCTTTGGAAACGATAGGCGCACGAAGCGCCTCGGAGACCGCCGCCGGCGGCGAACCGCAAGCGCCGACGAAAACACGAACGGCGTCCGAAAATAATAATCAAAAACACATGAATACCATTACCATAGAAACCAATCACGGCGCTATCGTCTTCCAAACGTATAATGACGATGCCCCGAAAACGGTAGAAAACTTTATCACGCTTGCCAAAAAAGGCTTTTACGACAATGTCATTTTTCACCGCGTTATCAAAGGTTTTATGATCCAGGGCGGAGATCCGACCGGCACCGGCGCGGGCGGTCCGGGGTATGCGTTCGCCGATGAACTTGATCCGAATACGCCTTCATACAAAGCGGGATACAAAAAAGGCGTGGTTGCCATGGCGAATGCCGGTCCAAACACGAATGGCAGTCAATTTTTCATCATGCTCGAGGACTACCCGCTCCCGAATAACTACACGATATTCGGCAAAGTCGTATCGGGGCAGGAAACGGTGGATGAAATCGGCGGCGTAAAAACAGGAGCGAACGATAAGCCCATTGAACCGGTCAGTATAAAGAAAGTTACGGTATCCGAATAGAACAATTATTTCAATCATGCAGTTTATTTCAAAGCACAGCAAAAGTCTTTTCTACGGGGCCATCCTCGGTATCCTTACGTACTTTGTTCATAATCCTTTGTACGATTCTTGCACCTTGAGCGGCTGTAATTACGGCAGAGGCTTTCCGCTTCCGTTCTATTTTGAAAAGTTCTGTGCGCCGGGCGATGCCAACTGCATTGAAGGATATTTTTCCGGAGCGACTTTTGTTTTTGATTTGGCGTTGCTCATGCTCATATGCGCGGGGCTCGAGTCTCTCTATGGCATTTTTTTCGGAAACGGGGCCGACCCGGGTGATTCCATGTATAAAATTCGAACGTAATGAAGAGCCTCCATGAATGCCTCACATACCGGCACTATAGAAGTTATCGCGCGCGCCATAATCCTTGATGAAACGCGCTCACAAATGCTTTTTTGCGCCCCGAAAAGCGCCAAGTATTTTTATTTGCCCGGCGGGCATGTCGAGTTCGGCGAAACCGCCACTGCCGCGCTGATACGCGAAATCTACGAAGAGACGGGCGTTGATGTGAGTGAAGCGGAGTTTCGTTTCGCCGGAGCGGGAGAAAACATCTTCACTCAGGAGAACGAATCGCACCACGAACTCAACATTTACTTTGAACTCCCCGGCGTTTTTTCCGGAAACGAAGAAGTTTTGTCTGTTGAAGACGAGATACTGTTTCGATGGATACCACTTGCCGGCATCCTTCAGGCGCCGGTATTGCCGGGAGAGATTGCCCGCGCGTTGTCCGAATGGGGCGCCGCAGGATCGATTAACTGGGAAAAATGATCCGATGAACCTGCATTTTTTACGAGAGATCAAGAAGCCGCTTATCTTCCTTGGAATTGTTTTCCTGGGTTCTTTATGGCTCGGGTATTATTCGGGGCAAATCCATAAGACAGAGGCGCTTGACCTTGTGGAAAAACTTTCAAAAGACCTCGGCGCGTTGAAGGATATAAATGCGGTCGCCATGTTTCTCTTCATCTTCGCGAACAACGCGGTAAAAGCGTTTGCCATGACAATACTCGGGACATTTTTCGGCATCGTTCCGGTACTTTTTCTTGCGGTGAACGGCTTGCTTATCGGTGTGACTTCTTCGGTTATCATCGCGGGGAAGGGGGTGGAATTCCTCTTCGTCGGCACCGCCCCTCACGGCATCATCGAGGTTCCCGCATTTCTCATCGCCGGTGCTTACGGCCTCCGTCTCGGCCGAAAGTATTACCGCCATCTCCGCCACCGCGATCCCTTCAAACCCCTCTTCTATCGCATTATGCGCGAAATGGTAAAAATAGTCCTCCCGCTTCTCGCGGTAGCGTCATTCATAGAAACTTTCATCACATCGGCGCTTTTGCAATCGCTGTAATTTTATTAGGACTTACGCACCGATGAAAGATGTGGTCGGTGAGTCCGCCCTTTGGCGGTCT
>CAYPFT010000005.1:0-49591 GCA_964410165.1 uncultured Candidatus Saccharibacteria bacterium
CTAATGGGGTCAGACCCCATATAAATCAAAAAAGTATGGTATAATAAACTCCTATGCCGCGACAAGAAAGAATAGACCTCGGTGATCATATTTACCACGTCATAAACCGTGCCAATGCGCGGGCGAAAATATTTGAAACGGATAAGGATTATCTGCTTTTTGAAGAGTTACTGGAAGAAGCGAAAGAACTCATCGGTATGCGCATCCTTTCCTACTGCATAATGCCGAATCACTGGCACTTGGTATTGTATCCGGCAAAAGACAGACCGCTAATGGGGTCAGACCCCATATAAATCAAAAAAGTATGGTATAATAAACTCCTATGCCGCGACAAGAAAGAATAGACCTCGGTGATCATATTTACCACGTCATAAACCGTGCCAATGCCCGAGCAAAAATATTTGAAACGGATAAGGATTACCTGCTTTTTGAAGAGTTGCTGGAAGAAGCGAAAGAACTTATCGGAATGCGCGTCCTCTCCTACTGCATAATGCCAAATCACTGGCACTTGGTATTGTATCCGACAAAAGATGGGGACATGTCGCAGTTTATGAAATGGCTCACCACCACCCATACCCGCAAATGGCACGTAGCGCATAAAACCATCGGTTCCGGGCATTTGTATCAAGGGCGATACAAATCTTTTCTTGTTCAGGAAGATTCGTATTTTATGCAGCTTTGTAGATACGTGGAACGAAACCCATTGCGGGCGAAACTGGTGGAGCGGGCGGAAGATTGGCGGTGGTCTTCTTTATGGAGAAGGGCAGAGGGGACGGCGAAGCAAAAGAAGCTTCTCTCGGAGTGGCTGATTCCGCCGCCGGCAAATTACCTCGCGGAAATAAACGAAAAAGAGGAAGAAGAAACCAAAGAAATAATTCGAGGATGTATAAGCAAAGGCAAGCCGTTCGGGGACGAAGATTGGGTGCTGGACACGGTAAAAGAGTTTGACCTTTTGTCGACAGTGCGAAATCCGGGACGACCGAAGAGGGTATAATTACAACACATATTATTATACAATAACGGGTCTGACCCCAATAGCTGACCCCAATATCTTATACAATATGTTGTATTGATTTCAGATATATATTACAATTACCACAAGGTTACTAACAATAAACTATAAAACTATGGAACAATTTTCAGAACAACAAAACATTGGATCAAAAGAACTCCCGGGACAGAGGAAAATTGGCGAAAGCGAAACAATGAACATTGACGCAAAACCCGGCACACGCATTATTTTTGCTTACCCAAAGAACTGCAACGAAACAGACCAGGAGGTCGCACAAAAATACCTCACATCTGGAGTATCCTATACGGTTGAAAAAATAGATGCCCATGACTGGCGCACAGATGTTTTTCTTCGGGAATTTCCGGGCGTCGCCTTTAATTCCTCTTTCTTTAGAGAAGAATAAGCGTCCAAGTTTTCGCGCTTGCCGCCAGAATACCGAAAGGTTGGGGCGGCTTATTTTGGTAATAGCAATAAAGTAACGGGGTCATGTCCCAAGAGCAAACCAATAGCCGTCGCTTTCGGTATATTGCGGAAAATATGCTATAAATAGGGAATGAAACCGGAATCTTCTCATCGGCGGCGGTTTTTTCTTATAAGCATTCTCGCTCTTTTCACATTTACCGCGGCAGGCGTTTTTATAAATGAAAGGGGAAGCGTTTCTTATGTTACAGATGATCCAACACCCCCGCGCTTGACGGGAATAAAAGGAGAAGCAAAAAAACTTCCCGCCAAGGCTCCCGAACCCGTACTCTTTCTTTTGGATACCGCGCTCTACGATGCGAAAATGATCGAGCTTGCAAACTACGCGAGTACCACAGCCTCGACGACTCCGAGAATGTGGCCCGCGAAAACGCCCTATCCGAACGCCGGAGCTATCCTGCCTTTTTCTCGCATCGTGGCCTATTACGGAAACCTGCTCTCAAAAGGCATGGGGGTTCTTGGAGAATATCCTGAAGAGGCGATGCTCGCAAAGCTTTTAGGCGAGGTGGAAACATGGAAAAAAGCAGACCCGAACACTCCCGTGATTCCGGCTCTTCATTACATAGCGGTTACGGCGCAGGAGAGTGCGGGAAAAGACGGCAAGTACCGTCTTCGCATGCCGGACAGTCAAATAGATGAAGTGCTTCGGATGGCGGAAAAAATCGGCGCTATCGTATTTTTGGACATACAGGTCGGGAAAAGCACGATTGAAAAAGAACTGTCACTTCTTGAAAAATATCTTACCATGCCGAATGTGCATCTCGGGATTGACCCGGAGTTTTCCATGAAAACGGGGAAGCGCCCCGGCACGGTCATCGGCGCGATGGATGCGGCGGATATAAATTATGCGGCGGAATATCTCGCGTGGCTTGTGAGAGAAAACAATCTGCCGCCGAAGATACTCGTCGTCCATCGTTTTACCGAAGATATGGTGACTAACTATAAACAGATCAAGCCACTGCCTGAAGCGCAGATCGTTATGAACATGGACGGATGGGGGAATCCCGCAAAAAAACTTAACACGTACAACCAGGTCATTTATTACGAGCCGGTACAGTTTGCCGGTTTCAAACTCTTTTACAAAAACGACCTCCGCGACTCGGGCGCCCGCATACTCACCCCGGCGGAGATTCTTAACTTGAAGCCGCGGCCGATATATATACAGTACCAGTGAGTAAGTCCTCACACCCTAAAAATATCTTTGTTTTAAAGAGTGATACTGCACACGAACCCCCTCTCTCCGCCAGCTGGCGGACTCCCCCTTTGAAAAGGGGGAGAGGACGCCGGACGTCGTGCCTCCTCCCTCTCTTTAGAGGGTGAGAAACGGGAAGGGACCCGTTCCGCAAGACCTTTTGAGATATTTTATGAGCAACGCGAAATAAAATGTCCAAAAGGTGTACAGTCCCTGTAAGGGAGGACTGAGGTGGGGTGTGAGGAGGTACACCAGTGAAACTTGCATTTTTTTAGAAAATATGGTAAAGTGTGCTTACTCTTAAAAACTAAAAAAATGTAACCTGTATGGGAAATTTCAATCGAGAAGAGAAGGGAGGTTTTAGGTCAGGCGGGAGAGATGGCGAACACCGGGGTTTTCAAAAGAAAGACTGGAGCGGTCGCGACTCCGGAAACAAAGAACCGATGAAGCATCAGGCAATCTGCAGTGAATGCGGGAAGCGATGCGAGGTGCCTTTCCGTCCCGTGAGCGGGAAGCCCGTCTTTTGCAATGACTGCTTTAGCGCAAAAAGAGGCGGAGCAAGCGGCGACCGCGTTCCCGCCCGGGTACATTATGGGAGCAAAGGCGGTGAGCATAACGATGGCTTGAGGCGCGAACTTCGCGAAGTCAATCTGAAACTTGACCGGCTGACAAAAATGTTCGAGTCTTTTACCGGAGCCGGCGCGAAACCCGTTTTGGCGGAAAGCGAAAAGAAAGAAGAAAAAAAGAGCGTTGATGCCGTTCTGTTGAAAAAAGCGCTTGATAAAGCGACCGGAAAAACACCGGCGAAAGCGAAGGCGGCGAAAGAAGCAAAAGAATCCAAACCGAAAAAGTCCGCCACGGCAAAGAAGAAGTAAGCGTGAAGATAAAAAGCACGATACGATATAATATATCGCATCGTGTTTTTTAGATGTGGATAACTTCCCAATCTATCACGTTGCCCGAACGATGAGGGGGGGTATAATTAAAAGAAATTAACAATACCGTTAACAACAATTTTTTTATGACTGAAAAAATAAAAAACCTCGTTCGCGTCGCCGTCCTCTCCTTCATCTTTTCCGCCGCCATCGGTTCGGCTCTTGCCAACTGGGCGCCGCCGGCGGGAACTCCTCCGTTCAACAATATCCCTCCGCCGATCAACGTCGGCGCCGCCACGCAGGAGAAAGCGGGGAATTTGTTTCTTGATAATTGGCTTATTGCAAAGAAGGCGCAGACCATAAGCTCCACCGTATTGAGCGATAACGGCAAAGTGTTGACGACGAAGGATTATGTGGACATGAGAATAAACAGCATAAAAACTTTTGGAGGGATTTATGTTAAAAATCTTGATGGAAGCTGTCGATGGGGGAATCCGCGTACGGGCGGATGTTCCTGCCCATCGGGATATAGCAGTTACAGGAGCCATGATTTTAGTAACCCGCAATGTGTCGATAATTTTTATGGCGATGGATGGAGGACAAGTAACTGCGGGATATACGCATATCAGTGTATATAGCGGGACTATTTAATGCCTTTATCTGTTCACCTTGCATACAGTTGTTGGAAATTCCATTTTGAAGGTCAAAAGGAAGACAAAACCAAAACAGCCGCCCGATATGGGCGGCTGTTTTAGTTTGGATCCGACAAACGCGGTTTAAGCGCGCCGTACGTTCACCGCATTCAAGCCCTTCGGAGACTCTTCGGTGTCGAAAGACACTTTGTCTCCCTCGTTGAGGTCATCGAAATGAACATCAACAAGAGCATTCATGTGGAAGAACAAATCCTTTTCAAGGCCGTCTGCGGTAATAAAACCGAATCCTTTGTCCTTGAGGCTTTTGATTACTCCAGTCATTGAACTGTATTGTTTATATAGTAAGACACAAACCTAAGTTTCTTCGAAAGACACTTCATGTTTGAGGAAATCGACTCCTTTTCGCTATTGAGTATAGCAGAGGGCAATGTTTTTGTCAACGAAAAGGCGCCACGGAAATCTGCTCCGGCTTTTTTGCCTTTTTCCTTTTGTTTGCCGGCACAGGCATGGTATACTTCATATATTACAAATTTTAGAGGAAACATTATTTTATGGACATAATCACCGAAGAAAAAAAAGAAGGTGGCGCGGAAACCGAACGCGAAGAATCAACGGAAATGACGATTGAAGAGAAAAAAGCCGTATCTCTTGCGGTGTCGAACCGGCTAAAAGGCATCAGCGTGAAAACGGCGTTCATCATTGCCCTTGTTATTATACTCGCCGCGCTTGTCTTTTATATGAAAGGCTGGTTTATCGCCGCAACGGTCAACGGTTCTCCGGTCAGCCGGATTTCCGTGATCCATGAACTCGAAAGGTCTTCCGGAAAACAGACGCTCGAGGCCATTATTACGAAGAAACTGCTCGGCGACGAAGCGCGCAAACAAGGGATTGAAGTTACAAAAGACGAAGTGGCCGCGGAAATAGCGAAAATAGAAAATCAGATAAAGACCCAAGGGGGGACGCTTGAACAAGTCCTTGCGTCGCAGGGCATAACGAAGAAGGATATGGAAAGAGAAATCATTCTTCAGAAGGAACTCGAAAAGCTCCTTGCCGATAAAATAGCCGTTACCGATGAAGAAGTTGCCGCGCTTCTTGCCGCCGGCAAAATAACCGTTCCGAAAGGAAAAGAGGAGGAATACAAAGAACAAGCGAAAGAACAGCTCCGCTCGCAGAAGCTCAACAGCGCCGCGGGGAGCTTTTTGGAAGCTCTTCGCGACAGCGCGTCCATTCGTTATTTTGTAAATTATTAGAATAATTTTTGCTGATAGTATGCCGAAACATGAAATAGACCCGATGGCTTTAGCCAAAAAAGACACTCCGGAGAAAGATGTGTTAACAAATGAAAAAGAACCGTCCCATGAAGAGAAGCTTGCAATTTTATACCCTCGCGCACTTGAGATGGTGCGGGCTCATAATAACAGGGTTGTCCCGAGGGTGGAGGAGTTATTAAAACGACACAAAACGTTCGAGAAGTTCCCTGAAAAGGAAGTAGAGAAACTCATCTATCCCTTCGGTGATCAAACAGAAATGATTGAAGCCATTATTCAAGCAATTGAGGAAGAGCAAGCAAAAAATTAACTCTCTTCCTTCGTTCTAAAAACTACGTCATTCACTTACCTTACGCATGAGTATGACCCTTCTTGACTCCACCATTGGAATTTTGGCGGACTCTCCTCCGCTTGGAGGTGAGTCCGCCAAAATTCAGAAGTCGGAAGCCGAAGATTTGGCGGTGAGACCTCCAAAAGGGCGCGACCTGATTTTCTTGAGCGAAGCGATTAGAAAATGGAAGTACCCGTGTGGCAGACTCACCGCCAAATCTTTTACGTGTGCGTAAGGTGAGTCATTCACTGAAAAAACCACGGGCCGACCGTGTCCACAAAGTTTCGCCACCAGAGCGGGAAATTTCCGAGGTACGCGGAGAGTTCCGTTTTGTGTTCTGAAGCGTACCAAAACAATAATATAAAAAGAGCGAACCAGAGCGTGGCATCGCCGTGTTCGGGTGCGTTTTGCGTGCGGTAAAGAGCGTACCGATTGCGGCGGAGAGAGAATTTGAAGCGAAGGGCTTTCAGAGGGAAAACAAGCGCGTAATAGACGGCGAGAAGAATAACGGCGGCGCCCCACGTCGGAATTTTCTCCGGAATGACTACTCCGGGGATGGGGTCGCCGGCAAGGAGAGAGACAAGAATGAAAATAAACAAGAGAGAAATGAACGCGATAAGCGTACTCACCGCGCCGGCGAAAAGAAAATAAGCGCTTTTCTCAGCAAGGCTTGTTTTTTGATGATCGCCTTTTTTTGAAACGAGCGTTTTTGCATACTGTTCCCGCATACCATTAAAATACCAGATTGCGGAAAAAACGAAAGCCGCGGCGGTGGATATGTAGTTTTCTTTTTCTTGGAGACCGTTGTACAATATAAATATGGACGAGTATGGAAACAATGACTCGAAACCCGAGCACTACTACGGCGATGTCGTCCGGGCGATTTTTTTGGCGGCCGGCATCGTGTTTTTAATAACGATGGTTCGGGACCGCGAGTTTTTATCATTTTATCTTGTCGTCGGGGTCTTGTCCGTCCTCGCTCTCACCATTCTTGCGGGGCTTACCAACCCCCGGTCAAAGAAAATAATCAAAATTGACGCCGCCGTTTCCGTCATAATGTTTCTTCTGTTTGAATATCTCGCCATCGCGGGTTATTCCGATGCGCCGGGCTTCACGGACAGCGTATTCTTTCTGCGTCAAGCCCTTGCGGTGCTCTTTCTCATTGCGCTTTATTTCAGCACCAAGACACTGCGCGGAATGCTTCCGCCGGGGACGTTGTGAGATTACGAAAATGAGAAAAATTTCAAAATTCATTCTCATTCTTTTCCTTGTTTTCGGATGGATATTTTCCGGATGGCCGCCGATCTGGAACGAGCCGCAATTCCCGTCAAGTCCGGAAAGCGCTTATGCCGCCGTCGGCTACGATCAAACCGCGACAGGGAACAATGGCACGGGCAATACATCGGTTACAGCAACGGTTTCGACGGCGGGAACGGATCGGGTATTGCTCGCAACGGTGTCGTATAATGCCGGAGTATCGCAGGCGAACGACGCAACCGTCTCAGGCGGTGGCGGCGGGCTTGCGTGGTCTCGCGTGACGGGAAATTCTTCCGCGGGCAGTACCGTGGCCGTGGAAGTGTGGGTGGCGGTTTCTTCGACAACGCAGTCATCGCAAGTCATCACGGCATCGTTTTCGACAACGCGCCGTGCGACGCTCGTCGTTTCTTCTTATACCGGCGTGAGTCCGTATAATCCGACCGGAGCCACCTGCGTTGCGAACGGCACCACGAACGCGGCGAACGGCGTTACCTGTTCGCTCACTACGCAGTATGACAATTCGCTTGTGACGGGGCATGCCGCGGTGAGGAATAATCCGTCGCTTACGGCAGGAACGAACTATACGCTCAACGGAACAGATGTAACGACGAACGGCACCGCAAACAACAACGTCCGCGGCGGCCAGGTGCGAATAAACGCTCTCGTTTCTCCTCCTGCGAGTACCGCCGTCAGCATGACACAAAGCATCAACAACAACCGCTGGGCGATGGCGGGCGTTGAACTGAAGCCGAAGCCGACCTTCGACCAATCGGCGTACCGATGGTTTTCAAATGCCGACTCGTACGATGTCGGCGCCGCGCTTACGGCAAGTCAGGACCAGGCTGCAACGCTTGGCGCGGCGGGTATTCCGTTCCGTTTGCGGCTCCTCATGCATGTTGCGGGAAGCGATTTGCCTCAAAACGGCCTTCAGTTCAAACTTCAGTTCGTCGGAAAGGGGACGGGTACCTGCGCGAGTCCGTCCGGAGGAACTCCGTCTTCGTATACCGATGTTACGACCGCGACGGCGATTTCGTTTTTCAACAACTCCGGCCCTCCGGACAAAAACGACGGCAACGCGCTCACCGCGAATGCAAGCGACCCGACCCATCCTCCGGACACGATTGTGCCGGAAACGTACGAAGAGCTCAATAATTTCACCAACTCCGTTGCCGCCGTGCTTCCCGGGCAGGACGGCAAATGGGATTTCGCGCTCTATGATAACGGCGCGCCGGCGAATACGACGTATTGTTTCCGCGCGATAATTTCCGACGGCACGCCGCTTGATACGTACGCGTCCCGTCCCGAACTCACCACTGCGCCGGTCCCGCTCTACGCGCAGAATTATTTTCGTTTTTATGATGACAACGATGTCATCCTCCCTGTTGATCCATGGCCGCCGGGCGCAACCGACCTCGGCGAGAATGCGGGAATAACTGTCGCGGACAATCCGCTTGCGAACGGGGAGCGGACGCGCATACGCATGTCGGTTCAGGTTTCCGCCACCGCTACGCCGGCATCGTCGCAGGCATTCCGGCTTCAATATGGAACGCTTGTAACGACATGCGGCGCTATCGCAGAGGCAAGTTGGAACAATATCGGCGTTCCCGGGAGCGGGTCAATATGGCGCGGGTTTAATGCGGCGCCCGCGGACGGCGCGGCGCTTTCCGGAGATCCGCCGACAGCGGGCGATCTTAAACTTTCTGTTTCGGATCGCGCCGGAACATATGAAGAATCAAATGACACCGCTTCAAATCCGTTCATCATCGCCGTCGGCGAAGACGCGGAATATGACTGGAACGTGGAAGACAACGGCGCTACCGGCGCGACCACGTACTGTTTTCGCATGGCGAAAGGCGGCGGCGGATCGGCGCTTTCAAGCTACAATTTTTATCCCGCGATAAGAACCGCCGGTTTCCGTCCGAAATCGCAGAATTGGCGTTGGTACGATGACGAAGCGAACGAAACGCCGACCGCCGCGCTTGCCGCGGAGAATGTCGCACCGGCGAATATCGAGGAGGGTAATTTCATCAAACTCCGTTTTTCCATAAAAGAAACGGCGAATATAGCGGGGACAAACGTAAAGTTCAAACTTCAGTTTTCCACTTTTTCCGATTTTTCTTCCGGCGTCTTTACCGTTGACGCGACGAGTACATGCAGTGGCGGTTCTTCGTGGTGTTATGCCGATGGCGCGGGGGCGGAGAATGCCACTGTTACGACAAAAACACTTTCCGATGCGGATGCCTGCGCCGCAAGCATTGGGAACGGTTGCGGGACACACAATGAAGCATCTTCGACGGCGAGTACTTTTACGCAAGTAGCGCTTGCCGCGACGGAATATGAATTCACAATAAAGGCATCGGGGGCAAGCCCGAACACCGTGTATTATTTTCGCGCGTACGATGTCGTGAATGATGTGCCGGCTCCGCCAAACACAGGAGAAACCTATCCCAGCTTGACGACCAAAGGCGGTTCGCTTACTTTTACCGTCGGCGGCCTTTCTTCCGGCACGGCGACGGAAGGCGTTACCACCGACATCACCACGACGCCGACAAGCATTCCGTTCGGGACGCTTTCTTTCGGCGCGGAGCTTGAGGGAGCACAGCGGCTGACCACGACGACCGATGCGTCGAACGGGTATCAGATTTTCCTGCGGCAGGAGAGCGGATTTCTCGCAAACAACGGCGCGGAAATACTCGGAGTAACGGGAACAAATGCCGCACCCTCCGCGTGGGCGACGGGGTGTCCTGGCTCCGCCGCCGGATGCTACGGGTATCATTCGGGCGATGATACGCTCGCTGGCGGTTCAAGCCGGTTTCTCACAAACGACACCTACGCGAAAGTCGAAGACGCTTCAAAAGAAATCGCGTTCAGTTCCGTCGGCGTTACGGATGAAGCGATAGACATCGTGTACAAAACGCAAATTACCAATCAGCAGGCCGCGGGAACGTATGACAGCACTCTCATGTACATAGTCGTTCCCGTATTCTAAAAACTTTTCTCCCGTTATACTTTCCCCATGCCCCCAACCTGCCAATCCATCACCCAAGGCCTCGTTCACAAATAACTTCCATGTTTCGCTTCCATATTTCCGCAATCTTTCATTTTTTCTCAATCACAAATCTCTCATCGTAGCTCGCTACGCCTCAAGATTTGCTCAATCTAAAAAATGAAATCTTACAAAAATCTGAAACCGAATCTCTGGGAGTTATTTGTGAACGAGGCCCAAGAATACACGCTCCTCCTCGCCAAAAAGCAGTAGAGTGCGGAGTTATGAACATCCTCGGATTTTTGCATGTGTGGTAAGATAAAAGAAAGATAAAAAATCCATGAGATATTCTTCATCGAAGCGTTTTCTGGGATTCGCCGTTTTTCTCTCAACTATCGCGCATGTTTTTTCACCTCTTTCCGCCTTTGCCTCGACGGGCGTTTTTTCTGTTTCCCCGCTCATATTTGATGAGAAAGCGAAACAACGCGATATTTTGAAAGAATCAATCGGCGTGATGAATAATTCCGTCACGCGCTCCATAAACCTGTACGCTTTCGTCAATAACATCAATCCTGCGGAAGGGGTCGAAGGGTTTCAGAACGCGTCCGATGCCGATCTCGGAAAGTCCCTTGCGAATTGGATTGAAATATCGCGAGGAGCGATTGACCTCATGCCGGGAGAGAAGCGGGAGATACCGCTCCTTATTCAGGTGAATTTGCGCGCTTCCGCCGGAATGTATCATGCCTTCATTTCTTTCTCGGAAGGTTCGACGCGGGCTGAGGCGGAGAAGAACCTCGGGAAAGGAATATCGGTCGCCGTAAATGTTGAGATTCTCGACGACGCGAAAGAAGTTTTGGAGCTGAAGAGCTTTGTCCCGGCGCACACATTCGTTACCGGCAAAATCGCTTCTTTTATGTATGATATTCAAAATGTCGGGAATAGGCCTCTCGCTCCGAGAGGGCAGGTGCGGATTTTTAACCGAAGCGGCGAAGAGGTTGCCGCTCTTGATATAAACCAAGAAGGGGATTCGCTTGGCCCGAATATATCGAGCCAGCTCGCATCGGCGTGGGATGCGGGAAGCCGCTTCGGGAGATACAAAGCCTTGCTTGACGTTGAGTATGGCGATAAACAGCGCGGAACGCTTCAAGACACGGTGTTTTTTTGGCTCATTCCCTGGAAAGAAATGCTCGCCGTTTTTCTTTCATTCGGGGTAATAGTTTTTTCTTTGGTCTTGTATTGGTACAACAACTACATCATCGGCCGGCGGCAGAAACTCGCTCATTCCATGGCGTTTGCTTTTACGGAACCGGATATGCAACCCTATTCCGCGAATCGGGAAACCGTTCAAACAAAGCCGGTTTTGGTCGCCCATGAAGCGGTACGGCTTTCCCCGCGCGAAAAAAAGGCGGATGATAAACCGGCGTATGTGGTGAATCTTAAAAAATGAAAAGTTAAAAACGAAAAATGAAAAACGACAATGAAAAATTAAAAAATTGCGGCGGTTTTTACTTTTGCGTTATAGTTTTTCATTTTTTATTTTTCATTTTTAATTTCGCGTCGGCCGCCGACCAAAACTCTTTGACCATCACCATAACCCCTCCGATTTTTCAAATGACGGCAACGCCGGGGCAAAATTGGTCAAGCGCCATTAAAGTGGTGAACAACAACTCGTATGACATTACGGTGTATGCCTCCGTCATGAATTTTCGTGCGGAAGGAGAAGGCGGGACCGGAAAGCTTGTCCCCGCCGACGATACCCGCGATGTCGCCGGCGAATATACGCTCGCGAGCTGGTTTGATGTTTCAAGACAGCCCATTTTTATTCCCGCGGAACGAAGCGCGTCTGTTCCTTTTACGCTTCGCGTGCCGGAAAATGCGGAACCTGGCGGACACTACGGCGCGATACTTATCGGAACGGAGCCGCCCCCGAAGACCGGCGGATCCTCCGTGCGCGTCGCAAGCCAGCTCTCGTCCATTTTTTTGGTGCGTGTGAATGGGGACATAGAAGAAAAGGGCGACATACGCTCTTTCTCAACGAAAAAAATGCTCTATCAAGAACCTCGCGCGATCTTCGATCTCCGTTTTGAAAATACGGGGAACGTCCATCTTCTTCCTCGGGGCGATATTGCGGTGTATAACATGTGGGGGAAAGAGCGCGGGAAAATCCTTGTCAACCAAGAAGCCGGTTTTGGCAATGTACTACCGCGAAGCATCCGCAAATTTACTTTTGAATGGGTCGGAGAGCAAAGTTTTTTCGATGTCGGACGATATAAAGCCGTCGCCACGCTCGCGTTTGGAGAAAATAAACAAGAAACGGCCTATCGCGCCGCATATTTTTGGGTCATACCGGTCGGTCCGGTTCTCAAGATTACCGCTTTTCTCATTCTTCTTGTCTGGTTCTTTGTCTGGTCTGTCAGGCGGTATGTGAAGAGGGCGCTTGCGATTGAATCGGAGCGGCTTTCGGCGCTGTCCAACCGGAAAGAGGCGCCGCTTGCGCGACAGCCGGCATTGATTACCCGCGTTGATACAGAGATTTTAACAAGACCGATTGTTTTAGGGGTGGTTGACTTGCGAAAAGCGGTACAATCGGGCGATTCGGCGGATCGGGAAAATATGAAAGAAAAAATGACGCTTTTCCGTTTTTCCCAAAAATACAGGCTCTTTTTGATTTTTCTTGCCGCCGCCATTTTCGGCGTCATCGGCATTTCAAAATACCTCGACGATGTGCTCGTCCGATACCGTAATTTTGACGTGCGAGTAATGAGGGAAGATGCGAGGACGGAGAACGCCGCACAGGGGGAATAATGCGCGTTTGTCTTTATCTTCTTTTTTCTTTTTGCTATCATTAAACACATGGAAGATCTTACCAATCAGCAAATGATACTTTTGGCGATCCTTGTGAGTTTTGTCGCGTCTATCGCGACGAGCGTATCCGTCGTGTCGCTTTTGAACGAATCGCCGATGACCATCACGCAGACCGTGAACCGCATAGTGGAAAGAACAATCGAAAAAGTCGTCCCCGAGGCTATCTTGCCAGCACCCGCTCCGGCAATTGTCAAAGTGCCGGCGAATCCGAATGAAGCTGGATGGATAGTAAGCGCGGTGGAAACAAACCTTCCCGCCATGGTTACTTTCTGGAGCTGGAAAACGGCGGCGGAAGAATCAACGAAGCGCGGCATCGGATTTGCCGTTTCTTCGGACGGACTGCTTGTGACGGATAAAAATGTTCTTGAGGAAAACGCCGAATACTCCGCCGTTTTTCCGAACGGGAAAATATATAAAGCAAAAACGGTCTACCGAGATGAAAATTCGAGCATTGCCATCGTGGCTCTTCGCGATCAAAAAGACCAAACCGCCACGAGTACTCCATTCGTAGTTTTTTCATCCGAGGAGCCGAAACTCGGAGCGTCTGTCGCGGCACTCGGCGGCAAAGAAGGGGCAACGGTGTATCAGGGTATCATATCCGAAAAAACAAAGATGCAGATTGTAACGAGCATTCTTTTCAAACAGATTGACCGCGGCGGCCCGCTTTTCGGCATAAACGGCAAAGTCATCGGTATGAACACCATCGGCGCGGACGAAGAAAAGTACGCCATCCCGACGGCGGATATTCTCTCAGCGATAGAGAACTATCGAAAAAGCATTTGAACGTGTTTGACAAACGGGTTTCAATCTGGTAGCATATAAAAATAACGGTTATTTTTACTTTTTCAATTTTAATTTTTCATTCACTGTCTATGCCTCCATTCAAAAATTTTACCACCAAAGCTAAAGAAGCCATCCGCCGGGCGCACGAACTTGCGATTGAGCGCGGACAGAATCATGTCAATCCGCTCCATCTTCTCGCGGCGCTTATCTTGCAGGAAGAGGGGCCGGTCATTGCCATTCTCGACAAAATGGAAGTCGATCAGAATCTCCTCATAGATTCTCTTTTAACTGTGCTTGAAGGGGCTGAAACAAGCAGTGTTCTCTCTCCATCGTATCAGATGTACCTTACACCGGAGCTTGCGTCCGTTTTGGAAAACTCCATTAAGGCCGCGACTTCGATGAAAGACGAATTTATTTCAACCGAGCATCTCTTCGTGTCTCTTTTGGAAATGTCGCCGCAGTCGCGCGAGATCATGTCGCGCTTCAAGGTGGGGAAAGACGAGGTTCTGCGCATCCTTCAGGATTTCAAAAACGGCAACATCACCGACGTTACCGGAGTGAAAAAACCGAAAATCCTCGCGCGCTATACGAGGAACCTTACCAAGCTTGCGAATGAAGACAAGCTCGATCCGGTTATCGGCCGCGATAACGAGATTGCCCGCATCATACAAATTCTTTCCCGTCGCGGAAAAAACAATCCGATACTTATCGGCGAGGCCGGCGTCGGCAAAACGGCTATCGTTGAAGGTCTGGCGAACAGAATGGCGAAAGGCGATGTGCCGGAATCCTTGCGTAACAAAGAGCTCGTCTCGCTTGATATCGGCTCGCTCGTCGCCGGCACCAAATACCGCGGCGAGTTTGAAGAGCGGCTGAAAGCCATTATGAAAGAAATCGAGAAATCCGAAGGAAGAATCATTCTTTTTATTGATGAAATCCACATGATCGTCGGCGCGGGCGGAAGCGGCGACGGAACGCTTGATGCTTCCAATATGCTCAAGCCCGCTCTTGCCCGGGGGGAACTTCGCGCCATCGGCGCCACCACGCTTAAAGAATATCAGAAGCACATTGAGAAAGATGCCGCGCTCACGAGGAGATTTCAGCCAGTGTTCGTGCCGGAGCCAACCATTGAAGACGCGGTGGCGATTTTGCGCGGACTCAAAGAAAAATACGAATTGTACCACGGCGTGAAGATTACCGACAACGCCATCCTTTCGGCGGTTAATTTAAGCTCCCGTTATATCAGCGATCGGTTTCTTCCCGATAAGGCGGTGGATTTGATAGACGAAGCGGCTTCCATGCTCAAAATTTCTCTGGAAACGAAACCGGCCGTCCTGGAAGACGCGCACCGGAAGATTTTGCGTCTTGAAATTGAAAAAGAAGCGCTTAAAAAAGAAGCCAGTTCGGAGGATGGCAAGAACGCCGGCGCGCGCATTAAAGATATTGATAAAGAAATAAGCGATTTGCGCGAAAAGACGCACGATGTGGAAATGCGCTGGAAGAATGAAAAAGACATCCTTACCTCCATTCGCGAAGTTAAAAAACAGCTCGATGCGCTTCGCCTTGAAGCGGAAAGCGCTGAAGTGCAGGCGGATCTCGCGACCGTCGCGGAAATCCGTTACGGCAAAATACCGACGCTTGAAAAAGATCTTGCCGCGAAGAATTTGCGGCTGAAAAAGCTCAAAAGCTCCCAGCGTATTCTGAAAGAAGAGATCACGGAAGGAGAGATTGCGGACGTGGTTTCCAAATGGACGGGCATTCCCGTTTCAAAAATGCTTGAAGAAGAAGCCGCGAAGCTTGCGAAGATAGAAGAAGATTTGCAATCACGCGTGGTGGGGCAGAATGCCGCGATCGCGAAGGTCTCGGACGCCATCAAGCGCTCCCGCGTCGGCATTGCCGACCCGAATCGCCCCATAGGCTCGTTTCTTTTTCTCGGACCGACGGGCGTCGGGAAGACCGAGCTTTCAAAAGCCATCTCAAACTTTCTCTTCAATGATGAAAAATCACTCATTAGGATTGACATGTCCGAATACATGGAAAAACACTCGGTTTCAAAAATCATCGGTTCGCCTCCGGGATACGTCGGACACGAAGAGGGCGGCGCCATTACCGAACTTGTTCGACACAGACCCTATTCCGTGCTTCTTTTCGATGAAATAGAAAAAGCGCACCCGGAAGTGTTTAACATTCTTCTTCAGGTGCTGGACAATGGCCGGCTTACGGACGCAAAAGGCCGCGTCGTCAACTTCAAGAACACGGTCGTTATCCTCACTTCAAATATCGGATCCGAGTTTATTGATAAGATGAAATCCATCGGCTTTTCAAATAACAATGAGCAGACGGATTATTCGGCCGCAAAAGAAAAAGTAACGGATGCGCTGAAGAATTACTTCCGTCCGGAATTTTTGAATCGCCTCGACGAGATACTCATTTTTGATATTTTGACCCCCGAAGCGATTCGGAATATCGTGAAATTGCAAATTGCGATTGTCGGGAAGCGCCTTGCCGAAAAAGACATCACGCTTCGCGTGTCGGACGAAGCGATTGAGCTGATAGCGAAAGAAGGCTACAATCCGCAGTACGGCGCTCGTCCGCTGAAGCGGCTCATTCAGAACAAAATACTGACCCCCGTTGCGACCATGATGATAGGCAGAGGAATGCTTTTTGGCGGCATTGTTTCCGTCGGCGCAAAAGACGGCGAGCTTGTAATCCACGCAGACAAAATAAAATCAAAACTCATGGTGAAGAAGCAAAAAGCGGAAAAGGAAGCGGTGGCGGTTTAGTTGTTAGGGAATTGCGGCGAGAAAACCACTTGGAGGTTGAACCTCCAAGTGGTTTTTCGGCCTTTTTTTGTTTCTTTTTGCTCGTTTTGAGAGTATGATTAAAGCATGGTTTCTTCGCATGTCATCGAAATACTCGAACGTTTACGGAAGGAAAAATCTCCACTCGCGCTTCCCGGGCCGGTTGTATCCGTACATAAGCTCACGAGCCGCGCCGGAGCATTTTACGAAAAAGTCCGGTATATGGTTGAATACAAAGACGAGCATACGATTCGCCGGAGCGCCATAGAGCGGATTCTGAAAAGAAAATTTTCGTTTGAAAAAGAGAAGCATATCGGCATGTCGTTTTTGGAGGAGCTTGTCCAAGCCGAATATCTTCCAAATGACCGTGTGCCGGAAATGCTCGCTCTCGACGTACAAAGCATCATTGACAAGTATTGGATGCTTGCGGCCGCGATGGAGGGGCGCCGGAACAGAAAACGAAAAAGAAAATTATCGGATACGGAAAAAACGGTTTTGAGTCTCGCCGCAAGCGAGATAGATCGGGTGCTGTTTCCGCGCACTCTTGATGATGCCGTTACGGAGAGTTTTTATAAAGCCATTAAGGGGGTTATTCGGTGCTCTCCATCCGTGCCGGAAAAGAAATGTCGGGCATCACTTTATATCGCCTGCCGCCGCAGTATTCTTGGCGATGACGCGCCGACGCTTTTATACGTGCTTGTTTCGAAATATGCGCCGGAGATTGTAGGCGCGGAGGGCGCCGACCGGATATTGCCGCTTGCCGCGCATGTATCAAAAGCGATTGTAAAAGCGCGGCACGACCTTGATAATCCTTTGGTGTGGCGTATCATGGCGGCGGTACGCAACCAAGCGCTCGGTTTCTCCGTCGTGAGGGAGGTCATAAAAAAACACGGACTTGACGCGGAACGCGTTTTTGGAGATCCCAAACGTTTGGAATCCGAAACCAAACAGATTCTTTCCGAGAAGTATGTCAAACAGAATCACTTGGTGTGGTTGGGCGGGATACATGCGGCGATTTATCTCCTGTTGACAAAGTCAATCCTCGCGTTTTTTCTGGAAATTCCATACGAACTGTACGTACATCATTCCGTTGATATTTTCGCTCTTTCGGTGAACATCATCTTTCATCCCGTTTTGCTTTTGCTCATGGTGCAGGCGATTCGTCCGCTTGATTCGAGAAACATGCTTCGGACGCTTGCGGAGGTGAGGGAGATCGCGTATGGCGAAGAAGAACGCATCATCCACATCAAAGCGCCGGAGAAAAGAGGAACCTTCATTGTTGTTCTCGGGCTTCTCTATACGGCTCTTTTTGCGGTAACATTCGGCACAATCGTTCGTGTGCTTTTGTGGATGCACTTTAGCGCGATGAGCATTATTCTTTTCCTGTTCTTTCTTGCACTCGTGAGCTACTTCGGTTTGCGGATACGGCATAAGGCGGAACGATGGAAAATTTCCGCTCCGAACGAAAACGCCGCATCCCTCCTGTGGAATTTTTTCACCCTTCCCATTATCCGCACGGGGCGGTGGCTTGCTAAAAAATTCGCCGCGCTCAACGTGTTTATTTTTGTCATGGACTTCATTATCGAAACGCCGTTCAAAATCATGCTCGGCACATTCGATTCTTTCCTTTCATTTTTGAAGGAGAAAGAGGAAGATATGGATTAGCAACCGAAGGTTTGCTTGTCACGGGGGGCGAACAGTATTTCCTCACACCCTAAAAAATATCTTTCTAAAGGAGCGATTTTACACACGAACCCCCCTCTCTCCGCCAGTTGGCGGAGAGAGGGGATGTGAGGACTTACGACGAACATACTTGACACAAACACAGTCTTTATGATATAAAGACACTGGGTTTTTTATGAGTGTGTTATCGTTTTGTTTGGAGGCATTGAAATGACAGAAATAACAAATCCGGCAAACATTTTTTCAGGGTGTTTTGCTTTGATAGCGAACACAGCAAGACGCCAGAGGGTGGTTTTTATGGGGACGAGGGACCCATCAAGGATTCCACTTAACGAAGGCGATGTATATTTTCGGTTTTTCGATATTCTCTCGGGCGAGGTCTGCGCTCAGGCGAGCATGGAGGCCCGTTGCGGAGGCTACGGAGTGTGCATGCCGGGGAATGCCGTTAATATTTCCGGACGATATTATATTGGTCCCGGAGAAATTCACTTTCGGGAGAGCGTGAAAGCGCTTATGGGACAAGAGTCTTGTCAGGGTTCAAAATGGAAAAGAATATCCACGATCCAAAAGATAATGGATAACTTGGAGTGTGATGCCCTGTTCGAATCCGAATCTAGTGGGAGGTATTACGAATTTATACCAAGAACAGACATTATTTGGGAACCGCAATCGGAGGAAAACAGCGTATGAGGAAAGGAAAATGCCGGCACGAACTCCGGCGCCATCATAAAAAGCATTTTGTGAAATGCCAATTTCACGGATGCGAAAAGTTTTTTGAAGCGAAAGAGGGAAAAGAGCTCTGCGATGAGCACGAGGAACTCGTGCGCAGTAAGACAAAGATCAGGCGGAAAAGGCGATGCCGTGTCCGGACTTTTTTTCTTTAACGACAGGGGGCCGTGTCATGCGGCTCCTTTTTTTGTTGCGTGAGGCTTGACAAAGAGAAAACTTTAGTTTATGTTTGGATCAGTTTCTTTGTTAATGTTTATGCTTGAGAGGAGAGAGAAATGAAGAGAAAAACAGATGACCCCATCACGCAATCATTGCTTGATATTGATAAATACAAGCTGACGATGCTTCGTTTTATCTTTCACTATTATCGTGGTGTGCCGGTACAATTTACTGCTACTAATCGCACCAAAAGCGTTCGATTGGCGGATACCATAGACGAAGGCGAATTGCGCACCGAGCTTGACCATGTATCGACGCTTCGGTTTACGGAAAAGGAACTTGATTTTATCGCGATGGATCCGCATTTAAACGATCCGCAATTCCTTCAATTTCTTGCCGAGTTTCGGCTCCCCGCCGCTTTTCATCGAAAAAGATAAAAAGAACGGCGCGTATATCATCGAAGCGGGCGGTTTTTGGGAACATGTATCGCCTTGGGAAACCATTGTGCTTCATACGGAATCAGAATTGCATTCCCGTTCGCACTTTCGCGGGCTTGCCAAAAAGGAGATTATGGCAGTGTATAATGAAGGAGACCGGCGATTGACGCAAAAGATTTCAGTGTTCAAACCACGTCCGGAAGTAAGGTTTATCGAGTTTGGTACACGCAGGCGGTGGAGTCGCGAGTGGCAAAGACATGTTCTCGAGCGATTCTCAAGCGAAATTCCCGAAAATCTCGCCGGCACATCGAACATGTTGCATGCAATGGAACTGGGACTCTGGGACTCGTTGGGGAAGGGACAGAAGCGCATGAGATTGATATGGGGGTTTTCGGTATTCGGTTCAATCCGAATGATTCCGGGTGTGTCGCGCGGTCTCATTCCGAAGCGCTTGATAAGTGGAGAGAGCTTTATGGAAACGAACTTTCCGTTGCTCTTTCCGACACTTATGGAACGGACTTTTTTCTTCGGACTCTGACGAATAAACAGGCGCAAGAATGGCAAGGATTTCGGCAGGACTCCGGTTCACCGTTTGAGTGCGGCGATAAAATTATCGCGGATATGAAACGCCGCGGGATTGACCCGATGACAAAAAAGATGATTGCCAGTGATGGCTTGACTGCCGAGAAAATGGTTGAGATTACGGAATATTTTTCCGGACGCCTCCCCGTATTTTTCGGCTGGGGGACGAATGCGACGAACGATCTCGGTTTCCCGACGCTTTCTCTCGTGATGAAACTCGTCGAAGCGAACAGAAATGCGACGGTGAAGCTCTCGGATAATCTTGCGAAAGCAATGAGGCCGAAAGAGTTGGTCGAATGGGTGAAGCAAGCCTGCGGATACACCAACACGCTCTCAGAGGAATTAACCTATTGACCTTTCAAACAATGAACACATTTGGCGGAGAAGAGAGTGTCTCCGCCGCTTTTTTCAGAATCGGACGCATGCGTCGGGTGCTGAAAGAAAGCGATTTGATTTTTGACAACAACATAAGAGGAAAAGAAGATGAAAATAGCGATGATACAGCACAATCCGACGGTTGGCGATTTCAGTGGTAATGTTCTTAAAATTGGTGATGGATATTTTCAGGGTGTTGCACGAGGCGCGGATATCGTCGTTGCGCCGGAGCTGGCAATCTGGGGGTATCCGCCGATGGATCAATTGCTTGTGCCGGAAATGGTAACGCAACATAGCCAAGCTTTTCACACACTTCGGAGTCAAATCGGAAAGACCCCATACCTTATCGGCGCTGTGCGAAAAAATGAACATGTCGGTATGCCACTTTTAAATTCCGCCGTCCTTTTTCAGGATGGACTGATTCATTTTTTTCGCGACAAACAACTCTTGCCGAATTACGATGTCTTTGACGAAAGAAGATATTTTGAGACTGGAAAAGGATGGAATTGGGAAAGATCATTCACATGCAATGACGAGAAATGCGCTGTACTTATTTGTGAAGACATCTGGAATGGTTCGGAAATTCCGACCGAGCGCCACTTGTATTCCGAAAATCCGATAGCGAACCTCCATGGACGCGGGATTGATGTACTCTTCGTCGTCAACGCTTCCCCGTATTACTGGGGGAAAGGGAATGTCCGCTTTGATCTCGTTTCTGGAATCGCCAAGCGCCTCGGATGCGCTGTTGTGTACGTGAACCAAGTCGGCGGAAACGATGAACTCGTTTTTGACGGCAGAAGTTTCGCGGTGAACGCGGAAGGGAAGTGCATCGCGGCGGCGAAAGTGTTTGAAGAAGATGTGGTCGTTTTTGATACGGGGGGGCCGGAAGTTCCGTACCAAAACGACCTCGGCGACATTTCACAACTCTACGATTCGCTCGTGCTTTCGGTGCGAGATTATGCAAAGAAGTGCCATTTCGAAGGCGCACTGCTCGGTCTTTCGGGTGGTGTTGATTCGTCTCTTGTCGCGGCGCTTGCCGTCGATGCTTTGGGAAGCGAAAATGTCGAAGTCGTCATGATGCCATCGGAGTATACGGCGGACATGAGTAATGAAGATGCGAAAACACAAGCGGAAGCGCTTGGTGTTCTGTACACCTTCCTTCCCATTGAAACACCGTTTCATGCTTTTCTTGATGTGCTTTCCGAGCGATTTGTATTTGTGTCTCCAACGCCGGATGTGGCGGATGAAAATCTTCAGGCTCGTACCCGCGGTGCGTTACTCATGTACATCTCTAATAAAACAGGAAAGCTCCTCCTCACCACCGGAAACAAAAGCGAAATGTCGGTGGGGTATGCGACGCTCTACGGCGACATGGCGGGCGGTTTTGCTCCGATTAAAGACGTACCGAAGATGCTCGTGTACGCGCTTGCTCGGTATCGCAACACCATCTCGCCGGTCATCCCCGAAAGAGTTTTGACTCGCGCGCCGAGCGCCGAACTCGCGCCAGGCCAAAAAGACCAAGACAGCTTGCCTCCGTACGAAATTCTTGATCCGATTCTTAAGCTTTATGTCGAGCAATACTTATCGGTCGCGGAAATTGCGGCGCGCGGGTTTGATATTGCAACGGTTCAGAAGGTCGCCAGAATGGTTGACCGGAATGAATACAAGCGCCGCCAATCGCCACCGGGGACGAATGTTACCCCGAGAGCATTCGACCGTGCTCGAAGATTCCCCATTGCGGCGAAAGGCGTTTCGGAATAAAGAAAAAATCAGATATAAAAATAACCCGGGCGGAGTGCCCGGGTTTTGTTTTTCAATAGGATTTACGCACTGTTGCGGAAACATACGGTTTTGGTGTAGAATTTTGGTCGGTTTCTCCGCCTCTTGGCGGTGGAACCGCCAAAATTCTCTGCCAAAAGCCGAAGATTTGGCGGAGAGACCTCCAAAAGGGAGGACTCACCGCCAAATCTTGCGCTCGTGCGTAGGTGCTAATTTAATCTTACAGACTTGTGATTCATACACAGGGCTATTCCACGCTACCTTTTCGTCGCCCGACGGAGGTTGTATCTCCGTCGGAATGTTAAATGGCGCTAAATTTCATTCAAACACACGAGACAGGAGTTGTACTCCCGTCCAGCGGACGGGACAACACAATAGGGTGTGTCCCACTGTTACTATTGACAAATCAGTATACTTATGTATACTAAACTTAGTTGTTTCAGGTGATTGGTCGGCTCCACTCCCAAGCATCGAAGGGTACGGTAATGTCGTACACTTTCGAGGCTTGAATCGTGGTGTCCTAACTTTCGCCCAATGGACAAAAATAGGATACCGTTTATTTACCCCCATCTAATGGGTGGGGTATCGGGAGATGATAGTGAATATCGTAAAGAAAATAATGGCTTTAGCCATTGGAAAAACCAAAACCACGAAAGTGCCGAAGTTTCTTCTGCCGGAAACGGCAGAAAGGTATGAAGCGATAAAGGCGGAGAGACTCGAAAAGCAGAGGGCGATTGATGAAAAATACTGCCGTCAGGTTGCCGAGTCTCGTTTGGCAATCGATAACGAGATTGAGAAAAACAAGCAACGCATAGTCTCGTTACGTAAGGAGTCAAAAGAGGGAGAGGTCAGAGAGGAAATCAAACGTCGAGAAATACAACGCCTTGAAGCACTCGTCGGAAAGCTCTCGCGAGAGAAGTCCGAAGTGTTGCGCCAACTCAGCAAAATGAATGAGGAGACACGGTTGTTTGAGAGGCAGGGCATAGAGTACAGACTTGCCATAGAGGAGGCGCGAGCCGAAGAAAGAACCAAGGTGAGACAAGAAGGGAAACTGCTTCACTTTCATTCTTATTATGATGGGGAGAGAAAAGTATTTTTCTTTCGTGAGAAATACTTTCTCTGGGAGTCGACAGAGGAAGGGGATTGGATGACCGATTCTCTCCAACAGTTGAATCCCGTGGAGTTCCAAGCGGTCGCCGCCCATGAGGCAAAGAGAGCGGCCGTTTCCTAAACCCAGTTGGTTTGTGTTACACAGCCAAGCCGTTATCAGGAACGATACTTCATCTTCCAATATTGGGGACAGCTTTAATTCTAGCCTGTCCCCGTTCCTCAATCGCGGCGAAAGGCGTTTCGGAATAAAGAAAAAATCAGATATAAAAATAACCCCGGCTTTCATGTCGGGGTTTTGTTTATGAAGTCCGCGGTTTTTAATAGCTCTGCAACAACGAGCCGTATTGTTTCCGAAGCACTGCGCTCTTTGCCATGCACTGTTGCAGTACCGCCACCGATTCCATTGCGGCGACGAGGAGCGTCGCACCCCCAAGTTCTATATGGCGTTCGATAAGACCGTTCGGGTTTGCGATTTGGAAAGCCAGATACTCCAAGAGAACACCCGAAAATCCCTCAACGGTATTGCCCATATCCGTACGTCCGCGAAGAAAAACACCAACGTTTTTATCTTCCAGCATCGACTTCCTCATTTCCACAAGGGTGGCAAAGATGTGGACATGGTTGTCCGGAAGCGCCGTTATGCGAGATTCTTGAAATCGCTCAATGAGATACTGGTGCAATTGCGTAGGATAATTTTGCGCAAGCAGGCTCATAATCGATTGCATGCTCGGATGCGATCCAAAATGGACAATATGTCCCTGCCGTAAATGCAAACTGACGACCTCAAGCACTTTCTGCGCATACGCCAAACTTTCTTTTTCGGGCGCATCGCTTTCAATACTTCCGCATATCACAATGTGTTTCTGCGCGAATGAATGCGGCTGCAAACTGGAGCGCAGGACGTCAATATACGCATCGCGATTGATCAATTTCGTCGCGACCGCGAGATTGCTTTCAGAAACATCGAGGTCAAGCTCTATGGCTCCTTCGTCGGGTCCGCCGGTCGTAAATTCGGTAATTATCGCAGGACTCGTTTCGTATACTTTAGGGAGTTCTCCTTGAAGCTGTAAATACAGAAACAACGTCGACATGTCATGAGTCAGGAGTACTTCGCCGTTTCGAGTCCGAATCGCCGCCTCATACCATTTTCTTCGCTGTCTCGCGAGTTCTTGGATTCCCGGGCTCATTCGGAGAATTCCTTCTACCATATCGGGAACCCCAAATCCGATTTCGTTTCGCCGGGTAACATCCGTTGGGAGGAAAAATAACGGTATGTTCTTCTCCGTAATTTCTCCGCAAAGATTTTTTCCCGCCACGGCATCAAGCATGACGTTGAATTGCGCCCTTTCGCTTCGTCCATCCCACTGCATTCCTTTTACATTTCCCAGAGAAGCGTATTGAGCAAAGACTCCCCGCAAGCCTTGATACAGATGCGGGTAAGAACGCAACAACTGCTCAACGCCGGTCGCAGGCCCTCCCAAGAAAACCACGAATGGTTTTTCGTTGAGAGAAGCGGCAAGCGTCTCCTGTGCGTCGGTATACACAAGCCCTTTTTCAATTTCTCCTACATCTTCTCCCGTTATGTCGCCAAACCCGAAAAGGTCGTCCATGTGAATCGCGTGGGGAACTTTCGGTTTTGCCGCGATGCCGCCATGAAAGATTGGCTGGTCGGTGCAGTCAAAAAGCCGAAGCAGTTTTTTGAAGCGAAGCGCGCTCGCTTGAAGTAAAACCTCGGAAAATTCAGCCGACCACTCGGTTATCGGAATTTCTCGAATGGGGTTTCCTCCGCGTGCGCCGATTTCTTCGGCCAATTTTTTGACGATTCGCGGATCCATGGCCGCCCGTCCCGTCAAAAGAATGTGAGTATTGTCAGGTCCAAACCAGCGCAAAGCGCCGATGGCCAATTCTAAATTGTCGGTATCCGACGGATCTACAGCCACAACGACCCGCGGGGTTTCGTTTGAATCAAAGAACTTTTTCATCATTTTCTTTCCCTCGTCTTGAAATGTTTCGCCCAGCATTAAGCCGAAAACCGTTGAGGAGTATAGCATATAACTATATACTTGACAAATGCAAACAGTTTGTGTAGTATGAAATTTGTTGTTTTGAAAATTTACTAAATTGCGGAGGAAGAAAAAATGAAAAAAATCATGTCTTGCGGGAATCGTACTCTCTTTGAGGAAGGAAGCGAGCTCATTCTGACGGTGCCTTGCGAGGGAAGCGAACACCTTTTGTCTCAGCAAGGAGTCATCAAAAACGGAAATCAATTTGAAAAAAGATTTCCAACGCATCGGTTTTTTTACAAAGAGAAAGACATTGATATGGCATCTGCGCTATTTCGTGGCAAGTGCGACTTCGTATTCGGGACTTCCGGATATTCGGACTTGAATCCGAATCGGTGTCGCGAGTTAAACATACCGGATGGGCATTATGTTTCCGCTTTAGGGAGTCTTGTGAAGCGGGCGCTTGACGGAATGAAACAACGGGTGCCTGCCATTCGCCCCGGCATAGTCTACGGGAGCTCTTCAATGGGCGTCGATTTCACACTTGAGAAAGTTGCGGAAAATCGGAATATCCCCATCATCGGCACAACATGTTTGGCATACCTTTGGTACGTTGATAACACGCCGAACGGTCCGACCATTCTGATTGCCTCATCCGAAGACGATTACTGCAAACTGTATGTCAGCAATCTCGACCTTTTGGTCGCCGTGAACGGCGGGACGGTGTCCTACGATATGGATATTTACGCGGCTACGAAAAAGTTTATTCCGGTTGTGCCCGTTGATGTTTTGAGTGTTCTCGGCGCAACGGTTCCGGCGTTTGTCTTTGACGAACAAGGGCGGCGCAAAGTAAACGATGCCGTGCGGGTACTTCTGTACGCGTGGCGGCTTCTTGATTTGGAACATGCCGGGTTAAATATGGCACAAGATCGCTTCGAGATTGCGGCTTGTCAGTTTGGCGACGCAATGATAGCCCGCGCGCGAGAAGTTGCACCGGCGAAGTACGCATATACATAAAGCAAATGAGGTTGTGATTTCTCGTCCAAGTATTTCAGCCGTCGTATTGTACGAGCGGGGTGAAACGATTTTTGGTACGAAGATTGTGCTTGTCCGCGAATTCCGAAGCACTTCAGCGACATCCGACGGCTTTATTCGGGAAGTGGCGGGCGGATCATCTTTTAACCCAAAAGCAAACCCGCTTGATGTTGCGGCGAAAGAAACGCTTCAGGAAACCGGTCTCGTTATCAGCCCTGAAAGATTTCGAATCCATGAAGCCCGCCAACTTTCCGGTACGGTCACCACTCATCGAGCTCATCTTTTTTCGGTGGAAATAACCGGCGATGAGATGGAGCAGGTAGTACGGACAGCCAACGACGGCATGGGTGTCGCAAGCGAAACAGAGCGAACGTATCGCGAAGTTGTCACCTTCGGCGAACTGCTCGCTGAAGGCTACACGGGCGTGGATTGGAGCATGATGGGAATGATATCTCGCGTGATGTTTGGTTTGAAATAAGTTAAAAGGCTTAAGAATGAAATAAAAAAATACCCCCCGGCATCCGTGCCGGGGTTTTGTCTTTTTTACGCTCCGTGTGCTTCAAGGTATCGGTCGACACAGGCTATGCTGTGTCCCGAATCTTCGTCAACGGGAAGATACTGAGGAAATTTGCTACTTCCTTGGCGTTCGGCATCAATCGGCAATTTGGAAAGTTCGGATTCGTAGAACCAAAATACGGTTCCGTTGCCGACTTCCGTTTCTTTCCATACGACGTTTCGGTCACGCAATTCATTTCTGATATCATCAAACTCGCAGTCATTCCCGCCAGGACATGCGCTTGAGCCGGGGAGAATCGTACCTATACGTTTCATATTTTTTACCTCTGAGATAATTTCCTGTATCTCGCCATTTTCCCCCAATGCATATTCTTCTATGATCATTTCATGTCTCCATTTGTTGTGCTAAAATTAGTAAATCACAAATCAGGTTTAATGTCAAGGTCGTAACCCTTGACTTTCTTTCAATACTATGATAGTAAAAAGGAAGTTACTAAAGAGTTTCAAAAAAGCCTCGGGTTATGAGGCGAAAAGAAAGGTCTTTGACAGTTAAAACTAGTCTAGAATTCAATAACAGAGGAGAAATTACAATGGGTGACGTAAAAGTACGAAAAGCAACACACCAGGGTTCCAAGCATCGCCAGCTTGGTTTTAATAATCAAGACGGCGTACTTTTGGAACCTTTCTGCATCCCGGCTTTCGGGAAAAGATATACTGTCGGCATAGTCTGCGATGGTTGTACCGGTCTCCCCGGATTTAGTAAAACAGAAGTCGGCGCGAGTCTCTTGCCGGTCTTCGTGTATGGGAGGTGTCAGGAATTTTTATGTTCCGGGCTTCCGCTTTCGCAAATACCGACGGCATTGTTCCAATCTTGCACGGAGTTTTTGCGGGACCTTGCACAAAAAGTTGTACCGAGTAATCTCTATTGGGGGTATCCGGAAGAATTGCTGCCCGCCTTAACGAAACTCAAAACCGGTCGTTTGGATTGGGATGTTGCAACCCGATTTCGCGTTGATTATTTGTCGGCGACATTGCTTGGTTTTGTCGCGGATGAAGCCGAGATTGTCATTTTTTCCGCCGGCGACGGTATTATTTTAGTGAATGACGAAATTGATGTCATTGACCAGAACAATAAACCGGAATATCCCGCATCCTCGATTAATAATCCGGGGAAAGGGTTTAGCGTCCGAATTTTTAACCGGAATGACATACGGCGCGTTGCCGTTTGTTCGGATGGGTTAACGGAACTTATGAAAGACCCGGAATTTGTAGAACAAATGTTTTCAGCGCATCCGGGGCTGTTTGGCCTTCAGGTTCTCTTGAACAACACGTACAACGAGCGGGACTACTTAATGGAAGATGATTGCACGGCAATTACTTTTGAAATGGGCGGTGTGTCATGTACAGAGTAAATGGCAAAACCTACGATGAAAATCCAAACACAAAACTCGGCGGCGGGTCTGAAGGTTCGGTGTATCCGTTTGACGGCGACCCGGACAATATCTGCGTTAAGCTCTGGCATCCGGCAGACGCGGGAGACAAAGGCGGGGCGCAGATTGCCTCGTACCGCGCGAAGAAGGTGAAGGCGGTTACGGGTTTGAATATTACACTGCCGGATCAATTCATTGTGCCGAAACTTACCGTTCAAGACAGCAAGGGGAACACCTCCGGCTATCTTATGCGGCGGGTTCCGAAAGGCTTTGTAAAATTAATGAAACTTCTTGAGCCCGCGTTTCGCACCAACAACTCCATCGGGCTAAGAGAGATTTCTCTTTTGTACGCCCTATTTTTTGAGGACTTGGACGTATTGAGAAAAAACCATCTTTCTGTCGGCGATGTAAACCTTGGCGCCAATATGGTGAGGTTTTCGGGAAACGGAATTGAGCGCACGTGGGTGGATACCGATAGCTGGAGTTATCCGGGCTATCCATGTCTTGCGACAACGGAAATGTTTTGCCATCCGGAATTGTACTCAAATCTGGATGCGCGCGGCAAATTTGTCGAGCCGGCGCACAAGCACGATTGTTTCGCATTTGCCGTGGAGTTTTGTCTGATGTCTATCCGCGGAGCTCACCCGTTTCGTATGGGCTTGCATCCTACGGCCAGCAGTCTGCAAGAACGAGCCGAACAGGGGATTACTATTTTTGATCCAAGCGTTTCTTACCCCGCGTTTCTCCCTTCGCCTGATATATTGAGCGATGAGTTGCTTCACGCGCTTGTGCTTCGATTGAAACGAAAGACAGACGATGCGCTCCCACCGAAACTCTTGCGAGAATTTGCACAGCAGCTGGTTGTTTGTCCGAAGTGTCAGGAAGAATATCATAACTCGCGGAAAAGTTGTCCGAAGTGCAAGGAAAAGACTATCGTGGATATGAAAAAACTTCTCGAGCTCGTCATTAAGGAAATTTATGCGGCGCATGAAGCGATTCTTTTTACGCAAGTCGTCGGCACGACACTGTATGTGGTTTGCCGTGCCACAGGAATGATCCGCATTGTTACGCTGGATGAACGAGGAGTTGTAAACACTATCAACACACCTCTCTTCGCTCTTCGGGGTATGAGGTATAGATTTTTTGAGTCGTGTTTTGTCGTTTGTCCCGATGTATATGCGGAAGCACCCATACCGATTCAGGTATATGGAATTGCCGGCAACACGTTGCGGCTATTGGAGAATAGGACGACGAACGGATTGGAGAATGGGTCGGCGGTGTTCGACACGTCGTCGCGCTTCATGTACCGAACAGCGGGGAATACCCTTATGTGCGGTAAATGGATGTTCGGCGGAAAAGTGTTTGCCGAAGACCCGGTAACGCAAGTGCACCAAACGCAGAGCTGGTTTACCGTTGACCGCACTCCGGAAACAGACCGGGAAGCGATATTCGGCTATGACCGCGCTCTCCGCGAAGTGCAATGGTTTGTGATATCAGGAGATAAACAAGGGGAGAAATTCAGCTATCACGATGTAAAGCTCACATCTCTCCGTTCCGGGGAGAAACTTGAAGACTTCGCGGTGGATTTTAGCGCCGATGCCGTGCTTTTAGTACGGCTCACCAAATACCAAGGTCGGCAGAATGTCCGATATTCTATCATCGGACTCAATGGGGCGGTATTGGAAGACCATGTGTTGCAAAGCGGAGATACGGGGTATGAGGTTTGGGAACATATTCAGGGAAAAATGTTCCAAAAGTCGAGTATTCTTCATGTTACTCCGGAGGGGGTCGTCAAACAGACGCTCGCTACCGGCAAGTATGATTTTTTGGAGGACACTCGTGGTATCATAACAGCCGAGGATTGGCTGTTTCGATTCAACAAACAGATCGGCATTGCACGACGCAATGCGGTTCTGCAAATGAAAAAAAAGTGAGCCAAGCTATCTCGCTTATTCCATTCACACGTACACAGGAGTACTTAGAAATGTCTGATTCTACTACACAACAAGTTGCACCGCACATGCCGCTTATCCACACGCCCAAATTTTGGGACCCGAAAAAAGCGTACATGGATTACGTTCCCGATATTGAGGGCGCAAAACTTGAAGGGCATGAATATGCCCGCAAGCACGGTCTTGAATCGGCATATAAATTACTGCAACGCCCCGAAGGTGCGAGTATGGCATTCTTGACGGACTTACAGCAGGACTTCCGCGACCGAGGCAGGTTGCCGGTTAGCGGAACGGATAATGTCGTTCTCCGCTGCGCCTCGCGGCTCATCAATGGGTTCATAACCGGGTACTATGCTGGGCTGAAACGTTCCAAAGACGGACATCCTCCCGTCCACATTTCGTACGGGACATATTTCCGGACGCAGACGGGGGAATTGTTCGATTTGCGGACACGGAAAGCGGCAATACTTAATTTGGCAGATGATAAAAAGGGTATCTTTAGCGCAACCTGCTTTAATCCAAATGACGGGTCGCCTATCGATGCCGGATACGTCCAGCCGATTTTTGACCCGAAAGGCTGCGTGGCTTACAATCAGTACCTCGAGAAAACGGGACAGGGCGTGCAGTGGGCGTTTGCCGAACATTGCCAGCTCGGTACGGACGGCGAATCGTTCCATCCGTTTATCGTTGAAATTATCGCTTTCGTAAGCGGACTGCGAAGCTTTGTCCCCGGTATTGTCAGTAAGGGTCAAATTATCGACTCGGACTGGTTTGGTCCACTCTGTTCATGTGGAAGCTATTCGGAAGATCCGAGTATCGTACCGAATATCACTCATCCGCAAGCCGGCTTCCAAAAAGACATCGTGGACGGGTTCAGAGAGTATCGCTCGGTTGAATTCTTCGGAGTTGCCGAAGATTTTTGCGACTACTGGATGAAGCGTCAGGCCATGCACTACTTCAGCGGAACCGATTTTCTCAAGAAAATGGTGTTCGTGGAAGATGGCACGGCGCCGATTGTCCCGAATGCTCCGCACGTGCTGGAGCAGAATGCAAAAGCGAGAGCTGCCGGCGTGAAGTTCATTATGCACGATACGCCATTCGCAGAATCGCTCTAGAAATCTGCGTAATCACTACCGTGTGGTGGCGGTACGACATATCCGCCTCTGCATTCTTTTTTCTCAATCAGGAGTTATGTAAAATGGCAACAATAGACCCAACAATCGCGGCATTCTTTAAAGACGCCGACGCAAGCAGTGTTATCCAGCTCAAGGCATCGCAAATCGTTGCGCCAATCGTGCGCGGTGAAGATGTGAAGCCCGAAGAACTCATGATGGGAGGTGGATTGCGCGTTGTGCATTACGTCTTCGACCGTTCTTATAGTATGGTCGAGGTTGGAAAATGGCTTCGCGAAGACTTCAATAACGAGTTCGTTCCGGCACTTTTGGAAGCGCGCGAAGACGACATCAGCGTTTTGCGCATCGGCGGCACCTCGTTTTCCAACGACATCATGCCGATTTGGAAGGGGACGGACCAAGCGGGAAATGATATCTATTATCATTCGATTGAAAATCTCCCGAAGCTCACTCTTGATGAGTACGACCCAGCACAAGGATACTCTACTGCTTTGCACGAGTCGATTCTTGATGGGACGGCACGCTCGCTTAAATTTGCCGGGGAACAACAGCAGTTGATTGGCATGGCTCCGGATGTGGATGTCATCTCCCTGTCTGACGGAGCAAACAACTGTACCCCGTACGATCCACAAGTAGTTAAGGATATGATTACCGGTGCCAACAAACGGCGTGTACGGTTCATATTTTTCTATTTTGAAACCGATGGCGGACTTGCAGATCCCGTAGGCTACGCGGTCAATGAACTGGGTTACGACCCTGAGAATGTTATGGCGTTCATGAAAAAGCCAAACGAAACAGATGCGGAACGCCGTAAGCGTTTTCGCCGCATGATGCGCGTTATGAGCAGGGTGTCAGCATCGAAAGGCACGAGTGCTGTTCAGGCGGCTGCGGCACAACAAGCCGCGGCAACCGATGACGAAGACCTTGTGTAATGGAGTAAAAAACAATGGCTACTCCAAAACAACTCGCGACACTGGCAGCACTGTCAGTGTCGGACGTAAAAGCAAGCGGACTTCGCTTGAAGAGAGTCGATCTCGTTGAGATTGGCGCAATCATTCTTCATACGAAGCACCTTGAGGGAAATACGGAAGGTCTGGCTGAAGTAAATACCGATGAATGGGATAAGGTTTCTCCGGCGTGGAAATCGCGCTATAGAAATCTTGTCCGTACAGCTCTTTAAATTTAATTGCCTCACGGCAGAGCGGGTCCACATACTGGACTCGCTTTTTTGTTGCCCGCAAAAAAACGAAAAATTTCCCTTTTTCAAATTTTACGGTATAATACCCTACATTATGGACAATCACGAACAACACAATCATACGCATAATCATAAAAGCGGAGGCAAAAATGGCGGCGGCAAGGGGGGCAAAAGCGGGATGAAAATGCCGGAAATGAATCCGAAACAGCAGTTTTTCAGCAATCTCGTGAGTGTCTTTCTTGTTTTTCTCGTCATTATCACGCTCTATTCCTATGTATCGGAAGAGCAAAAAAAGAAACCGGCGGATATTTCGCTCTCGGAACTCGTTGTACTCGTAAAGGATGGACAGGTGGCGAAAGCGACGGTGGAAGGGGAGGATATTCATATAGTATTGAAGAACGAAGAAAAGAAGGAATCCAAAAAAGAATCCGAAGACTCGCTTTCTCAAACCCTCGTCAACTACGGCGTTACGCCCGAGCAGATTTCCGCGGCGGGGATAGGGGTGGAGAACAAAACCGGGTTCTGGTTTTGGGTTCTCAATCTTTCTCCCATTCTCATTCCGATTATATTCATCCTCCTTTTCTTCTGGATTATATCGCGGCAAGTGAAGGGCGCCGGCATGCAGGCGTTCACGTTCGGACAGTCGAAGGCGCGTATCATTGATCCCGATGATACCAGCCAAAAAGTTACGTTCAAAGATGTTGCGGGCGTGAAAGAAGCGAAAGAAGAATTGGCGGAAATAGTGGACTTTTTGAAAAGTCCGAAAAAATTTCTCGACATCGGCGCGCGGATTCCAAAGGGCGTGCTTTTGATGGGCGGACCCGGAACGGGGAAGACATTGCTTGCGCGGGCTGTTGCGGGGGAGGCGCATGTGCCGTTCTTTCATCTTTCCGGCTCTGAGTTTGTGGAAATGTTTGTCGGCGTGGGAGCTTCCCGCGTGCGCGATCTCTTCAAGATGGCGAAGAAAGCCGCACCGGCAATCATATTCATTGATGAAATAGATGCGGTGGGGCGCGTGCGCGGCGGCGGTGTGGGGGGCGGGAATGACGAGCGCGAGCAGACGCTCAATCAGATTCTCGTGGAAATGGACGGTTTCGAGCCGAACGAAAAAGTGATAGTCATGGCGGCGACGAACCGTCCCGACGTGCTTGACCCCGCACTCCTTCGTCCCGGTCGTTTCGACCGTCGTGTTACTCTCGACCTTCCCGACTTGGACGACCGCGAACAAATTCTTAAAATCCACTCAGAGAAAAAACCGTTTGCCGAAGATGTGAACATTCACGTCATCGCCGAGCGCACCCCGGGTTTCTCCGGCGCAGACCTCTACTCCCTTATGAACGAAGGCGCTATCCTTGCCGCGCGCGAAAACCGCACCAAAGTGGCGCAGTACGATCTTATCCGCTCAATCGAGAAAGTCATGCTCGGACCCGAACGCAAAAGCCACTTGCTTCTCAAGCAAGAAAAGAAAATCACCGCCTATCATGAAGTCGGACACGCGCTTGTCGCATCTGTCCTCGAATTCGCCGACCCAGTGCACAAAGTCTCCATCATCTCCCGCGGGCATGCCGCCGGCTATACTCTCACGCTCCCGCTTGAAGAGCGTAAAATGCAGACCCGAAAAGAATTTCTCGATGATATCGCGAAAGCCCTTGGCGGATACGCGGCGGAGCAGATGATTTTCGGCGACCTCACCACCGGTCCCTCAAATGACCTCCAGGTAGCCACTGCCCTTGCCCGCAACATGGTTACACGCTGGGGAATGTCGGACAAAATCGGCCCCGTCGCCCTCGAAGACCCATCCGGCAAAGTCATTTACGGCAGAGCCGGAGAAAAAGAATACTCGCAGGAAGTCTCCGCAACCGTGGATGCCGAAGTCTCCCGCATCATGGCGGAAGGATTGGCGCGAGCAAACGAAGTCCTCACCACCCACAAAAAAGCCCTTGATGCTATCTCCGAAGAACTCATCCGAGTAGAAACCATTGAACGCGCTGACTTCGAAAAACTTTTGGTGCTAAACGGCATTGCGCCGAAGAAGAGAGGGGAGGACGGAGTATCAGCATAAAGTATCAGTATCAGGGACGACGGTTGTCGGACCCCTTTCCTTTAAGGAATCGGGAATATGGGGCAGTTATCATTGTAATGTCTATTAAAGAAACGGCAACATGTATGAACATGGAAAGAAATTTTAATTCGGAGGAAGTTGGGAAAAGTGGTTCTGAAAGCGAAGAGAAAAACTCATTGCGGGTGCGCTTCGGTAAGTATTGGGAGAGCGAATTCCATCCTGAGGTTGATAGGTTGCGCGAGAGGATTCCGTGGATTGACGAGTTGAATTTGCCGAAGGATGCCTTGAGATGGATGGGCGAGTGCGGTGAACTGGATGCGGCGGCAAGGAAGGAGAATAAAGGAGAAGAGTTAAAAACCGGGTTTGATCTGATTGAACTGCACCTCATGATGTTTCGGGAGCAGGTTTTGGTGAGAAACGGGCATGAATTCAGCCAGAAACGTGATTATCTGCGAAAAAAGATCGAAGAGAAAATGGATAACCTGTTCCATTATATCTCCGATGTTCCCGCTTATACGGATATATAGATGGGTGTATGACGCAATGCAATCATACCGGAAGGCAAAAACGCTTGAAGAAAAAGAAATGGCATTCACGAGGATCATGAACGCACAGCATAAGTATGGTTCTTCATATTCACTCGGAATATTTAAAGGTATACCAAAATCTACTTTTCTGAAATTTACCACCAATGTGCCGTATATAGAAGAAATGGTTTTTTTGGAAAAGATTGATAACTTTGACAGACCTGAATTTTGGGGGAGCGAGCTTGATGCTTATGTAAAAAAACTTGATTCAAATCAATAGTTGCCAGTCAGTTATTTGGGGATTGTGGGATTGGGGGGGATTGGGGACAGCCACCATTGTTTAGTAAAATGTGTGGTGTAATTATTGATATAAAATAAAAACTATGTTGTTTGTAAAAAAAACTACAACACACAAAAGACAAAAGAATGGTGACTGTCCCCATTACTATAATACTCTCAGCGTATCGCTTCTTCGCGTTTTTATGGCTTTAAATAATTGGGGATAATTAGCGGGTTGGGGGAGAAATTTGGAAACGGGTGGAAATGGGTGTTGACGATTCGCGATAACTATGCTAGCCTCAAGATTGGGTACTTTTCATCAACCACAAACCTCACGAGGTGCACAAAATGAAGCGTAAAATCTTGTTTTTCTCTTTACTGTTATTCCCATTTTCTCTCCTGGCCGCAACGACATTCGCCGCTTGCCCACAACTCTCGGAACTTACTATTCTACAAAAGGCCGCGGGTTACGTAACATGGCTCAATATCCTTCGGGTATTTGCAATTGTAATCGGCACAGGGGCGTTCTGCTTTCTCTTCAAAAACTGGGTCGGGAAATTTATCCTCCTTTTTGTGAACATACCGAAAGAAGTGTACGAGATACTCGCCTATGTTGGAAGCTTTGGGCTCATACTTATTGGACTTTTTGTTTCCGAAAGTAATGCTCTCTGGTTCGGGCTTACCGGCTGTCTTCTTTTTGCCGGCGCACTTACCTTAAGCGCATTCCTTCATGGTTTAGAAACAAGTGAAGTACGTTTTTTCTCCATTTTATTCGCCGTGTGGTCAGTCGTTGCCATTCTTTATGGAAGCTCGGTGATTGGTTTTATAGCAATCGGCGCACTGATGGGGTTGGTTGGGTTTTCCCTTTGGGTAACTCCGCTTTCCTACGCCTTTGGATTTAAAGACGAAGACACCCTCGGCAACGCCACTTCGACAGCATTTGCGATACTCTTGTTGTTTGTATTTTTACGAATGACACACATTACTCTTCCCTTTGTTCACGTTTTTGAAAGCGGAGCGTATTGGCTAGGAAGTTTCGTCATGTTTTTGGGACTTCTGATTGCATCAACCAAGTGGTACGATAATCGTTTTCCTTACGTACTGATGCAGGTGGTGACGATCATCGCGGGAATGCTGGCTCTCTATATTGGTTCGGTGTATGACATCGCTCCGCTTCGCGGAATCGGCGGAACATTCTTTGTTCTGTATCTCATTGAGAAGCCATTTGAGATACCGGCAGAAAGTGCAACGGGATATGCCATCATTAGCCTCCTTGTTGCTCTTGGTGTCGGCACCGGAGTGTGGTGGGCGCAAAACCATGCTGATTTGGTAGCGCCGTATTTGCTCTTTTAACAAAAACATACCGTATCTTACTAACCCTCGTTTCTCTAATTTTAATTTTTAGAGAAACGAGGGTTTTTATTGTACTGGGTAATGGGGTCAGCTTTTATTCAACCTTGCTAATGCTAATGGGGTCAGCTAATGGGGTCAGACCCCATATACCCATATATAGCCTATGGGGCGGTATTTTTTTGACTTTTAGCACCAAAAACGCTATATTTAAGCCATGCCTACTATGAAACAAAAATCAATCTCCACTTTTGTGGTTTTTGAAGAGGCGCGGGAAACCGTGGTGCGTTTGAGTACCCTTCAGAAATTTCTCTCTCCCGCAGACGAAGAAAGCCTCGCTCTTCTTATGGATAAGAAATTCATGAAGCATATTGAGCAGAGTTTGGATGATGTGAAAAAGGGGAAAGTTGAAGCCCTCTCTTCGGTACTCGAATAGAAAGACCATGTTTGAACTTATTGTTACCACATCAGCGAAACGCATCGTCAAAAAGCTTCCGCGTGTTGTGCGCGAGAAGCTTGTTTTGTCGAGTGAAGCATTAAGAGTAAACCCTTTTGCGGGCGAAAAACTTTCCGGTTCCCTCCAGTTTTTATATTCGCTTCATTTTTCCTGCAACGGTGTGCAGTATCGCGCGGTATATACGATTAATGAACAGGAAAAGCAAGTTATCATTCACTATGTCGGTTCGCGTGAAAATTTTTATGAAAAGGTAAAACGATTGTTTCGGTAAATACTAAAAATATGAAATACACATTCAACAACACGCAGCCGAAAGATGCCGTAAAAATCGAGTTTTTTGCAAGCGACGAGAAAATCGCGGGAGATTATTTGGCGGAGGTCGACGGAAAGAAAATTCTTCGCGTCAGTTTGCCGAAAGGGGATATGACGCGCCGGAAATTTATCTTGCTTGCGCGGAAGGTTGTCGCGCTTGCACGGAAATATAAAGCGCGGAAGATATTTCTTGATTTTTCGGAACTTACTTTCAAAAACCTCTCCATTTCCGAAGCCGAGCTTGCGGAAATTCTTGCGACGAATTTTGACATGGCGAATTTTGAGTTTGTGAAATACAAGACGGGTCCCGCGCCGATTTTTGTGGAAGAAGTTATTATTGCAAACACAAAAGAAAAAGCTTCTTTTGAAAAAGGGCGGAAGATTGCGGAAGAGGTGAACGAATGCCGAACGCTTGCGAACACGCCGGGCGGAGAAATGACGCCGAAGCTTTTGGCGCAAGCCGCGAAAAATGCGGCGAAGGGGACGAAGGTGAGCGTCAAAATTCTCGGCAAAAAGGAAATGCAAGCGCTCAAGATGGGCGGAGTGCTTGGCGTGGCGCAAGGTTCCGAGCATGAACCGCAGTTCATCATCATGGAATACAAAATGGGCGGAAAAGAGACGCCGACGGTGCTTGTCGGGAAAGGCGTAACGTTTGATACCGGCGGACTCAATTTGAAATCAAGCGACCACATTTATGAAATGCACATGGACATGTCGGGCGGGGCGGCGGTGATTCATACCATAATTCTTGCCGCGAAGCTTGGGTTGAAGCGAAACATCGTCGCACTTGTACCGGCGGTGGAGAATATGCCGTCAGGTGGAAGCTATCGCCCGGGGGATATTTTGAAAAGCATGTCGGGGAAAACGATTGAGGTTTTGGACACGGATGCGGAAGGACGGATTATTCTTGCGGACGCGCTCACGTATGCCGAGAAATACAACCCGAAGCTCGTAGTGGATGTGGCGACGCTCACCGGCGCGGCAAGTGTGGCGCTCGGCGAACGAGCTTCCGCGCTTTTCACGAAAGACGAAAAATTGGAAAAACTTTTCCGCGAGCTCGGCGAAGAAAGCGGGGAGTACGTGTGGCCACTGCCGCTTTGGGAAGAATACGAAGACGATATAAAAGGAACATTCGGCGATTGGGCGAACATCGGGAAAACAAGATACGGCGGAAGCATCACGGCGGCAACGTTCCTCGCGCAGTTCGCGCAAAAATACCCCTGGGTGCATTTGGACATCGCCCCGCGCATGACCTCCATTGAAGGCGAACATCTCGCGAAAGGAGCTGCCGGCGCGCCAATACGGCTGCTTATCAAGTTGCTGGAGAAATAAGAAACCCTCTTTTATGTTTTTGCTTGCAACTTTGGAGCTTTTCAGGATATAATGTCGCTATGAACACAGCACGTACTGCACAATTTATCGTCCACATCGAACCGGAAAAGAAGAATTTCTCAGTAAAGCTTGACGTCGCCGCTTTTGAAAGAATGGCGGCGAATTTCGGCATGTTCAGCCCTGATTTTCTCAAGAGCATTGATCAAGCGGAGCAGGAATACCAAAAAGGAAAAGTCCGCCGAGTGCGTTCTCTCAATGAGATCGAATAAGTCTTTCTTGCTTTTCGTAACAGGAGGGCAAAATGTGTTTACTTACCAATAAACATATTAAAACTATATGGAGAGGGAAACATTTAACACGTCTTCAGTATCTCCGGTTGAAAATGATACGGAGAAGAATGAGTCGCGAGAGCTGCTTCAAGTAGGGCTTGAGAAAGCCCTACAAGAAGGAGATATTGCGCAGGGAACAAAGATCTTTGAAGAAGCTGTAGCCAAAAGCACCGAGCTCGATGTCTCGGATGCTGTTTCAAAAGGTCTAGCATATTGTTTGGGCAGTTATGGCGTTAAATTAGAAAAAGTTTCAGCGATTATAGATTTTGCAAAATCACATGACAGTTTACCTGATGTTGCATCGCTTATGCAAGCAGAACTTAAAAAAAGGTCCGATTCGCCAGTCCATAATTTGGACAATCTCCTAGACGCCGCGGAAGAGAATGGCGTTGAGCTTGATCTCAGTGTGTTATCTGAAGGTGTCTCCAAGGTGGTTGAGAGCTTGCTGTCTTATGATCGGGTGGATGTAGATATGATTATGGATCAGGTGTTGTTTTGCAAAAAACATAATATCCCACTTGATTTGGCTCCCGTACTTGCACATGCGCGCGAACAATCCATCAAAGTAAGAGACAACCCTGATGGATATGCCGCGGATCTTTCTTCGGAGGAACTTAAAAATATGCACAATAGCAGAATTCTCGCACTAAACGAGATTGAGGGCAGGCTCGGGTAATGGGGTCAGTCATGGGAACGGTCAGGAGAACGGAGATAGCCACCATTGGTTTTAAAAATGTGCGGTCTAATTTTATACATGTTTTTCATGTCCCCCAAATACATAAACTTTCATTTTGAAAAAACCGGTGAAATAAGCTCGGAAATTGAAAATCGAACGAAAGACTTCTTTGTTCAAGCGGGGATAATTTTGGAAAAAGAATGGGGCGTGGAAGCGCCGATTGATATCATTGTCGGCATATATGACGACACCTCTTTTCGCGGAGGGAAAACATCGGGACCGGAGTCTTGGAAATACTGTTTTCTTATGGAAGACCCGAGGGAAGTGAAGGTCTATTGCAATGTTGATATTTTAAACGTTTTGCCGGAGGATGCCTTCAAAATGATTAAACACGAAACGGCTCATCTGGTCGTTAATTCACTCGTCGGCGATCTCGCCGCCATTCGACGGTCGTATTTTTTACATGAAGGAACGGCAGGGTTGGACGGAGCGACGGAACGATTCGTCGCGAAATTGAAAAAAGAAAATATCGCGGAAATTCGCGACCCGTTGTCCATGAAAACGATGGATGAAATCAAAGGCGACACGAACAAAGAACCGTTTATTGACCAGCTCGGCTACCTGACGCAATTTTCCGCCGTGGAATTTTTACGGAAAAGAAACGGCGAGAAGAAGATTATCGAAGTGTACAAAAACCTGAAGGATGATGTTTCTCTGGAAGAGTCGTATAAACAAATCTGCGGGGAGGAAATAAGCGAGATGCTTTCCGAATGGAGAATGAGCATTAAAAATCGGTTGTGAAAACCTGCGGGTCCTTCTTGCTTTTCATGATGGGGGGTAAAATGAAGGTATTATCAAATAATAAATATATTTATATGAGTATAGAATCACCATCTTTTTCGGGTCAAGAACCAAATAAGGGAAACGAAGAAGCGCCAAAAGTTGATTACAGAAAGATGCAAGAAGATGATAAAGAAAGAAAACGTGAAAAACTTGAGCAATCAGAGTGGTACAAAAATGTAGAAATGCGACAACCTGAAGGGGATTGGGTCATGGCAGGGGCGGACATGTATGGCGTAGACCAGAATGAATACGGCACTTACTCAATACATAATGGAATTATCGCTTATGCAACAAAAATGAAAGGCGGCGGCGGAGTTGTTTACTGCGCACCTTTCACGCAAGAACGAAGAGATGATCTTATTTCCAAAAACTACACAGAGAGCGGTTTTCGCGTTCCAAGCCTAAATGACGAGGATGAGTTTGCTCGTAATCGACCCGGTACATTCGCTTACGATTGGAAAATGAAATTTGAAAAAGAGCAGGGAAATAAATAGGAAAATGGAACCAAAAATGGAAGAATTCGCGCCAAAAACGGCGGACAATCCGCTCCCGCCTTTCTCGGAGTGGGAGAAATCAAAAGACATTACGGGCGATACGTGCGTGTTTTATGACATACCCGGACATCCCGAGCTTGTCGCGCGCAAAATGGAGTTTATGCCTGAAGATAGGCCGGAATTCACCGAGTCTGAAGCGAGAGAGTACTGGGAAAAACGTATCGGCGAGTTTCAAAAAATAGCGGAACGGTACGGCATACCGGTGGCAAAAACACGTTATGTGTTCGACAACGACCCGGTTTCGGGAGAGCCGTCATTTTTTGCGATAACCGATCGCATCCGCGGCGAGAGTTTGGATAAGATAACCTCATTTGATAAACATGCGGAGGAAGAGCTTGATAACATGTATGTCGGAATACTCTCCCACATGAAAGAGTCTTATATGGAAGGCGAGTATGCGTGGGGAGATTTCGGGAATCAGCAAATTATGTACGGCATCGAATCGGACGGCAACGAGTCGCATAAAAAAGAGCCGCATCCGTACATCGTTGATGTTGAGCCGAGGGTTTCTCCGTGGGAAGATAAAATTGACCCGCGGAGCAATCGAAGCGCGGAAGAAAAGAAAGAACACGTGTTTTGGCAGAATTTAGCCGGCGCTGTTGCTGAAATGACAGAGACGGAACTGAAAACGGAAAGCGGACGGATGGCTTTTGTGAAAGCTCGCGAGGCGCTTCGTCAAATTATGAAAGAATTGCCGGAGCCGATGGGGCAAGACACGAAAGAAATCCGGCTTCGCGTGCTTGAGGAAATATAAAATAAGCCCCATACCCAATGTGTGGGCTTGACTATTCCCGCCACTTTGCTATTATACCTTAACACTACTTACGCATTGCGTAATGTGCATTTTTGTAATGTTTTTACAAGTATTTATTATTAGTTATCAGTTTTAATTTTTATTTACGGTCAGGGCAAGGTACTTCTCGAGAGTCTTGTTGTGACCGGAAAATAAACACAATATTATGGCAGAAGAATTTAAGAGAGACAAACCGCACGTAAATGTCGGTACTATCGGTCACGTTGACCACGGCAAAACGACTCTTACCGCGGCTATTCTCCATGTTTTGAACATGGCGGGGAAGACGGTGAAATTGAAGGGGGTTGACCAGATAGACTCCGCTCCGGAGGAAAAAGCGCGTGGGATTACCATCGCTCTTTCGCACAACGAGTATTCCACGGATGCTCGCCACTATGCGCACATTGATGCTCCCGGACACGCCGACTACATCAAAAACATGATTACCGGCGCGGCGCAGATGGACGGTGCGATTCTCGTTGTCGCCGCTACGGACGGCGCCATGCCCCAGACTCGCGAGCACATTCTCCTCGCCAAGCAGGTTGGCGTTCCGAAAATCATCGTGTTCTTGAACAAATGCGACATGGTTGACGATCCGGACATGATTGATCTCGTGGAAGAAGAAATGCGCGAACTCCTCACGAAGCAGGGATTTGACGGCGCGGAAGCCCCGGTTATTCGCGGCTCAGCTCTCAAGGCGCTCAATGCCGCCTCCCTGGATGACGAATGGGCGAAGAAAGTTCTCGAGCTCGCCGATGCTCTCGACAATTACATTCCGATTCCGGTTCGAGAAACCGATAAGCCGTTCCTCATGCCGGTTGAGGACATCTTCACCATTGAAGGACGCGGTACGGTTGTTACCGGACGAATTGAACGCGGGGTCATCAAGGTAGGCGAGGAAATCGAGATTGTCGGGCTTAAACCCACCGTAAAGACCACCGTTACCGGTATTGAAATGTTCAACAAGTCTCTTCAGGAAGGAATGGCGGGAGACAACGCCGGAGTACTCGTTCGCGGTATCAAGAAAGAAGACGTTACCCGCGGTCAGGTACTCGCAAAACCGGGTTCCGTTACTCCACATACCGAATTTGAAGGCGAAGTCTACATTCTCTCGAAAGAGGAAGGAGGCCGCCACACGCCGTTCTTCACCGGCTATAAACCGCAGTTCTACATCCGCACCACGGACGTTACCGGAGAGGTAACCTTGAAGGAAGGAGTGGAAATGGTTATGCCGGGAGACACCGTTACGTTCAAAGTGAAACTTATCGCTCCGGTCGCGCTTGAAGAAAAAAACCGCTTCGCCGTCCGTGAAGGAGGTCGAACCGTTGGGGCCGGCGTTGTTACGAAAATTGTTGCGTAATCCTTAAAACAGATGTCCACAAAAACCAAAAACACACCGGTTACAAAACCCGTCGCAAAGGTTTCAAAAGAAGCAAGAGCCAAGCCTGCTATAAAACCGAAAGTGGACGAGACGCAGAAACTTCGCATCAGAGTCCGTGCCTACGAGCACAAAATTCTTGATTCTTCGGTGAAGCAGATTATTGATACCGCCACGCGATATGATGCGTCGGTTCTTGGTCCGGTACCGCTTCCGGCGGAGATTAAGAAATACACCGTCAACCGCTCCACATTTGTCCACAAAGACGCCCGCGAACAATTCGAGATGCGCACTCACAAGCGCCTGATTGACATTGTCAACCCGAACGCGAAGGTGATTGAAGCACTCACGAACCTGAGTTTGCCTTCAGGGGTGAGCATTGACGTAAAGATGGTCTAAGCTTTCGCGAATTAAAACAACCAAGAACACCCGGGCTTTTTACTCGGGTGTTCTTGGTTTTGGCGATGGTGTTGACAAATTCAACACTTTGTAATAAGCTCTTTACTGGATGTTGAAAGTGTTTAAAAAGAGAGGAGAAGGGAAAATGAAAAGTTTAGTAGTAGTAGCCGTAGTGTTAATCGTCAGTTTTTTGGCTCTATCTTGGTTCAATTTGCCGAAAAACCAGAGAGCAAAAAACGAAGCTCTCGAAATGAGCAAAGCCGGCAGTTTTGTTGTTGTAGATAAATTGGTGACCATCAACCACTGCCGTGTTGTACTTGCAGATCTGTCCGACCATAGATTCGTGGTGTCACCGGAGGATCAGAGTCTCTGTTTCACTCTTATCCCAAAAGATAGAGTTACGGTGGTGTTTAACGATATAGCGTCAAATGTGTTGGCCAACAGGAGCGCGGGTTATTGGTTAACGATTAAAAGGCTTCCTTGGTAAGGAAGTTCATTGGTAATCGGCGGGCATATGTCCCGCCGATTTTTCTACCCCGAACGCCAGCAAAAAATTTGACTCCCGGCACGCTTTCTGCTAGGATAAAAGTCAAACCTCGCGAAGGTAGAGAGGTTTTTGTTTTTGTAATATCCCTGAAATTTACGCATTTTTAGATAAAACCATGAAATTCATACTGGGTGAAAAACAGAATATGACGCAGATCTTCGATGAAGACGGAAGAGTGCATCCGGTTACTCTCGTGAACGCGGGTCCAATGACCGTGGTTCAGATCAAGACGAAAGAAAAAGATGGCTATAATGCGGTTCAGTACGGGTATGGCGCTCGAAAAGAAAAGAACGTTTCAAAAGCGGTTCTCGGACACACGAAAGCGCAAGGAGTTTTTCGGTATCTCAGGGAGGCGCGCCTTAAAGAAGAAACGGCGTCATCAGTAAATCTTGGCGACATCATTAATGTTTCCGCCTTTGCGGCAGGGGACAAAGTAGAAGTTTCCGGCCTTTCAAAAGGAAAAGGATTCCAAGGCGTGGTGAAGCGCCATGGTTTTAAGGGCGGTCCGCGTTCTCACGGACAGAAGCACTCCGAGCGCGAGCCGGGTTCTATCGGCGGGGCAGGCCGTGCCGGCGGACGCGTGGCAAAGGGTATGCGCATGGCAGGGCGAATGGGTGCTGACCGCATTACCGTTAAGAACCTGAAGGTAATTGCCGTAGACGCGGCAAACAATCAGATATTCGTAGAGGGCGCGGTTCCAGGTCGTCGAGGAACGCTGATTGAACTTAAGGCACGATAAAGTATCCGGGAAAGAGTATCAGTATCAGGAAACACAACACCATGCAGGCTACAGTTTACAACCAAACAGGAAAAGAAGCGGGAACCATCGAACTTCCCGAGAGCGTTTTCGGTGCGAAATGGAACGGCGACTTGGTTCACCAGGTGGTTGTTTCCGAGCAGGCCAACATGCGCACGCCGGTAGCTCACACCAAAGACCGTGGAGAAGTTCGCGGAGGAGGCAAGAAGCCCTGGAAGCAGAAAGGTACCGGACAGGCTCGACACGGATCGCGACGCTCGCCCATCTGGGTTGGCGGAGGTATTACGCACGGCCCACGCAACGAAAAGATTTACACGAAAAAGATCAACAAAAAAATGAAAGCCGCGGCACTTTACTCAGTCCTTTCCGAGAAGTGGAAGAAAGGCGAGATCCTTTTTGTGGACGACATCAAAACATCCGCCATGAAGACCAAAGAAGCGAAGGAAATTTTGACCGCCATCTCTACCGTGGAAGGATGCTCACAACTCGTTACCAAGCGCAAAAACGCGGCACTCTTCGCGATGGGCGCGAAAAACAAAGAAATGGAAAAGAGTTTTTCGAACATCAAAAGCATTGCCGTCGATGAACTTCGCAACATTACCCCAGCGCAAGTGCTTCAGTACAAATACCTCGTTATTTCTCGCCCGGAAGAAAGCGTAAAATTCATGCTTGATAAAATTTCCAAATAAAATACTACTATGTCCGTACAAACTTTAAATAACCAAAAAAATTCCCTCGTTCTCCTTCGCTTGCGCGTGACAGAAAAGTCCGCCCTGCTTTCCGAAAAGAACGGCTACACTTTTCTCGTGGCCGACGGAGCCACCAAACCGCAAATAAAAGCGGCGGTAAAAGAGGTGTACAAAGTCACCCCGACACAGGTGAATGTTGTCGCGGCAGTGAAGAAAAACATCACCCGTCGCGGACGAAAAGGAGTGAAGGGGGCAAACAAAAAAGCCATCGTTTTTCTTAAAAAAGGCGATAAAATAGAATTTATTTAAACCAGCACCGCATTGCTGTAATTTTGACCTAGAAAAATTCTACGAATTTTAAGGGCCAAAATTACAGCAATGCGACGTTTGGCATTTTCTCAATAAAAAAGCGATGATGATCGAAAACGACAGAAATAGGACTTACGCACCGATGAAAGATGTGGTCGGTGAGTCCGCCCTTTTGGCGGTCTCTCCGCCACATCTTCGGCTTTTGGCAGAGAATTTTGGCGGTTCCACCGCCAAGAGGCGGAGAAACCGACCAAAATTCTACACCAAAACCGTATGTTTCCGCAACAGTGCGTAAGTCCTAAGAAAAACATACACGTATATCGACGCCTCAAATCTTTTTTACGGAGGGAAAAAATCTCTCGGATGGAGCATTGACTTTGAAAAGCTCTACAAATACCTGCGGGGTCGTTTCGGCGCATCCCGCATTTATTATTTCGGCGGCGTAGAAATCCACAAATTTCTATTTGATTACCTCATCAACGACACGGTTTCTTTGAAAGATCTCGAACGGTACCTTGTCGAATACGTTGAGAAAAATAAAAAGGAGTTGACGAGTGCCAAGCTCGTACTCCTTGATCGCCATTTGAAACAAGTGTATTTCTACCTGAAACTTGAGAAGTTCGGTTTCCAACTCGTTTTGAAGCCGGTAAAAACATACGAAGACGAAGAGGGTAATCAAAAACGTAAGGCAAATTGCGATGTTGAAATGGCGTTCTATCTCATGCGCGACAAGGAGGCGTTTGACCGCGTGGTCATACTTTCCGGCGATGGAGACTTTTTGCCCGTATTAAAATACCTTCGTGAAGCAGATAAAAAAGAAGTGCTCGTGCTTGCCCGCGGGCACAGAACCGCGAAAGAAATCAAACGATTTGCCGGAGATAAATTCATGGATCTCACCAACAATAACTTACGCGAAAAACTTGAGAGGGTAGACCTATAAAAGCGAAAGGCACCCATTTAGGATGCCTTCCAAGTCTGTTACATCCAGTATAGCAAATACACTTTTTTTGTCAAATAAACGTGAAGGGAGAAATTTCAAAGTACCCTGATAATGGCAAGGGCGGATTCGAAAGCGAGTTTCTGTCCTTCTTTGGTGGATTTGCCGATATTGTTCGTCACCAGAAGTATGTTTAACGCAAGATCTTTTTGCGGTATCAAATTTGCGGCATCCTCTCTTTTTGTTGGATAGTGTCCGGTTTCGCCGTATATTTTTGCCGCAAAGAGAACGAAAAAACTCTTGAATATTTCATAATTCTTTTTTCGGCAATAATCCAAAGACCAATGAGAAAGATTGAGCCATCTTCTCATGCAAACAATTTCCAAACCTTTCAGCCCCTCCAAACCTATCTTCATGGCAGCCTCTCGGTTCGGCGATTTCTTTTCCTCCACCACATCTCTGCCAATGACCGTCTTTGAGCGAAACTTCAATGAGATGTCATTCAAGGAATCACCGGCTAAAAATTCGTGAGCAAGCCGCGGTCCGAATAAATACGTATCATCGAAAGGATGTTGTTTGAGCCAATTGAATACCGCTTGCATCTCGCTCTCCACATCTTGAGATACGACAATAGTGAGGTCGTGGTCGCTAAAACCGGGCTGTATCGAATCTCCCGCTACTGTAGAACCCTCCTCCACCAAAGCCACAAAGTGTGTCAGGTCGGTCTCAAGCCACGCTTGAAATTCTTTGAACCTATTTTGCATGCATTTATTGTAACACGATAGGCTATTGGCAGGAGAACGATCGTGTGGATAAAGACTTTACAGCGAACAAAAATTTGACTCAAAGCCCTCTTTCTGCTAGGATAAAAGTCAAACTAATCAGCTAAAACTATGAAATCCCACCGACCTACAACCCCATCAATGCGCCATACGAAGATTGTTTCGTATCGAAACGTCTTGACCGCAAAAAAACCTCACAAGGCCCTCACAAAAGGGCGCAAACGTGATGTGGGGAGGAATGCGGACGGGCGCATCACTACGCGCCATCAGGGCGGAGGACACAAGCGCGCATACCGCGACATCGACTTTTTATATAACAAGAAAGACATTCCGGCAAAGATTGAAACTATCGAATACGACCCGAACCGCTCCGGCTTCATCGCCCTCGTGTGCTACAAAGACGGCGAGCGCCGCTACGTTGTTGCCCCGAAATCTTTCAAGGTAGGCGATAGTTTTGTGGTCGCGGAAAATACCGAAATCAAAGCCGGAAACAGGCTTCCTCTCAAAAACATCCCCGCCGGAACTTTCGTCTACAATGTAGAAATCCAGGCAAACGGCGGCTCTAAGCTCATCCGCAGTGCCGGCAACTACGCCGAAATCGTCGCCAAAGACGCGCCGTATGTACACCTGAAAATGCCGTCGAGCGAAATCCGTAAAGTGCATGAGACCTCATGGGCCTGCGTCGGTGAAGTTTCAAACTCCGAACACAAGCTCCGCAACGTCGGCAAAGCCGGTCGCTCCCGCTGGCTCGGTATCCGCCCGACCGTTCGCGGTTCAGCCATGAACCCGGTTGATCACCCCTACGGAGGAGGTGAAGGCGCGCAAGGACGAGGTCTGCGAAGAGCCAAAACCGCATGGGGCAAACCCTCCGGCAAAGGGCAGAAAACCCGAACTCCGAAGAAATACTCAAACGTGTTTATTGTCTCAAGACGAAAATCCAAGAAGAAGAAGTAAAAAAGTGCCGAAGCGTACTGAAGAATTTGAGAAAAAAGAAAAAATGAGGGCGTTCGGATTGAGTCCGCGGAGTGGGCGGAGTAAAAAACAGACAAAAATAAAGGCGCGTTGACTTCCTGTCAACGCGCCGCTCTCTTTTTCAGGTTGAATTTTTTACCAGACGTACGTGGCGAGTGCTCCCGGCTCCAGACTGGCTCCTGCCCACTCGCCCCCATCGCCGATATTGAAATCCTGCCGATCTTTGCTTCCGTTCCACACGAGGAGAACCATTTTCCCATCGGGTGTCCGGAATGCGACGTTCATCAGATTATCGGGCATGTTTGAATCTACCCGAACAGATCCGCGGGGGACGAATTTGGAAAGGTGTCCGATCAGATAATACGAAACATTCCGCGTTACCGTACCGTCGTCAATAGTCACAGCGCCGAGGCTTTCCCATCCGTGTCCGTTCGTGGTATGGAGCGCGAAGTCTTTGTCCGACGCCAGATTCCACTCCAACACGACTTCCGCCCAGTTTCTTATTGCGCCGATAAGAACGTGCTTGGCATGCCAGCCCAAGTCCCCGCCAAAATCGCCATTTCTGCCCACCCATTGTTCGGTGAACCAGATTTTTTTGTCCGGATGCGCTTCATACACTTCAGACAAGACATGAATTGCCGCTTTTAGATCATATAAGTGCCACCAAGAACCGGACACAAACTCGC